>NZ_JBHZCS010000095.1:0-32773 GCF_042755705.1 Nocardia sp. NPDC059154
CTTTCCGGAAACGGCCCGTGCGCAGTTCGCTGCGCACGGGCCGTTTGCGTTGTGCCGTATCTCACGCGACCAAATATCGTTAGCCTATGTAATTAGATAGTTAGCTTATGCAACAATCGACGGGTGCAGCTGAGACAGGCAACCGAGCTCACCCCGGAGGACACCGGGGACAGGCTGGTCGACATCGTCGTCGCCACCTCACGGCTCAACCGCTTGGCAGGAGTACTCGGCGGCATCGATCTTCCGCACGCCGTCATGCGGGCCCTCGGGACCCTCGACGAGTACGGCCCCCTGCGGATCAGCGAGTTCGCTCGCCTCGACCGATGCTCGCAACCGGCAGCAACGGCGCTGATCGGACGGCTGACCGACGCCGGTCTCGCCACGCGGACCAAGGATCCCGACGACTCCAGAGCCGTGGTCGTCGAACTCACGCCCGCGGGACGAGACCGGCTGGCCGCCGCCCGGGACCACCTCGGAAACTCCCTCGCCGCACGCCTTCCCGACCTCGATCCGGCCCTGCTCACCCGCCTGAGCCGGGACCTGAACGACCTCGCCGAGGCCTTCAAGGCCGCCGGAGCCTGAATCCGGCCCCTCGCAACTCGACCGAAAGCAGCTGCGACTCACCATCATTCGTAGATGAGGACTCTCCAGTGACCACCAGCCCGATCACCCGGCCCGCCTTCCCCGCGGCCGTCGGCCCCGACAACGCCACTCTGTCGAAAACCAGCGCCGCCACCTCGAAACCCAAGCAGCCCAAATCGGTGTGGGCCGTCGCCTTCGCCTCGGTCATCGCCTTCATGGGCATCGGGCTGGTGGATCCGATCCTCAAGCCGATCGGCGAGCAGCTGCACGCCTCACCGTCCCAGGTGACACTGCTGTTCACCAGCTACATGCTGGTCACGGGCGTGGCCATGCTCATCACCGGTGTCATCTCCAGCCGCTTCGGGGCCAAGAGGACCCTGCTGGCCGGCCTGGCCATCATCGTCGTGTTCGCAGCTCTCGCAGGCAGTTCCAGCACGGTCGGGCAGATCGTGGGCTTCCGCGCCGGCTGGGGTCTGGGCAATGCGCTGTTCATCGCCACCGCGCTGGCCACCATCGTGGGTGCGGCCACCGGCGGCGTCGCCCGCGCCATCATCCTCTACGAGGCGGCGCTGGGCATCGGCATCGCGTCGGGTCCGCTGGTGGGCGGCTTCCTCGGCCACTTCACCTGGCGCGCACCGTTCTTCGGCGTCTCGGTCCTGATGGCGGTCGCGTTCATCGCCCTGGTGGTGCTGCTGCCGGAGTCGCCGAAGCCCGCGCAGCCGACCTCGATCGTCGCGCCGTTCAAGGCCCTCACCTACCCGGGCCTGCTGCTGGTGAGCGTGACCGCGCTGCTCTACAACTACGGCTTCTTCACCCTGCTCGCGTACACCCCGTTCCCTCTGAACATGGGCACCTATTCGATCGGATTCATCTTCTTCGGCTGGGGTCTGCTGCTCGCCCTGTCCTCGGTGGTCTTCGCCCCGAAACTGCAGCGCGCCTTCGGAACCGTGCCCATGATGGCGCTCGCGCTCGCCCTGTTCGCGGCGGATCTCGCGGTCATGGCCGTGTTCACCGACCACAAGCCGGTCCTCATCGTCGGCACCGTCCTGGCGGGCCTGTTCCTCGGCGTCAACAACACCCTGATCACCGAGGCCGTCATGGAGGCCGCCCCCGTCGAACGCTCCACCGCCTCGGCCGCCTACAGCTTCGTCCGCTTCGCCGGCGGCGCGGCCGCCCCCTACCTGGCAGGCAAACTCGGCGAACACCAGGCGTCTCTTCCCTTCTGGGTCGGCGCCGCCTGCACCGCCGCCGCGGTCGCCGTCCTGTTCTTCGGCCGAAACCTCCTGTCCCACATGGACGATCACGCCCCCGCGACCCACAGCCAGGTGGAGGCCCAGGCCATCACCTTCGGCGAAGACTGATCCGTCCACGCCGCGGACCGCATCCCAAGGGGTGCGGTCCGTTCACATATCCGCACGTCGCCACCCCTGGCGATTACTTTCGACTGTCCGGGTCGTCTGAATATCGACATCGCTACGTCCCGGGGAGCTGCCATGCCGTCGACCGTGTCCGGTGATCTCGATCGCGAGGAATTCCTGCGTGCCGCCGAGGCGTATCGCGGCGAGCTGATCGCGCACTGCTATCGGATGGTCGGCTCGGCGCACGAGGCCGAGGACCTGGTACAGGAAACATATCTGCGAGCCTGGCGGGGTTGGGAGGCATTCGAGGGGCGGGCGTCGACGCGGAACTGGCTGTATCGGATCGCCACCAACCTGTGCCTGACCGCGGTCACGAACAAGCAGCGCCGGGTACTGCCATCCGGATTGGGGCCCGCCGCGGCGGGATCCGGGCCCAAACTGGAACAGCTGTGGCTGGAACCGTTCCCCGAGCGCTGGCCGGATACGGACCCGGCCGAGATCGTCGCCGGTCGGTCGAGTCTGCGGCTGGCGCTCGTGGCAAGCCTGCAGCATCTGCCGCCACGGCAGCGGGCCGTGTTCATCCTGCGGGAGGTGCTGGCCTACCCGGCCGCGGAGGTCGCCGACATGCTCGGCATGAGTCTCGCGGCGACCAAGAGCGCACTACAGCGGGCCCGCGCCAAACTCGACGAGGTGTCCCCGCGAGCGGACGCGGTCATCGAACCGGATTCCCCGCACGCGCGGGCCCTGCTGGAGCGCTATCTCACCGCGTTCGAGAACGCGGACGTGGCCGGGCTCACCGAGCTGCTGCGCGACGACGCCATTCTCGAATCCACCGCGACGGGCCGCTGGCTGGCGGGCAAGACGCACTGCATCGAGCGGCTGCTGATCTGGGCGCGCTCCGGGGAGTACCGGCTGTATCCGGTGATCGCGAACGGGCAGCCCGCCATGGTCGCCTACCGGGGCGAGCACGCGGACCCGGCGCTCACCGCGTTCGGCGTGGTGGTGCTGGCCGTCGACGACCGGCACGTCACCCACGTGACCGCCTTCATCGACCCGGGCATGGTGCGCCACTTCGGGTTTCCCGAGGTCGATCCGGGGCACTGAGGGCGGCGATTCCTTTCGCGGGCCGGCGTGGTCTCTATCCCGACCACCCTGCGCACCTTCGCATCCGCATTCATTCAGAAGTGAGGTAGACCCATGTTCCTGCTCACCGGAGTCACCGGCGCGGCCGGTTCCATCGTCCTGCGCGAGTTCGTGAAACAGCAGGTCCCGGTTCGCGTGCTGGTGCGCGACCCCGCCAAGGCCGTGCAGCTCGCCGCGGCGGAACCGACAATAGAGGTCGTGGTCGGCGACATGCTGCACGCCGACACTCTCGGACCCGCCATGGAGGACGTCGACCGGGCGCTGATGATCTCCTCCCCGCGCGACCGCATGCTGGAAACCCAGTGCCGATTCATCGACGCCGCCAAACAATTCGGGGTGCGGCACATCGTGAAATTCGGCGGCAAGGAATCCGGAACCACCTTCGATCTCACGGCTTTTCGCGGCACCCGCTGGCATTTGGAGATCGAGGCCTATCTGGAGGCTTCCGGCCTCGAATGGACGCATTTGCGCCCCAGCCAGTTCATGCAGATGTACCTGCCGGAGGCGCTGACCGGAGTCGACAGTGCCCGCCACGCGCTGGTCATGCCGATCGGTGCGAGCAGACTGGCCCCGGTCGACATCCAGGACGTCGCCGAAGTCTGCGTCGCCATGATGCGGGCCGAGGGCATCGAAGGCCAGGCGTTCGACATGACCGGCCCCGAGGCCCTGACCTCCACCGAGATCGTCGAACAGCTTTCCGCAGCAACGGGAACCACGTTCACCTACGAGCTCGTGACCCGCTGGCGCAAACGCGAGCTGCACGCCGAGCAGGGTCTACCCGGCCCGGTCATCGACCTGCTCGACGAGCTCTACGCCGGCCGCGCCGGATCCCCCGAAGCCCATATCGACGTGTCCACCCACGAACGCTTCGGCGTCACCCCAACCACCTTCGCCGAATTCGCCCGCCGCAACGCCCCGGCATTCACCGCCTGACCCGGGCAAACCCGATGCGGGCCGTGCCATTCCGGTTCGGTCCGCGTTCGATTCGACCCCGTACGATCCCGCTCATGAACCAACCGATGCCGCCGCAACAGCCATACCAGCAGCAGTACCCGCAGCAAGGCCAACAGCCGTATCCCCCGCAGGGCCAGGCCCCCTACCCGCAGCAGGGCCAGCCGCAACCGCAGCAGCAACCTGGCCCGCAGTTCCCGATCCTGGTCTCCACCATGAACGATGTCCCCGGCCAGGAAATCGTCAAGGTGATCGGCGAGGTCGCAGGCCTGACCGTCCGCAGCCGCGGCCTGGGCGCCAACTTCGCAGCCGGCTTCCGCGCCCTGGGCGGCGGCGAAATCCACGAATACACCCAGCTGCTGTACCAGTCGCGGCACGAGGCCATCATGCGAATGTGCCAACATGCCATGGCCTATGGCGCGAACGCGGTGATCGCCATGCGCTTCGACTGCAACGAAATCGCCAACACCATGAGCGAGGTCGCCGCCTACGGCACCGCGGTCGTCGTCAAACCCACGCAGTAAACACCGGGCTCGAGAGCTATCCCTCCTTGCCGAGAATCTCGGTTATCGAGCTCGCGGTGAGCGAACGATCGAACCAGGCATCGAGAGATCCACGGTCATCAACTGCCTCCATGTCTGTGCGGCCGGGGTATTGCCCAGACCGAGCTCGCCGGAGCCGGCCGGGACCATGGCGGAACCGTCTGGGTGACTTCGGAAAAGCCGGTGCATCGCTTCATGTTCCGAGCTGACCATGAGCACGACGGTAGGTCGGTTATCGAAAGATTGTTCGATAACCGGTCATCTCGACGGGAATCGCCCGATTCGTTGTGGGAATCGGTGTGGCGCAGGGGATTCGGGTCAGTGGTGGAGGATCTCGACGTTGCGGACCGGCTTCTTGCGGCCGAATTTGGCGCGCAGGGGGTAGATCGCCATGACTGCCAGGAGGCTGATGGTGGAGGCGATGAGCTGGTTGCGCTGGTCGGGGTTGCGGGCCATGGCTACGAAGACGGCGAACAGGGCGATGATGACGGCCCAGCTGATGTAGGGGTAGCCCCACATGCGGTAGGTGAGGGCGGAGGGGTCCTCGCGGCGCAGGCGGGCGCGAAGTCGCAACTGGGAGAACATGATCGCCACGTAGACGAAGGCCAGGACGACGCCGATGGAGTTCACCAGGAAGGTGAAGACCTGGTCGGGTGAGACGTAGGAGGCGATGACCGCACCCCAGGCGGCGACGGTGCCGAGCAGGACGGCCCGGGCGGGGACGCCGCGCTTGTTCAGCTTCACCAGGGAGGCGGGGGCGTCGCCGTCGCGGGTGAGGACGTAGAGCATGCGGGAGGAGACGTAGATGGCCGAGTTCAGCACCGACAGCACCGCGGTCAGGATGACGACCTGCATGATGGTGCCGGCGGCCGGAATCCCGATGTGCTCGAGCGCGCTCACGAACGGGCTTGTCAGCACCTTGGCGTCGTTCCACGGCAGGATGGTCACCACCAGGAAGATCGAGGCCACATAGAACAGGCCGACCCGCCACAGCACATTGTTGGTGGCACGGGCCACCGCCGGGCCCGGCTCCTTGGATTCCGCGGCCGCCACCGTCACGATCTCGGTGCCACCGAACGCGAACATCACCACCACGATGGCGGAGAAGACGCCGCCGATCCCGTTGGGCGCGAAGCCGCCGTGCCCGGTCAGGTTGGCGAAACCCGCGTCCGAGCCCGGCCACAGCCCGAACACCCAGGCCAGTCCGATGGCCAGGAAGGCCACGATCGCCACCACCTTGATGGAGGCGAACCAGAACTCGAACTCGCCGAACGACTTCACCGACACCAGGTTGACCACGGTCATGACGATCAGCAGCCCGGCGGACAGGACCCACTGGTCGAGGTCGATCCAGTTGCCGAGAATGGCCGCGCCGGCCACCGCCTCGGCCCCGACCAGGATCACGTAGAGGTACCAGTACAGCCAGCCGACGGTGAATCCGGCGAACGGTCCCATGGCCATCCGCGCGTACTCGCCCATGGATCCGGCGACCGGGCGGGCCACCACCATTTCGCCGAGCGCCCGCAGTACGCACAGCACGACGAGTCCGGCGCCCGCGTAGGACAGGATGGCGGCGGGCCCGGCGGTCTGGATGACCGAGCCGCTGCCCACGAACAGGCCCGCACCGATCGCGCCGCCGATGGCGATCATCGTCATGTGCCGGCGCCGGAGTCCGGTGCGCAGTCCCTGCTGCTCGCCGCCCGGTTCCGTCAGCTGGGCACTGCCGGGTTCCGGCTTCAGGGCACTGCCGGGCTCCGGCTTCAAGGCACTGCCGGGCTCCGGCTTCTGGACACTGCCGGTTTCCGACATCAGACCGCCACCTTCTTGTGTTGCTCGAGTGTTGCCCGAACACCATATCGACCCTGGTCAGGCAGGGAAAATCGCCGGTCGGGCCACGGTTTCCCGGGCTGTCGCCGGTACGCGAATCCTGCTCCCCGACAGCGGTTTACCCACCGGCGTACCGTCAGGAGGTATGACCGAGACACAGCGTGGCCGGGTACGCGTCGAACCGAGCGCCAAGCGGGTACGCGCCTACCTGGGCGGTCACCTGGCCGCCGATACCGTCAATCCGACGCTGGTATGGGAGGGACCCCACTACCCCACCTACTATCTGCCGGTCGCCGACCTGCGGGTGAAGCTGGAACCCAATGGCAAGACCCGCCACTCCCCCAGCCGCGGGGACGGCACCGAATTCGATGTGATCGCCGACGACGTCACCGCGGCGGGCGCGGCCGTCCGGCACCTGGACTCCCCGATTCCGGAACTGCGCGACCTGGTGAAGCTGGACTTCCAGGCCATGGACGAGTGGTTCGAGGAGGACGAGCCCATCTACGTCCACCCCCGCGACCCGTACACCCGGGTGGACATCCTCGCCAGCTCCCGCCACATCCGGGTCGAACTGGACGGCCAGACCCTGGCCGATTCGCACTCCCCGCGCATCCTGTTCGAGACCGGGCTGCCCGCCCGCTACTACCTGCCGCTCACCGATATCCGCATGGACCTGCTGCGGCCGTCGGCGACCAGGACGTCGTGCCCGTACAAGGGCCACGCCGAGTACTGGAACATCCAGCTGGGCGAGACCAGCCACCCGGACCTGGTGTGGATCTACCGCACCCCGCTGCCGGAGAGCCAGAAGATCGCCGGGCTGGCCTCGTTCTACAACGAGAAGGTCGACATCTGGGTGGACGGCGAGATGGTGCCGCGCCCCAAGACGCCGTTCAGCTGAAACCCTCAGTCCCCCAGGATCTCCGACACCAGCCGGGGCAGCGCCGCCCCGATCGGGTCGCGCACGATCTCGGCGGCGTAGTCGTCGTAGGGGGTCGGCTCGTTGTTCACGATGACCAGATCGGCCCCCGCGTCCACCGCCACCGCGCACATGGACGCGGCGGGCTCGACCTGGAGTGAACTGCCCACGGCCAGAAAGATTTCGGCATTCTCGGCGATCTGCACCGCCGCGCGAATGGCGGCGGTGTCGAGCTGCTGGCCGAACATGACGGTGGCCGCCTTCAGGATGCCGCCGCAGTCCGGGCACGCCGGATCCGGCTCGCCCGCGGCCACCCGTTCCAGGGTGGCGGCCATGGAATCGGTGAAATCGCAGTCGATGCAGACGACTTCGAACATATTGCCGTGGATCTCCACCACGCTGTCCGACCCGGCCCGCTGGTGCAGCCGGTCGATGTTCTGCGTGATGATGCCGACCTCCCGCCCCGAGGCAGCCAGCCGCACCAGGGCCTGATGTGCCGCATTGGGTGTCGCCCGCCAGGCCGGATTGTCCCGCCGCGCCAGCCAGGCCCGGGTGCGTAGCTCCGGATCCGCCACATAGTTCTGATACGTCGACAGCAGCTCCGCGATCGGATCCTCGGTCCAAACCCCGCGCGGCCCACGGAAATCCGGTATTCCGGAGTCGGTCGAAATCCCCGCGCCGGTCAAGACGCCGATCGGTCCCCTGCGTGCACGCCAGTCCGTCACACTGCTCAGCCTATGCCGACCCCACCCAGCCCGCCGCCTGTCCACCGTCTGCCGCGTGACGAGCCGGTCCCGCGTTCAGACCGCCAGAACAGCGGGTTCATCGTCGACGCGGCGGTATTGCCCGGGGGCCGAGCCGTACTGGCGTTTGAAGGCCTTGGCGAAGGCGAATTCGCTCTGGTAGCCGACCTTCCTCGCCACGCCGGCCAGCGGGGTGTCGGTCTCGCGCAGCAGCCGCGCCGCGGTGAGCATGCGCCAGCGGGTCAGATAGGACAGCGGCGGCTCGCCGACCGTGGCGAGGAAGCGGCGAGCGAGGGTGGCGCGACTGACCCCGGCGACGGCGCTCAGCTCCGGGACCGTCCAAGCCCGTTCCGGCGCAGCGTGAATCGCGCGCAGCGCATCGGATACGGCGGGGTCGCCGAAGGCGCCGGCCCAGCCGGTCGGCGCAGTGGACTGTTCGTCGAACCAGGCGCGCAGCATGAACAGCAACAGGGTGTCGAGCAGCGCGGGGATGGCGGCATCGGTGCCGGGTCGCGGTTCGGCGATCTCGGCGGCGAGCAGATCGACCGCGGACCGCAGGGCCGGGTGGCGGCCGGGGCGGGCCGGGACGTGGATGAATTCCGGCAGGTCGTCGAGCAGCGGGTGGCTGCGGTGCCGCCCGAGCTCGTACGCACCGCACACCAGCGCCGTCCGCGCGCCCGGACCCGCGATCTCGCGCGGCTCGCCCGGCACGGCGACCTCGGTGATCGGCGTCCCCAGCGCGTCGACCAGATCATGGTTCTCGCCGCGCGGCATGAACAGCACATCGCCGGCCCCCAGCGCGACCGGCTCCCCGTCGGGCGGCAGCACCCAGCACGAACCCTGAAGCACCACATGGAATCCCGCGCCGGGCACCTTCGGATAGCGACGGCCCCACGGCGCGTGCCGGGTGAAGAGTCCCGAGGCCGGGTTGCCGGTGCGGATGGCGGCTACGGTCTCGCTGAGGATGTCCACATCGACACCATACCGCTCACTTAATGAGCGTTTCGAGCATCGTTCTGAGTAATTCAGCCATTCATGTGCTCACTGCACGCGAATAACTTCATTCATATGACGACACAAGAAACCACGCAGCCCCCCACCATCGCCGTGTACGGCGCGAATGGCCACACCGGCGGCTACATCCTGTCCGAGCTGGATCGCCGCGGCCTGACCCCGATCCTGGTGGGCCGCAATGCCGATCGGCTGCGCGCCGCTGCCGACGCGGCCGGGCTGCCGCAAGCCGAGATCCGGATCGCGGTGGCCGACGATCACGCCGCCCTGGTCGCGGCGTTCACCGGTGCGGATGTGGTGATCAGCAGCCTGCCCGCCTACGTGGACCTCGGTGAGCCCATCCTGGCCGCCGCCCTCGACGCGGGCACGCACTATGTCGACATTTCGGGCGAGCAGCTGTTCCTCCGCCGGGTCCTCGACGAGTACGGCCCGCGCGCCGAGCGTGCCGGGGTGACGGTCCTCTCCTCGGTGACCGACAGCAATCTCCCCGCCGATCTGCTCGCGGATCTACTCGCCGCGCGTCTCGCCGGACCGGTCGGCTTCGTGATCAGCCACCACAGCCGCAGCGGCGGGGACGGCTCTCGCGGCAGCGCGAAAACCCTACTGGCCAGCCTGGATTGGTTCCGCGCGGGCGGCTGGCACTATGCCGACGGCGAGTTCCGCACCGGCCCGGCGGATCCGGCGCCCATGCTGTACCCCGGCGACACCGAGCCGACCGAGGTGGCCAAGTTCGCCTTCCCCGCCGTGCTCACCATCCCGCGCCACACCGACGCCACCGCCGTCACCGGCGCCGTCGACCGCGTGTTCCGGGCGAACATCACCGGCCTGACCGCCGAACTGGTCGCCGGCCTGCCGGAAAAGCCGAGTGCGGCTTCGGATCTGCGCTACGACATGATCGTGGACGCCACCGCCGCGGACGGCCGGACACGGCGCGGCGTGGTCAGCGGGGTCGATTCCTACCGGGATTCGGGCCTGATGGCGGTCGAAGCGGCCGTGCGGCTCGCCGGCGGCGCCGTGAAGCCGGGTGTGCTCACGCCCTCGGAGGCCTTCGACGCCGCGGACTTCCTGGATTCGCTCGCGCCCCGCGGCATCACCTGGACGATCACCGGGGCATGAGACGGCCGTCGACGACGCCTGGCCGAACGCGCTCGCAGTAAAGGGAATTCGGTCGAGCCCAGCAATACAGTGGGGACCATGAGCGACGACCGTCCGAAGCTGGCCGCTGAACTGGATATGGTGCCGCATCCCGAGGGCGGCTGGTATCGGGAAACCTGGCGCAGCGGAGTGGAATTCGAGCCGGAAGGCTACCCGGGCCCGCGCACGACCGGCACGGCCATCTATTTTCTGCTGCTGCCCGGTGAGAAGTCCGCGCCGCACACGGTGACGTCGGACGAGATCTGGTTCTGGCATCGAGGTGGTCCCCTGCTGCTGAACATCGGGGGTGAGGAGATCGTCCTCGGACCCGATGTCGAGCAGGGGCAACGCCCCCAGGCAGTGGTTCCCGGCGGAATCAGCCAGGCCGCCCGTCCGGCAGGTGACGACTACGTGTTGGTGAGTTGTGTCGTCTCCCCCGGATTCGATTTCGCCGACTTCCGGCTCGACTGAACCGCGAACCCACTCTTCGATTCTCGTGCCCGCCGCGCTGTGCGCGACGGGCACGAAGCAAGGAAATCGGTGGTTCGACGACTCTCAGTCGTCGATCCCGAGCAGACCCTCCGCGACCGCGTGGTCGATGGTCTTCTCCAGGTTCGGGCAGGAGTCCGGTTTACCGGTGGTCGGCCCGGCCTCGGCCAGCTTGCGGAAGACCGGGCAGTGCGCGGCCGGATCGACCGTCCACTGCACCGTCTTCTGATTGTGGCTGTGCTTGCGCACGAGCACCTCGGTGCCGCAGGTCTGACACGCGATCGGTGTCAGCCCCGACTCCATGTAGTGCTCTTTGTCGAGGACCGTCTGGGCGCGCACCTGTGCTCGCTGTTCCGGACGGTCCGCGAAATCGGGTGCCTTCGCCCAGCTGGTCATCAGACGTTCGCCTCCTGCGCGGCGGCCTCGTCGGCCTCCCGCTTCTTCCGCAGGTTCTCCTCGACCTCGAGACCCCAGGCCTCGTTGGCCTTGGAGGTGTCGATCTCGAATTCGAAGCGCTGCACCGACTTCGGGTCGATGTCGGCGACATCGACGTAGAACTGGTCGTACCAGCGACGCAGCTGGTAGACCGGCCCGTCCTCCTCGGTCAGCAGCGGGTTGTCGATCTTGGACTTGTGCTTCCAGATCTCGACGTCCTGCAGGAAGCCCTCGCTGACGCCCTCGGTCATCTTGGCCGCGAACATCTGCGCCTGCTCCTCGGGCAGCCCCTTCGGCTTCTCCAGCGAGACGCCCCACTGCAGCATGAAGGAGTTCTGCGTGACCGGGTAGTGGCAGTTTATGAGGACCGTCTTGACCTCGAAGCCGCTGTAGATATTGAGCAGCGGGTTGATCATGTATGACGGCCCGAAGTACGACGCCTCGGACTTGAGCAGCACGTCGATGCCGGCCTTGGCCGCGTTGCCGATATCCGGCCGGGCCTTGGTCTCCAGGTACTGGGTGGCGACGTGACCCTCGAGCACGTTCTTGAAGAACGTGGGGAAGGCGTAGTGGATATAGAAGAAGTGCGCCATATCCACGATGTTGTCGATGATCTCGCGGCAGTTGGAGCCCTCGATCAGCAGCGAGTGCCAGGTCCAGTCGGTCCAGCCCTCGTTGAGCGTCTCCGAGGAGCTGCCGTCGGCATTGGTGTAAGGACCCTCGATGTACGGGATGGTCACCTCGTCCGGCGGCGGGTTGCCCTCGTGGTCGTGCCAGACGAACAGCTGGCCGTTGCGCTCGAGCGTGATCCACGCGCGGGTGCGGGCCAGCGGGGGCACGCGCCGCGCGTAGGGGATGCCGGTGCACTTGCCGTCGCCGCCCCAGCGCCAGTCGTGGAACGGGCACGCGATGGAGTCGCCCTTGACCTCACCCATGGAGAGGTCGCCGCCCAGGTGACGACAGTAGGAGTCCAGTACCTTCAGTTCGTTCTGGCTGTTCATGAAAACGACCAGCTTGGTACCGAATACGTTGACCGCATGCGGCTTGCCGTCACGGAAGTCCTTGGCAAGGCCGAGGCAGTGCCAACCCCGGGCGTAGCGGGTGGGCATCGAGCCCACGTCGATCTCGCGGACCTTCCCGCGGGGCCCTTGGGCGCTTGTCGCCATCGTTGATCCTCCTATGGATGTACTAGAACACGTTACAAAATCGACTCGCGGTTGGCCAGCGATAGGTCCCACTACCTGGATAGGGGCGCTCTGAGCTGCGCTTGTACTGCGTTCTCGACAGGAATAAGAACGTGTTCTACTCTCAGGGGCAAACGAAGACCGCTTCCCGTAACACCAGGCAGGAGCAACTGGCGAGATGACGCAAGAAGTAGTTGAGCGGGTCGAGGCGCTGCTGCCGACCCTGCGTGAGCGCGCCCAGGAGACCGAGGATCTGCGCCGCCTTCCCGACCAGACCGTCAAGGATCTGCAGGCGACCGGCTTCTTCAAGCTCGTGCAGCCCAAGCAGTGGGGCGGCTACGCCTGCGACCCGGTGATCTTCTACGACACCGTCCGCAAGATCGCCAGCGCATGCGGCTCCACCGGCTGGTGCGCCGGCATCCTCGGCATCCACAACTGGCACCTGGCGCTGTTCGACCAGCGCGCGCAGGAAGAGGTGTGGGGCAACGACACCGAGGTCCGGATCTCCTCCTCCTACGCCCCGATGGGCGCGGGCGTGGTGACCGAGGACGGCGAGGGCTACATCGTCAATGGTTCGTGGGCCTGGTCCTCCGGCTCCGACCACGCCGACTGGGTGTTCGTCGGCGGACCGGTCATCAAGAACGGCAAGCCTGTCGACTTCGGCTCGTTCCTGATCCCCCGGAGCGAGTACAAGATCAACGACGTGTGGCACGTGGTCGGCCTGCGCGGCACCGGCTCCAACACCGTCGTGGTCGAGAACGTGTACGTGCCCCGGCACCGCTTCCTCAGCATGCGAACCATGGGCGAACTGAAATCGCCTGGCCTGGAGCAGAATACCGACCCGCTGTACAAGATGCCGTGGGGCAGCATCCACCCCGCGACCATCACCGCGCCGATCATCGGCATGGGCTACGGCGCCTACGAGGCCCACGTCGAGCACCAGGGCAAGCGCGTCCGCGCCGCCTTCGCGGGCGAGAACACCAAGGACGACCCGTTCGCAAAGGTCCGGATCGCCGAGGCCGCCAGCGACATCGACGCCGCCTGGCGTCAGCTGTCGGGCAATATCGCCGACGAGTACGCGTGCATCGTGGCGGGCAAGGACGTTCCGTTCGAGATGCGCGCCGCCGCCCGCCGTGACCAGGTGCGCGCCACCGGCCGCGTGATCGCCTCCGTCGACCGCCTGTTCGAGGCCGCCGGCGCCACCGCGCTGGTGGAAGGCACTCCGCTGCAGCGCTTCTGGCGTGACGCCCACGCCGGCCGCGTGCACGCCTCGCAGGATCCGGAGCGCGCCTACGTCATGTACGGCACCCACGCCTTCGGTCTCCCGGTCACCGACGGAATGGTGTAATCCCCATGACCGCAGTGGGAGAGATCACCTACGAGTCCACCTCGCGCTTCGCGCAGGTGCGGCCGGACCTGAAGCTGCACTACCACGAGGCCGGGGTCGGCAACGGCCCCACCATCGTGCTGCTGCACGGCGGCGGCCCGGGCGCGTCCTCGTGGTCCAACTTCGCCAAGAACATTCCGGTGCTGGCCAAGGACTTTCACGTCCTCGCGGTCGACCAGCCGGGCTTCGGCCAGTCCGACAAGCCGACCGAGCACCCGCAGTACTTCGTGCACTCGGCATCGGCGCTGAAGGACCTGCTCGACACCCTCGGCATCACCGAACGCGTACACCTGCTGGGCAATTCGCTCGGCGGCGGCGCGGCCACCCGCTTCGCGCTGGACTACCCGGACCGCGCCGGCAAGCTGGTGCTGATGGGCCCGGGCGGCCTGTCCACCAACCTGTTCGCGCCGGACCCCACCGAGGGCGTGAAGCTGCTGTCCAAGTTCAACTTCGAACCCACGAAGGAGAACCTGGAGGCGTTCCTGCGGATCATGGTCTTCGACCAGAAGCTGATCACGCCGGAACTCGTCGAGGAGCGCTTCGCGTCGGCCTCGCAGCCGGAGTCGCTGGCCGCCACCCGCGCCATGGGCAAGTCCTTCGCCGGACCCGATTTCGCCAAGGGCATGATCTGGCGCGACGCGTTCAAGCTGCGGCAGCCGGTGCTCATGATCTGGGGCCGCGAGGATCGGGTCAACCCGATCGACGGCGCCCTGGTCGCCTTGAAGATGGTGCCGCGCGTGCAGTTGCATGTCTTCGGCGGTTGTGGACACTGGGCTCAGCTGGAGAAGTTCGACGAATTCAACCGCCTGGCAACCGACTTCCTGCTCGGCGTCAAGGAGAAGTGAGCATGAGTATCAAGGCGCTCGGCTACATGCGCATCGAGGCCACCGATATGGCGGCCTGGCGCGAGTACGGCCTCAAGGTGCTCGGCATGATGGAGGGCGACGGGCTCAACCCCGACGCGCTCTACCTGCGCATGGACGATTTCGCCGCACGCCTGGTGATCGTCCCCGGTGAGCAGGACCGGCTGCTGGTCTCGGGCTGGGAGGTCACCGACGCCCGCGGGCTGCAGCAGCTGCGCGAGACCCTGTCCAAGGCCGGGGTCGCCTTCACCGAGGGCACCAAGGAGGAGCTCGGCGAGCGCCGGGTCGAGGGCATGATCCGGTTCCAGGATCCGGCCGGCAACACCCTCGAGGCGTTCTACGGCGCGCAGTACCTGGGCCGCCGCTTCGTGAGCCCCTACGGCCACAAGTTCGTCACCGCCGAGCAGGGCCTGGGCCACGTGGTCCTCACCTGCACGGACGATGCTGCGGCACAGGCGTTCTACCAGGACGTGCTGGGCTTCCGGCTGCGCGACTCCATGCGGCTGCCTCCGCAGCTGGTGGGCCGTCCCGCCGACGGCGACCCGGCCTGGCTGCGCTTCTACGGCTGCAACCCGCGCCACCACGCGCTGGCGTTCCTGCCGCTGCCGAACCCGACGGGCATCGTGCACCTCATGGTCGAGGTGGAGAACTCCGACGACGTCGGCCTCTGCCTGGACCGCGCCAACCGCAAGAAGGTGAAGATGTCGGCCACCCTCGGGCGGCACATCAACGACAAGATGCTCTCGTTCTACATGAAGACGCCGGGCGGGTTCGACATCGAATTCGGCTGTGAGGGACTGGAAGTCGACGACCACTCGTGGATCGCGCGGGAATCCACCGCGGTCAGCCTGTGGGGCCACGACTTCAGCGTCGGATTCAAGTAGCGAGACGAACAGGGGCGGCCAATGACCACCGACGCCAATCCCGTCATCGACGGGCGTCAGTTCCGGAACGTGCTGGGGCAGTTCTGCACCGGCATCACCGTCATCACCACCTTCGACGGCGTCGACGGCGCGCGGGCCCCCATCGGCTTCGCGTGCCAGTCGTTCGCCGCCCTGTCCCTCGATCCGCCGCTGGTGCTCTTCTGCCCCACCAAGGAGTCCCGCTCCTGGGCGGCGATCGAACGCAACGGCAGCTTCGCCGTGAACATGCTCGCCGAGGAGCAACAGCCGGTGTGCGCCCGCTTCGGCTCCCGCGAACCCGACAAGTTCGCCGGAATCGACTGGCACACCTCGGAACTGGACCTCCCGGTGCTGGACGGCGCGTTGGCCACGATCCAGTGCACTGTGGACAACGTGCTCGACGGCGGCGATCACTACATCGTGATCGGCCGGGTCCAGGCCCTGTCGGAGTCCACCGACTCCGGCAGGCCGCTGCTCTTCTACCGGGGCCAGTACACGGCCATCGAACCGGAGAAGACGACGCCCGCGCCCTGGCGCGCGGACCTCGAACACTTCCTCACGACCACCACTCTCGATACGTGGTTGTGAAGATGACCAACTCTCGGTAGCTCTCAGGGGCTTCACCCCTGAAGCCCAACTACCCAGACAATGCGAAGGGCCCCTTGTAGATTCATCCACAGGGGCCCTTCCACATGTGTACAAGTCAGGCGGCGGCGCGGGCTTGGCGACGATATTGGCCTGGGGCCAGGCCATATTCGCGTTTGAACGCCTTCCCGAACGCGAACTCCGAGCTGTATCCCGCTCGGGCCGCGACTTTTTCGATGGCCAGCTCGTCCTCGCGCAACAGGCGGGCCGCCGTGGTGAGCCGCCAGCGGGTCAGGTACGCCAGCGGCGGTTCGCCGACCATGGCATTGAACTTGCGGGCGAACGCGGCGCGGGACAGGCCCGCGTGGTCGGCGAGGGACTGCACGGTCCAGGGCGCGGCCGGATCGCCGTGCATGGCTTCGAGCGCCGGGGCGACGGCCGGATCACGCAGCGCCGCAGCCCATCCCACCGCCTCGGATTGCGGCTGCTCCTCGATCCAGGCGCGCAGGATGTACAGCAGCAGCGAGTCGATCAGGGCCGGCACGATGCCGTGCGATCCGATGCGCGGATTGTCGAGCTCCGCGCCGAGCAGCTGGATCGCGGCATTCAACTCCGGGTGCCGGCCGTGGCGGGCGGGCAGATGGACCACCTCCGGGAGCTGCCGCAGCAACGGATGCGGCCGCTGCCCGTCGAGGTGATAGTTGCCGCAGAGCAGACTGGTGGCCGGGCCGTCCCCGCCGATCTGCAACGCGCCCACGGGCGGACGCTGGGTGTACTGCTCGGGCCGGGGAACCTCCGGAGGGGTGTCCGGGTGGTCGGCGAGAATATGCCCCGCCCCGTCCCGGACGAAGACCACATCACCGGGCCCGAGCGCGATCGGCCGGGCACTGCTGTCCGAGGGATAGAACCAGCAGGTCCCGTGCAGCACCACGTGGAATCCCGCACCCGCCGTCGACGGCAGCTGCAGCGCCCACGGCGCCCGTCCATCCGTCCGCACCGAGTTCGGCGCACCGGTCCGCATCGAAGCCAGGGCCTCACTCAGCACATCCATGACCGATCTCCTTCACCTCGAACCCGTGCCCTGCAACCCGGATCCCGCCCCGATTATTCGCCCCGCCCCTCACTCGACGGTCAGCACCACTTTGCCGACCGTCTGCCCCGACGCCACGATCTCGTGCGCCTTCCCCGCCTCCTCCAGCGGCAGCGTCTCGGCAATGGTCGGCCGCAGCTTCCCCGCGTCGACCAGCTCCGCGATCTGCTCCAGCGCCCAGTAATCCGGTTCCACAGAAACACCCGCGAACCGGCGCCCGGCTTCCTTCACGGCCCGCTCCAGCTCCGGGTTCACATGCTCGAGAATGGTCACCAGCACCCCACCCGGCTTCAACACCTGAAGCGACCGTGCACCATCGGCGACAGAGTCGAAGACAATGTCGACATCCTTCACGACCGCGGTGAAATCGGTTGTCCGGTAATCGATCACCTCATCGGCCCCGAGGCTCTTCACATAGTCGTGCTTCCCGGCACTGGCCAGCGCGATCACATACGCACCCCGCGCCTTCGCAATCTGCACCGCCAGATGCCCGACCCCACCGGCCGCCCGGTGAACCAGCACCCGATCCCCCTCCCCGACCCCCGCCTTGTCCACCAGCCCCTGCCACGCGGTCAGCGCCGCCAGCGGCAGCGCCGCAGCCTCAACATGACTCAGCGACTTCGGCTTCCGAGCCACCTGCCGCGAGGGCGTAGCCACATACTCCGCGTAACCCGTTGCGGCCCGAGGAAAGAACGGCATCCCATAAACCTCTTCCCCGATCTCATACCGCGCCCCCGGCCCAGCAGCCTCCACCACCCCGGAGATATCCCACCCAACCCCGAACGGCGGCTCCCCCAGCAACGGGAACGCCCCCGACCGCACCGCCACATCAACAGGATTGACCGCACTGGCCTTCACCCGAACCAGCACCTCCCCCGAAAGCAACTCCGGCTTCTCGACCTCTACAACCTCCAGCACCTCAGGCCCACCGAAGCTCTTCTGAACCACCGCACGCATCGCTCTGTCCTCCAACGCTTTTCCCCGGCCCGTTCATCGAACCGAACGAGGACAACGCTAGGCGGAAGTTACAAGACCCTGAATGGCCTCAGATCTCTCATTTTTATCCAATCGTATCCATTGGAAGACGTAGAGCCAGTTGATGCCAGACCAATCCGAATACCAGCGGATCGGAAACGCAGGCCCTCTAAGGTTGTGCCATGTCCCGCCTGGACCGCATCACATCCAGCCCGGCCGTATGCCATGGCAAGCCGACGATTCGCGGGCTGCGCTACACCGTCGAGATGCTGCTGGAACTGCTTGCCGCCGGGATGCCCACTGCCGAAATCCTCGACGACTACCCAGACCTCGAACCCGACGACCTCCTTGCGGTCCTCGAGTATGAAGCCACCCTGCGCAGATCGAGGTGACAAGGGAACCGCTGGATCAGGGAGTTCCCAGTCGACGATGAGGCTGGCCGGTTATGGCTGCGATGCAATCGAAGTCGCGGTCGCGGTGCAGCAAGGTCAGACCCCTGAGTTCGGCGGTAGCCGCGACGACGAGGTCGACCGGTCCCGCGCTGCGGTGCTGCCCTCGACTGGTCAACTCGCCCTGCACTTCCCATGCCCGCCGGTAGGCACGATCGTCGACCGGCTCCCAGCCGAACAGAATGCGAATCTGCTCGATCAGCGACTCGCGATCGGCAATCGAGCGCGCACTGTAAAAGAACTCGAGTTCGGTGATCGGGCAGATCGCGATCAGCCCTGCGGCGGCGACGCGCTGCCACACCACCCCGTCCGGCTCCTGACGCAGCAGCGGAACCAGAGCGCTCGTGTCGATGAGGAACTGCGCCCCGTTCACCGGCGATAGTTCCGCTTGTCTTCGAATATCTCCACATCGATCGCGCCATCGGCGACCAGTTCCTGTAGCCGCGTCAGCGCGACCGCACGGCGGCGGATCTCGAGAATTTCCCGAAGGGCCGCATTCACGGTGTCTTTCTTCGTCGTTGTCCCAAGGGCCTTCGACGCGTCGGCTACCAGCTGATCGTCAAGGTCGATCACCGTCCGAGCCATGAGCCACCTCCAGATATACAAGCCTGAATCGATGATATCAGGTTAGATACATCAAGGGCGGGCAGATCGGCAGAAGACGCTGGTCAGCTTACTGATCGGTCATTGAACCGGTGCCGAAAACGCCGCTGGGCCGCAACCGGAGTCGGTTGCGGCCCAGTGAAGGGGTGGGGTCAGGCGTTGGCGGCCGACTTTTCCTTTTCGCGCTGGAGTTCCAGAGCGATGTCGATGAGCTGGTCTTCCTGGCCGCCCACCAGCTTGCGCTGGCCGGCGCGGACGAGCATTTCGGCGGCGGAGACGCCGTAGCGCTCGGCCTGGCGCTCGGCGTGGCGCAGGAACGACGAGTAGACGCCGGCGTAGCCCATCATGAGGGCCTGGCGATCTAGGAGGCATTCGCTCGGCATGGCCGGGCGGACGACATCCTCGGCGGCATCGGTGACGGCGAAGAAGTCGACGCCGGTCTTGATGCCGAGCTTGTCGCAGACGCCGATGAAGGCCTCGACGGGGAGGTTGCCCGCGCCCGCGCCGAAACGGCGTGCGCTGCCGTCGATCTGGGTGGCGCCGGCGCGCACGGCGTAGACCGAGTTGGCGACGGCCAGGCCCAGGTTCTCGTGGCCGTGGAAGCCGACCTGCGCGTCATTGCCGAGCTCGGCGACCAGGGCGGAGACGCGGTCGGTGACCTGCTCCAGCACCAGCGCACCGGCGGAGTCGACGACGTACACGCACTGGCAGCCCGCGTCGGCCATGATGCGGGCCTGCTCGGCGAGGTTCTCCGGGGTGGTGGAGTGCGCCATCATCAGGAAGCCGACGGTCTCGAGGCCGAGGTCGCGGGCCATGTTGAAGTGCTGGATCGAGACGTCGGCCTCGGTGCAGTGGGTGGCGATGCGGCAGATGCTCGCGCCATTGTCCTGCGAGATCTTGATGTCTTCCTTGACGCCGACGCCCGGCAGCATGAGGAAGGCGATCTTGGCCTGCTTGGCGGTCTCCGCGGCGGCCTTGATCAGTTCCTGCTCAGGGGTTTTCGAGAAACCGTAGTTGAACGAGGAACCGCCCAGGCCGTCACCGTGGGTGACCTCGAGGACCGGCACGCCCGCCGCGTCGAGGGAGGCGACGATGTCGCGCACTTCCTGCACGGTGAACTGGTGCCGCTTGTGGTGCGAGCCGTCACGCAGGCTGGTGTCGGTGACCCGGATGTCCAGATCCGCCGAGAACGGCTTCGCCACCGCGAGCGGTGAATTGGATTCAGCGTTCGAATTGCTCACTGTCGGAACTCCTTACACCCGAGCCGAGATGATCTGGTCGGCCAGCACATTGCCCACCTGAGTGGCGGCGGCCGTCATGATGTCGAGGTTGCCCGAGTACGGCGGCAGGAAGTCGCCCGCGCCCTCGACCTCGACGAAGATCGAAACCTTTGCCATGCCACCGGAAACCAGCGACGGCTCGTCGAACTGCGGCTCGTTGAGCAGCCGGTAGCCGGGCACGTACTCCTGGATGGACTTCTCCATCCGGTGCACCGACTCGGTGATGGCGTCGCGGTCGGCGTCCTCGGGGATGGCGCAGAAGATGGTGTCGCGCATGATCATCGGCGGCTCGGCCGGGTTCAGGATGATGATCGCCTTGCCCCGCTTCGCCCCACCGATGGTCTCGACACCGGCGGAGGTGGTCTTGGTGAACTCGTCGATGTTCGCGCGAGTGCCGGGACCGGCGGACACGGAGGACACCGACGCCACGATCTCGGCGTACTCGACGGGAACCACGCGAGAAACCGCGTGCACCATCGGAATGGTCGCCTGTCCACCGCAGGTGATCATGTTGACGTTCATCTCGTCGCGCAGCGAGTCGAGGTTGACCGGCGGAATCACGGCCGGGCCCACGGCGGCGGGGGTGAGGTCGATGGCGCGGATGCCGGCCTCGGCGTACTTGGGCGCGTAGGCCCGGTGCACGTACGCGGAGGTGGCCTCGAACAGCAGGTCCGGCTTCTCCGGCAGCGCCAGCAGCCAGTCCGCGCCCTCGGCGGAGGTCTCCAGGCCCAGGCCGCGGGCGCGCTTGAGGCCCTCGGACTCCGGGTCGATGCCGATCATCCAGCGCGGCTCGATCTTCTCCGAACGCAGCAGCTTGTACAGCAGATCGGTGCTGATATTGCCGGACCCGACGATCGCGGCGGTGACTTTGCTTGCAGTCACGGCTTTCTCCTACTCGGTGAGGTCAGTGTCTGTGCGACGCGGCCTGATCGGCTCAGGTCTACGCGAAACCCAGATGGACGGAACCGAGTCCGGCGAACTCGGCGATGAACTCGTCGCCCGGGCGGGCGTCGATGGCGCGGGTGCAGGAGCCGGGCAGCACGATGTC
Organism: Nocardia sp. NPDC059154; assembly: GCF_042755705.1. NCBI lineage: Bacteria > Bacillati > Actinomycetota > Actinomycetes > Mycobacteriales > Nocardiaceae > Nocardia > Nocardia sp. NPDC059154. Next base: position 21,498 of record NZ_JBHZCS010000095.1, read on the forward strand.
GCCGGCCTTGAGGCGCACCCCGAAGGAGGCGACCTTGCGCGCCAGCCACGCCACCGCGATGGTCGGGTCACCCAGCACGGCGTCCGAGCGGCCCTCGGCGATGACCTCGCTATTGCGGGTCAGCACGGCGTCGATGTTCTTGATATCCAGCTGATCCGGTGAGACCCGCTGCTTGCCCAGCACGTAGCCGGCGGAGGACGCATTGTCGGCAATGGTGTCGCAGAGCGCGATCTTCCAGTCCTTGATGCGGGTGTCGATGAGCTCGATGGAGGGCGCGTAGGCGACGGTGGCCTTGCGCACGTCCTCCTCGGTGCAGTCCTCGCCGGGCAGGTCGGCGCCCAGGATGAAGCCGACCTCGACCTCGACGCGCGGGTACAGGTACTTGGAGGTGTCGACCGGAATGTCTTCGAAGACTTCCATCTCCGCGAGCAGGTGCCCGTAGTCGGGTTCGTCCACACCCATCATCTGCTGCATGGCCTTGGAGGACAGGCCCACCTTGTGGCCCACGACCTTGGCGCCGCCGTCGAAGCGCTGCCGCATATTGATGAGCTGGATCTCGTAGGCATCGACCACGTCGATCTCGGGATGCCGCACGGCCAGCGGATCGATCGGAACCCGGGTCCGCTCGGCCGCCGCGAGCTCGTCGGCCAGTTCCTTACGTAGCGCGTCGGTCAGCACGCTGTGTTCCTTCCATCGGGGGTACCGGCCGGTGGCCATCCAGTAACGAGACTAGAAACTGAAACGAGTTTTTGTGAATAACGTCGCTTCAGCAGTCCCATCTGCCAGACCAACATAGACCAAACCAGGATCGATTCTATAACGTGTTCTACATGACTGATCGGGATTACGACGTGGTGGTGGTCGGCAGCGGTGCCGCCGGTATGTCCGCCGCCCTCACCGCTGCGCACCACGGTCTGCGCACGGTGCTCATCGAAAAGGCCGCTCATTACGGCGGTTCTACCGCGCGATCGGGCGGTGGCGTCTGGATTCCCGGAAACAAGGTGCTGAAGGCCGCGGGCCGTGGGAACGACCTCGACGAGGCGCGCACCTACCTGTACAGCATCATCGGCGACGTGGTGCCCAAGGAGAAGATCGACACCTACATCGATCGCGGCGCCGAAGCCTTCGACTACGTGCTCGACCACTCCGCCCTGAAGATGACCTGGGTACCCGGCTACTCCGACTACTACCCGGAGGCACCGGGCGGCAAGGCGGACGGCCGCAGCTGCGAGCCCAAGCCGTTCAACCTCAAAGTCCTGGGCCAGGAGCGCTTCAAGCTGGAGCCGGCCTACAGCAAGGCGCCGCTGAACGTCGTCGTCATGCAGGCGGACTACAAGAAGCTCAACCTGATTCGCCGCCACCCGGTCGGCATCGCGCGCGTGCTGCGCGTCGGCACCCGCTGGGCGTGGGGCAAGGTCACCGGCAAGGCGCTGGTCGGCATGGGCCAGGCCATCATCGCCGGCCTGCGCAAGGGCCTGCTGGACGCGAATGTGCCGGTGCTGCTGAACACCCCGCTCACCGGACTGGTCATCGACAACGGCGTGGTCACCGGCGTCGACGCCGAGGAGAACGGGCAGGCCGTCCGGTTCAATGCCAAGTACGGCGTCATCCTGGCCAGCGGCGGTTTCGAGCACAACGCCGATATGCGGCACAAGTACCAGCGCGAGCCCATCACCACCGAGTGGACCACGGGCGCGGCCGCCAATACCGGCGACGGCATCCGGGCCGGCATCGCGGCGGGCGCGGACATCGACTTCATGGACGACGCCTGGTGGGGTCCGACCACCTTCCGCGGTGAAGGAAAGCCCTGGTTCTGCCTCGCGGAGCGGAATCTGCCCGGCAGCATCATGATCAATACGCAAGGTCAGCGATTCGGTAATGAGTCCGCTCCTTACGTCGAGGCTGTGCACACCATGTACGGCGGCGAATACGGGCAGGGTGAGGGTCCGGGCGAGAACGTGCCGTGCTGGCTGGTGTTCGATCAGCGCTACCGGTCCCGGTACATCTTCGCCGGATTGCAGCCTGGCCAGCGGATTCCGTCCCGCTGGATGGAAAACGACCTGATCGTCGTCGCGCCCACGGTGGCCGAACTGGCCGAGAAGATCGGCGTCCCCGCCGACCAGCTGGCCGCCACCATCGAGCGCTTCAACGGCTTCGCCGCGACCGGCAAGGACCTCGACTACAACCGCGGCGACAGCGCCTACGACCGGTACTACGGCGACCAGACCATCAAGCCGAACCCGTGCCTGAACAAGCTCGAGGTCGGCCCGTTCTACGCGGTGAAGATGGTCCCCGGCGACCTCGGCACCAAGGGCGGCTTGGTCACCGACAACGATGCCCGCGTGCTGCGCGAGGACGGGACCGTCATCGAGGGCCTGTACGCCGCCGGCAACACCTCGTCCCCGGTCATGGGACACACCTACGCCGGTCCCGGCGCGACCATCGGCCCCGCCATCACCTTCGGCTACCTGGCCGCCCTGGACATCGCCGCCAAGGCGAAGAACGGCGCCCCGGTAGCCGAGACGGTGTCTTCCCAAGAAGCGTCCTGAACCGTCCCAACCCGGTTCAGGATCGGGTTGGGCGCGAGTCGGGTCACGTCGAGTCCGCGCCCAACCCACCCCGCATGCCCCGCCGTACCGCTCTATCCCGGCGGGGCGCGGACAACTGAACAGCCCGTGCCCGCCGCCGCGAACGCTCTTTCCCGCGGCGGGCCGGGAACCAGACTTTCGAGCGCGACCCGGTCAGCGGGGCGGCGGCTTGCGGGGAGGCGAGCCGCGCCGGACCATCGGACGCGAGTGACGAGGAGAACCTTTCATGCCCATCGATTTGAGTGTCGCGCTCGGCGCGCAGATCCCCGCGCGCGAATTCAGCTGGTCCGCCAGTGATGTGCAGACCTACAACCTGGCGCTCGGCGCGGGCAACCGCTGGACCGACGCCGCCGAGCTGCGCTACGTCGACGATCGCGAGCCGCAGGTGCTGCCGTCGTTCGCGACCGTCGCGCCGTCCTTCCACGAGACCGAGCCGCCGAAGGTGAAGTTCGACGGCATCGACATCGATCTGGCGAAGGTCGTGCACGGCAGCCAGGAGATCATCGTGCACCGCCCGATCCCGGCCTCCGGCAAGGGCAGCATCTCCGGCCGCATCAGCGAGATCTGGGACAAGGGCTCCAATGCCGTCATCTGGCGCGAGGACACCGCCGTCGGCTCCGACGGCGAACCCCTGTGGACGTCGCGCTCCTCCATCTTCGCCAAGGGCGAGGGCGGCTTCGGCGGCGACCGCGGCCCCAGCGCGAAGACCGAACTTCCGGACCGGGCACCGGATTTCGAGGTCCTCACCCCCACCCTCCCGCAGCAGGCGCTGCTCTACCGCATGTGCGGCGACCGCAACCCGCTGCACTCGGACCCCGAATTCGCCCGCAATGCCGGCTTCCCCAACCCGATCCTGCACGGCCTGTGCACCTACGGCCTGGTCCTGAAGACCGCGACCGACACGGTCCTCGCCTCGGATGTGTCCCGCGTCAAGGGTTTCCGCGCCCGCTTCGCCGGCGTCATGTACCCCGGTGAGACCCTGCGCTCCCGAATCTGGCAGCAGGACGGCGAACTCGTCATCGCGGTCACCGTCGTCGAGCGCGACGACGCCCCCGTCCTCGCGGACGTGGTCCTCACCCACTCGTAACCCGAACAGAGCTTCAAGATCAGGGAGCTCTCACTGCGGAAATCGGACAGATTTCCTCGGTGGGAGCTCCCTGATCTTGTTGGGCAGTGGGTGTTCGGAGTCCAGGCTCTGGAGCTGGGGCGGTAGGCGTACCGGAGGGCGGCTACCAGGTCCTCGCGGGTGAGGGTGGGGCAGTCGGTGAGGAGTCGAGACCCGGTGGGTGACACGGCAATCCGGCCATAAGCCGCATACCGGATATCAAGATGGCCGCAAACCTTCAGCGCGACAGCGGGATCGGCGACAGCCGAGTTGCTCAAAGCGGCCGAAATTCGATTGAACCTGACCCAAGACGCGCTGGAGGCGTAACGTCTTCAGGCATACGGTGAATATCTAGCTAACCAACTGAATATCTAGCTGACTACTACCGATAGACATGGAGAAGGTGAACAAATGGCCGCCTGGCAAGTGTTCACGGCCACTCTCGCAACGCTCGTGATCATGGCTGTCACCATCATGAGCCTGCACCACCCCCATCACGATCCGGACCGGCTCTCCGTAGAACGCATCCGCGATCGAATCAACAAGGAACGCAGCGTATCAGCGCTGGCAACTCCCGACACATCCGCCTGGTCGCACCTCGCTCCGGATCACCCGCTGGGCGTCCAGGAAGCCCATCGCACCATGCAGCAGCACCGCCGCTGCCCGGTTGCTGAGTGCGCGCGCAAAGCCGCGGCATTCCGGGCGCTCATCGACGCCGGCCGCATCAAGCCGACCCGCATGCCCCCCGCCCTCCAGTAGTCGCCGCGGCGGTCGCCCCGCTCAGAGTCCGGACAGGTATCCGGGCGGGACGGCGGCCACCAGCCAGACCCCATTGGTGCTGACCCGGAATTCGTGCCCGTCGCGGTGCATCGCGCCGGCAGCCACGGTCAGTACCACGGGTCTGCCACGTCGTGCCCCGACCTTGACGGCGGTCTCGGTATCCGCCGACAGGTGAACGTCGTGGCGGCGCATGGGCTTCAGCCCCTCGGCGCGAATTCCGGGCAGGGCCGCGGCAACGGTGCCGTGGTAGAGAGCCGCGGGCGGTACGGTCGCCCGATACTCCAGGTCAACGTCGACACTGTGCCCCTGACTCGCGCGGATCCGGGTCCCCGTCGCATCGAATTCGAAGCGGCGCTTGTTGTTCCGCGCCACCACCTCGTCCAGTTCGGGACGCGAGAGCGCCCGCCCGTGCCGGCCCAGCGCCGACAGCAGCGTGGCGACGTCCACCCACCCGGCCGGGTCCAGCGCGATGCCGATGGCCTCGGGGGCGTGCCGTAGGTGCCTCGACAACCGTTTCGAGGCCTTGATCATCTGTTGTTCGTCCATGGCGCGAGTGAACCAGCCCCACAGCCGGATTCGAAGCGATTTTCGGCTCAGCCGCCGGGCGTGTTCTCGGCTCGGCCGACGGTCCGGTCGTCCGTCAGTCCGCGAACCAGCATGGCGTACAATGCGATCACGGTGAACGGCGCCAGGATCGGCACCCAGGTGAGTCCGGTGGGCAGCACGGTCGCGGCCCCCGCCGCCACCGTGAACACCAGTGCGCCCGCCACCGACGGAATCGTCGTCGGCACCACGCCCACCGGAGCCGACACGGTCGCCGTGTTCAGCAGGTAGGTGGTCGCGACCAGCCCGATGCCGCCCGCCACCAGCGCCCCGGTCCCGACCCAGGCCAGCGCCGCCATGGCCGCGAGCACGGCCAGCACCGCGCACACCCGCCAGCGCCAGCCGGCCACCGCCAGGATGATCACCGCTATCGCGGCCCACGGCAGGACGATGGCCACCGCGCCCGCCAGCAGCAGCCCGGACAGCACGGCGAGGAACCTGGTCATCGGCGAACCCTCACGGTGCGGCGGTGTTCGGGCAGCAGGCGCATGACCTGATCGAGGCGGGTGTCCTCGGGCCAGGGCACGATGTCGACGCCGACGGTGCCCATATCGCGGTACATGGAGGTGCGTTCCAGCTGCCACATGCGTGCGAGGGTGGAGTCCAGGCCATCGCCGAACGGCGTTCCGCGCAGCACGTCGACCACCACCACGACGTGGCCGCGCTTGCGCAGATCGATGAGGGCCAGGGCGAATTGGGTGTCGAGCAGCGTGGAGAAGGCGACGATGACCGCCCCGATGGGCACCGCGGCGTGCGGCGCCAGCGTGCCCTCGGTGAGGATGTGCTCGTCACCGACATCCAGCACGGCATCCACGATGCGATAGAACTGGCGGCGGCCGATATCCGGTCGCAGCCAGCGTGGAGTGCGGCCCAGGCACACGACCGCCGTGCGGTCGCCCGCCTGAAGCGCGGACTGGGCCACCTGGGCGGCGCCGCGCACCGACAGCTCCAGTGAGTCCGACGCGGGCCCGGGCGCCTGCATCGACGTGTCCACCAGCACAACCACATCCGCGGCCCGGTTGGTGAAGCGCTCGGTCACGAACAGCTGCCCGCGCCGCGCACTCACCGGCCAGTTCACGGTGCGCAGCTGATCCCCCGGCGTGTACGCGCGGATATCCGCGTACTCCACGCCCGGCCCGGCCCGCCGGGTGAGATGGGTGCCCATCCGTTCGGGAAGTTCGGTGCGCGGCAGGCGCATCCGCTGCGGATCGGTGATCGGATAGACGTACACCTCGCCCGCACGCAAGCGCACCGAGGCCACCGCCAGCCCGGCCGGGCTCAGCGCGGTCACCCGCATCGGCACCGGATATCGGCCCCAGCGCGGGGCCGACAGCGCCAGCCGGAGCCCGGCGGGCGCGGTCCCGGAGTCCACCGTCTCCTCGACATGGATCTCCATGCTCTGCAAGGGTTCCGGATGCAGCCGCAGCAGCGCGTGCCCGCGTTCCACGAACGCCGCGGCGGTCAGCACCACCTCTTCGGTCTCGAAGCAGCGCAGCACCCCCGCCCCGTCCACCTGGATGCGGGTGCGGGACTGCTGCAGCGGCGCGGTGGCCAGCACCCCGAGCATGGGCGCGGCGAACACCACCAGCTGCCACTTGCCCAGTACCAGCGCCAGCACCAGGGCGGGCACGGACACCGCGGCGAGCATGAACACCAACGGTGCGGGCCGCCAGCGCAATTCGGCCTCGACCGCCGTACTCGTGTCGCGATGCTTCATACGCGCCTCAGGCCTGGGTGGCGCGTGGGACCGGCAGGCGGCGCAGCAGTTCGGAGATCACGTCCTCGCCGCGGATGCGGCGGACCCACATCTCGGGGCGCAGCGTGATGCGATGGGCCATCGCCGGCACGGCGAGCGCCTTCACGTCCTCGGGGACCACGTAGTCGCGGCCGTGCAGCAGGGCCCGGGCGCGGGCCATCTGCACCAGGTCGAGTTCGGCGCGGGGGCTCGCGCCGACCTCCACCTGCGGATGCCCGCGGGTGGCCGAGGCGAGGGAGACGACGTAGCCCACCACATCCGGGTGCACCGTCACGAATTCCACCGACTGCCGCATCTCCAGCAGGCCGTCGGCATCCGCCACCTGCCCGATCTGGGCGGGCTGCGAGCCGCGTTCCAGGCGGCGGCGGATCATGTTCATCTCGTCGGTCTCCGACAGGTAGCCCAGCCGCAGCTGCATGGCGAAGCGGTCGAGCTGGGCCTCGGGCAGCGGGTAGGTGCCCTCGTACTCGATCGGGTTGTCGGTGGCGAAGACGACGAAAGGCTGTGGCAGCGGGAAGGTTTCGCCGTCGATGGAGACCTGCCCCTCGGCCATGGCCTCCAGCAGGGCGGCCTGGGTCTTGGGCGGGGTGCGGTTGACCTCGTCGGCCAGCAGCATATTGGTGAAGACCGGGCCGCGCCGGAAACTGAAACGGCCCGAATGCATGTCGTAGATCGTCGACCCGATGAGGTCGGCGGGCAACAGGTCCGGGGTGAACTGCACGCGGGTGAAGTTCAGCCCGAGCGCGGTCGCGAAGGAGCGCGCGATGAGGGTCTTGCCCAGTCCGGGCAGGTCCTCGATCAGGATGTGGCCCCCGGACAGCACCGCGATCATGATCAGCTGCAGTTCGTCCCGTTTGCCGACCACGACCCGGGATACTTCACGCAGCACCGCGTCGGTGCGCTTGATGGTCACGTCCATCGGTGATGTCATCGCATGTCTCGCATCTCATCTCACATGTTCTGCAGTCGGCGCAGGATTTCGTCCAGGGCCTCGCGGCCGGGGGCCCGATTGACCTGATCGCGCAGCGCCGAGTTCGCCGGGTCCACCCAGCGCCACAGCTCGGGCCCGAACTGCAGCTGTCCCGCCACTTCCAGCGCCCGCCGGTTCTTGGCCATCCGGTGCCCGCTGGTCAGTTCGAATTCCTTGGCCAGCAGCGGCCGCAGGTGCCGATCCCACTCCGCGCGCGAGCCCTCGGAGCGGTCCGCCAGCATCTGGGCGCGCGCCTGCCAGCGGTGCAGCATCTCGACGGGACCGTTGTCGATGTCGTTGTCGTCCGGTTCGGGCGGGGCGAGCCGGCGCGACCGCTCCACCAGCGACCACACCAGCAGTCCCAGCGCCGCAGCCACCGGAACGGCGGTGAGGGCGACCAGATGCTCACGCTGATCGCCGAGAGCGAGCAGTTCGAACAGCAGGGCCAGCGCCACCGCACCCACCACGATCGCACTCCGATTCATGGCCGGACCCCCGTTCGGCCCCTCGGGATCCGCACTGCCACACCGTCTTTCATGCCGCCTGCCCCTGTAGATCGGCCAGCACGATGCGCAGCAGCTGCTCGGCGCGCATCCGCTGCCACTCCAGCATGGAGTGCGGGCTGAACCGCGCCTCCTCGAACAGGGCCACCAGTTCCCGCGCCGACGCGTCGTGCAGGAAGCCGCGGTCGAAGGCTCGCGCCAGCACCTCGGACGGGGTGTCGGAGGCCAGCGGGGCGACCTCCCGCGCCGTCGCCAGACCGCGTTCCATGGCGACGTAGCAGGCGATGATGGCGGTGCGCGGGTCCTGCCCCGGCGCGATCATGGCCGCCAGGCCCATCTCGGCGACCTTGGCCAGTGAGACCGCCTCGGTGGCCGTGGGCTGTGGCAGGGGCGTGTGCTCCAGCGAGGGCCGGCGGTTCGAGCCCACCGCCACCACGACCAGGCCGGTCATGGCGATCAGCACCAGCACGCCGGCGGTGATGCCGACCAGCAGCAACGCGGTGCCGGTGAGCGTGGGCTCGGGGACCGCCTCCTCCGGCGGTGCCACGGTCTCCTGTGGCTGCGGGGCGGGCCCGGTGGCGGACACGCTCGGCGGCGTCCCCACCTGGGTCTGCCGCGCCGGCGTCACCAGGTACACCGACAGCACCGCGGTCACGATCAGCGCGATGGCCGCGATCCCGACCAGCAGCAGGAGCCCGAGCCGGCGCAGGCCCGGCACGCGCACCGCGGACTCGCGGTCGGGTTCGGGCATGGCGAGCGGGAGGCGATGCTGGCTGTTGATCACACCCGCCACCAGAATCACCATCGAGACCAGCAGCAGCACCGGCATCAAGGCCAGTGACACCGCCGACGACGGATGTGGCGCGGCGGGTCCTCCGGTTCCCGGAATGTACCCGCGCAGTGCGACGACAGCCAGCATCACGAGCCCGATCAATGCGATCGCGCGTGCTGCCACCGTCCCCACCCCAGTCACGAATACTCCTAACCAGAGTCCAGCGGAATCAGGCACATAGTTACATGCCGAGCGGTCCGTCAGGACCAAAATCGTGAAGCTGGAGTCACATACCCGCCGCGCATAAATCCCCCACCTGCGCGGCATCCCGTGCCAGACCCGAAAACCCAGGTCATCCCGGTCGAGGCCGACCCTGCCGCCGCAACCCCACTTATCACCATCCGTGCACGATCCGGGCGACCCGGAGCGCAGATCAAGATCGCACGGCAGCGAGGGAGGCAGGCCGGTCTCGCGAGGCAGGAGAGCCGCTCGGCGCATTCGAGGCCGGAAGGCACCGGGCCGCACGCCGTGGCGCAGCAGCCCGGCGACGCGGGGAGACCGCGTGCCGGGCTGAGGGTCGACGGTCTGGGACCGTAGCGATCAGGCGGTGCGGCGGACGCGGGCGCGCAGGCGGGTCAGTGGCGAGGGCTGAGCCAGAGCGCTGGCCGGTTCGGCGATCGGCTCCCGGACAGCCGGTGCCGGATAGACGGTGCCGGCGGGCGCGCCGACGCGGCCGGCCACGGTGCGCGGCTCGACCAGGCGGCCGAGGGCGCGGAAGTCCCAGCCCGCCGCCAGCCAGGGCTCGGGGTCGAGGGTATTGCGGGCGTCGATGATGACCCGGCCGCGGGCGACCGTGCGCAGGAAACCCGGATCCAGTTCCCGGAATTCGCGCCACTCGGTCAGGTGCAGGACCACATCCGCCTCGTGCAGGGCGGCCGCCGGGGTGGCGGCGAACACCAGCTGCGGGGCGACGGCACGCGCCGGACCCGTTGCGGCGGGGTCGAATACGGTCACCTCGACGCCGGCCGCGTGCAGCTGCTGCGCGACATCGAGGGCGGGTGAATCGCGGACGTCGTCGGAGAGCGGCTTGAACGCCGCACCCAGCACCCCGACCCGGCCGCGCGGGTGGTGACCGCCCAGCAGCTCCAGGGTCTCCCGCACCACGCGCTCGCGGCGACGCAGGTTGACCGCGTCGATGTCGCGCAGGAAGTCGACCGACTCCCCCGCACCGAGCTCGGTGGCGCGAGCGATCAGGGCGCGCACGTCCTTCGGCAGGCAGCCGCCGCCGTAGCCGAGGCCCGCGCCCAGGAACTTGCGGCCGATCCGGTCGTCGTGGCCCAGCGCATCGGCCAGCAGGGTCACGTCCGCGCCGGTGAGGTCGCACAGCTCCGCCATGGCATTGATGAACGAGATCTTGGTCGCCAGAAAGGCATTCGCGGAGACCTTGATCAGCTCGGCGGTCGGCAGGTTGGTGATCACCACCGGCGAGCCCGCGGCAATGGGCGTGGCGTACACCTGTCGCAGCGCCCACTCCGCGTCCGGCGTGGTGACACCGAAGACCAGCCGGTTCGGGTGCAGCGTGTCGTAGACCGCGTGCCCCTCGCGCAGGAACTCCGGGTTCCAGGCCAGATCGACCGAAATCCCTTCCGGCGCAAGCTCGGCGATGCGCGCGGTGAGCGCCTCGGCGGTGCCTACCGGCACCGTGGACTTGCCGACGATCAGGCAGTTGCGGGTCAGGTGCGGCACCAGCCCGTCCAGCGCGGTGTAGAGCTGCGACAGGTCGGCGGCCCCGTTCACCCCGGGCGGCGTTCCGACACAGAGGAAGTGGACGTCGGCGAACTCAGCGGCCTCGACGAGCGAGGTGCCGAAGCGCAGCCGCCCGCCCGACACGTGCCCGGCCAGCAGTTCCGGCAGTCCGGGCTCGTGGAAGGGCACCCGCCCGGCGGACAGCGCCGCGGCCTTGGCCGGGTTGTTGTCCACCCCGAGCACGTCGAAGCCGAGTTCGGCCATGCCCGCGGCATGGGTGGCGCCCAGGTATCCGGTGCCGATAACGGAGATGCGGAGCATCAGGATGCCTCCTTGGTGGCCGGGAACTCGCCCCGCGTGGAATCGGCCTGCAGAGTCGAATCCGCCTGCAGGCGTTCCGCGATCACCTCGCGGTAGTGACGGATGAGCAGATCGTTGACGGCCGTCCAGGAC
>NZ_JBHZCS010000096.1:0-31247 GCF_042755705.1 Nocardia sp. NPDC059154
CCAGCTGGATCGCCACCACCTGGGTGCGGGGCCCGAACGCCCCGTTCTTGGCGGCCTTGATCGCCAGCTGCGCCAGGGTGTAGCCGTCGCGGCCCGGAACCTGCTGCCCGCTCGAGGTCACGGGGCCGCTGTCGATCGACGCGTTGGTGCACGTGGCGTTCTCGAAGTCCGAGGTTCCGGCGACGCCCATGAGCGTGCTCAGCTGGACGGGCCAGGACGTGTCGCGGTGCAGGCATTCGTGTGCCGCGACGTCGTTGTTGCCGTCGCATTTCACCAGGACCCCATCGCACGGTGGGTTCGCGGCGAACGAATCACCCATGACCACAAGCGTTTTGCCCTCGACCGGAGCCGGTTCGTCGGCGGCGGCGGCGGTGCCTATCGAGCCGGCCGCGGCGAGAACGGCGACGGCGGCGGCCAGCCTGAGTGGAAGCACGGCCCCGCCGCTGGTCCTGAAACTGATCAATGCAAATCCTCGATGACGTCGGCACTCTCGCTCAAGAGGCCGGTGGGACAACCATATAGGTCAACTTCGGCCAGGCGACGGACATGGGAACCAGGGGCTCGCGGCAGATCCACACGGTCACGTGGTGATTCTGTCCGGCGATGCCGAGCGGGTTGTCCATCTGCAAAGCCGGTGTGGTGTGGGCGAAATTGGCCAGGAAGGCCCGCAGCTCCGGTCCGTCGTTGTAGCCGACGTACATGACGGTCGTGGCCGAGTCCGGCGGCGGGCCCCATTCGGCGAAGCCACGATTGGGACTGTAGACCGGCGGAATCCATTCCGACCGACCGTAATGGTCGAGCGCCCCGGCCTCGTTGTAGGCCTCGGTGACGACGACGGCACCGGTCTGTTCCTCGGCCGGCAGGCCGATCGCCACCTTGTGCACCGCGTCGGCAAGGTCCTCCCAGTTGTCGTTGCCGTAGTGCTGCAGAAAGCCCCAGTAGCCGGTGTCCGGCACGTCGATCCAGCTCTTGGGGTAGGGGAGCAGCGCCAAGCAGGCGGTCAGTACCGCCGAGAGGACGGTGAGGCCGGTGAACAACCGCCGCAGCAGCAGGGCGCGAGTACCCGCGACGTCCAGGAAGCCGGACAGAATCGACGCGCCCGCGCCGAAGATCGCGGGAACGATCCCGGCGACGTAATAGGACCGGCCGTGCCCGACAACGACCAGAACCACCATCAGCAAGGCGGCGATCAGCACGAACCGATACGGCCGCAGCTTCGGCTCCCGAGCCAGGCCGTACAGGCCCAGCACGCCCAGCCCACCGCCGAGGAATCCGGTGACCACCATGATCGCCACGACCGTCCCCAGCTGTCCGCCGTCGCTCCCCGCCGTTTCCTGGGCGATGGCGCTGTTGGTCGCCAGCTGTGGCCAATGATGGGAGGCCTGCCACAGCAGGGCGGGCGTCATGGCGGCCGCGAAGATCGACAGCCCTGCCCACAGTGCGGGGCGGCGCAAGACCTCGCGGGGGCCGACGGCGAGAACGCCGAGGGCGACACAGGCCCCCAGCATCAGCACCAGCCATTTGTCCTGCACGTCGATCGCCGCCGCCACACCCGCGGCGATGAGCAAGGGGTCCTGGCGGGTGCGTACCCAGCGAACCAGCAGCCAGATGATCAACGCCTGGAACGCCACGTCGAATGCGACGCTGTCCAGCACGGTGTAGGCGACGACGAACGGTGAGACGGCGTACCCCGCCGCGGCGAGCATCTGGTAGCGCGGCCGCGCACCGCATTCGCGGGCCACCGCCGCCGCGAGGACGGACACCGCGATCAGCAGCAGCAACCCCGGGATCCGCAGCGCGAGAACCGATCCGGGGGCGATCACGTCGGCTGCCCGCGCGATCAGCGGTATCACCGGTCCGTTGTCGACGTAATCGACCGCCAGTCGCCGGCCACACGCGAGGTAGTACAGCTCGTCACCGGCGAGCTGGAACCGTGCCGCGGAGACGGACCAGACGAGCGCGATCAACCCCGAGACCAGCAGGACGCCCCGCCACGCGAATTCGGGTGGTGCCGAGGTCGATTCGGATTCTGGGGTGTACGTGAGCGTCATTGCTTCTCCGATGGATGCGCCACGGCGGTACTCGACCGGCTGGCAGGGTGAGGCCGTGTCAGTGCGCGACGTGGCTGTAGACGGTGGCGGCCACGACGGCGTCCCCGCGGGGTGAGGGATGGAACGGCAAGCCGGCCAGGTTGATCTGCGGATCGAGGAAGCCGTTGAACCACGGATCGGCAGAACACAATCCGTGACCCGCGGTCGCCTGCTTGACGTCGACGAAGTCGATCTGGAGCATCCCGGCCGCGTCGCGTTGCGCATCCTGGAGCCGGTTCCAGAACTCGACCATGGCGCGAGCCCGCGGCTGTACCCAGCGGACGAGGCCGAGGAAGTCGAAGCACCACTCCGAGGCGTTCTCCGGCGCCACCTCGGGATAGCCGACCAGTTCGATCCTCGCGTTCGGCGCGTAGTACTTCACGTAGTCGACGACTTTGCGAATGCGGTCGGCATAGGCCGTTCCGGTGATCGCATCGAGCGCCGGCCACCGGCCCTCGGCCACCGCGTTCTCGTCGCAGCCCTCGACGACGTTGAACACACAGGTGAACACCCTGGTCGCGTCGGCGGTGATCGCGTCATCCTTCGGCCACGCGTCGTTGAAACCCAGCTGGATCGCCACCACCTGGGTCTGCGGCCCGAACGACCCGTCCCGAGCGGCTTCGAGCGCCTCCTGCGTCAGGGTGTATCCGTCCCGGCCGGGAACCTTCTCCCCGGTCGATGTCACCGGACCGGTATCGATGGTCGCGCTGGAGCACGAGTTGTTCTCGAAGTCCTCGGCGGCGATGCCCATCAGCCCACTCAGTTGAACGGGCCACGAGGTGGGGCCGTGTAAACAGGCCTGCAGACCGGTGCTGTTCTCATCCGCGCACTTCACCAGCACCGCATCGCACGGTGGGTTCGCGGTGTACGAGTCACCGAGCACGACGAGCGCGCGGCCCGGTGCCGGTGCGGGTTCGGCGTCGGCCGTGCTCACCGACACGGCCGCGGCGAGCACGCCGACAGCGGCGCCCAGCCGGAGCCGGAGCACGGCCCGGCCTGTAGTCCAGGAACTGGTCAATGCAAATCCTCATCGGGCCACGGCCAGCCCGCATAGGGTGTCGACCATGACGCAGGTCACAGCGTCTGACAGATAAAGCAAAATATCGTCTTTTCACTTTCTCGGCAAGCAAGTGGTTGGTGGACTGTCGGACTCGCCGGGTGGCTACTCCGGCTCACAGGGCGGGATGACCCGAAATTCACTCAGTCGACGCCTGATTCGGGTTTCTGGCAGCGAATCTGGTGTCCTCATACTGCTTTTCGCCTCGTGGCAGCCGTGTGAACAGGCCGAATGATGCGTGCGGTGTCCGGTGCTCGAGCCTCGTAAGTGATTGGCGGAGTGGTGAATTCGGACAATTTGCCCATCGATTGGGGTCTCAGGGTTGCGGCGAAACACCCGTGCGAAACTCGAGCCGATGATCACCTACTTGCAAGCCGCTGTCATCGGCGCCGTACAGGGTGTCACCGAACTGTTCCCGATCTCGAGCCTGGGGCACTCGGTCCTGGTCGCGGATTGGGTCGGTGGTAGCTGGAAGCAGGTGACAGTAGGAAGATCCGGCCGGGGCGCGACCTATCTGGCCTTCGTGGTGGCGTTGCACGTGGCCACGGCGATCGCGTTGCTCGGCTACTACTGGCGTGACTGGCTGGCCATCATCGCCGGTTTCCTGGCCACGTTGCGAACCCGGCGTGCGGAAACCGTTCCGCAGCGACTCGCCTGGCTGATCGTTCTCGCCACTCTTCCCGTCGCGGTCCTGGGCCCTTTCCTGGATCGTCCGCTGCACGCGCTGTTCACCACGCCCGTCGACACCAGTGTCTTCCTGACCTTGAACGGTGTCGTGCTCGTCATCGGCGAGGGATTGCGCAGGCGCAACGAACCGACATTGGCGGAATACGGTCGCCGGTTCGGCCGCCGTGAGGCCCACCGGTCCGTTCACCCCGCCGGACCGAAGCACCCCCGTCAGACCGACCGCCCGCTGGCCGCCCTGAGCCCCCTGGACGCCATCGGTGTCGGATTCGCCCAAGCCGGCGCACTGCTGACCGGCTTCAGCCGCGCGGGACTCACCATGGTCGGTGGCCTGTGGCGCGGTCTGGAAAACGAGCACGCCGCCAAATTCGCCTTCCTGCTCGCCACTCCGACGATTCTGGGCGCCGGCCTGGTCGAGCTGCCGGAGCTCGCCGAACCGAGGATCGCCGCCATCCGCGGCCCGGTACTCCTCGGCGCCTTCGTCTCCGGAACCTGCTCGTGGCTGGCGGTGCGCTACCTGGAGCGCTACTTCCGCACCCGCACCCTCCTCCCGTTCGCGGCCTACTGCATCATCGCGGGCACGCTGTCGATCATCCGATTCATGTGAGGCGGATTCGAATCCCCGGCGCGTCCCCACATGGGTCGGCGCTCAACCCCTCGTCGGGCGCCGACGGGGCGGATCGAATTAGGGTGCAGCGGAATTCGGGTGGAATGCGGCGAGGCCCCGATCCGGTGGGGATCGGGGCCTCGCGTCGGGGTGGCTGACGGGACTCGAACCCGCGACACCCAGGCACAAGATCGCAGGATTTCTGAGGGTCCCCGGATGCCCTTCGGTGTCCCGCAGGGGAGCGAAATTCGCTGGTGCAGAGTGTATTTCAATGGTTGTGCATGTCCCTCGTCATCCCTGCCCGTCCCGCGGTGTCTGCGCTCAGAAGTTGGTAATGAGTTGGAAAGGTTCGAGTCCCTGTCCCGGGTTGTGCCGCTAGCGCCGAATGTCGGGCTTCGGTGTGTCGTGGTTGCGACACGCCGACGAGTTTCGGCGTTGAGCAAACGGGCGGCTACCGCATGGGTTTTGCTTGTTATCGGGCAGGAAGCGGCGTCTACCAGCTGCTTGTACGGACGGTCGATGCGCCATGAATGACGCGGAGCGTGATGTATTGATCCGGAAGCACTTCCTCGAGTACGGTCGAGTTATCGAAGCTGGCGAGAAGGCGAAGGACGCACGGCTGCAACTTCTCCTGCGGCTGCGGGCCGTCGACCCGGACTATTACACGCAGACTCGGCTGGCTGGGTTGTCCGGCATGTCGCAGCAGAACGTCTCGTACCTATTGGCGAAACCGTCAGCTGCCTAGGGGGCTGGGTATCTGAACGAGCGCTGGCCGACTGCTTGCCGAGAGTGCAACTGTCGGCGAGCGCTGTCCCCAGCCATCTGCTGCGGTGTGGCGCGCCGACAGGGGTGATTTATCTCCAGGGCTGGATCCGATCACCTGCTAGCGGCAAATGCGGCATGATCGGTATCCCAGGTTGATGCTTCGCGAAGAGGGTGGGGAATGGTGGGGCAGTCAGCGCCAGCTGTCTACATGTCGCGCATCCATACTCCAGGTTGTGCGTGGACATACTCATCCGAGTGCACTGACCACTTCGCTGAGCTTCGCGCAAAGGACCCCGAGGCTGCGGAGTTGCTTGAGGCGAAGGCTCGCCGTGCGTTCACCCATGGCTTCCCCGCGACAACCAACAACGAAAACCCTGATCGGAAGGGCTACCCGACCCATCGTTGCCCTGTCGGTGAGCGCGTCGAGCAGCTCCCGGATCTAAAGTTCGATGCCGAGCGGCCAATGCCCTGGGCCGGCGAACTGTACGCCATGTCTGAGGACGAGCGCACGATGTATCGGCTGTACTTCATCGAGCAGCGCCCGGGCTGGGACAAGCCGACAGATCTGATCATTGGCAGCGGGATAGGGGTGAAGCCTGTGAGCGAGTCGAGCGACTGGGCTAGCACCGACCAGACCAAGGACATACACGACGCGATGGACTCAGGGGTCACGAGGTGCGAGAACGTTCGTGCGCGTTGGCGACGCTGGAACTCGGCTTGATACCGTTTGCGTTATAAAGCACGCGAAGGTGCTAGGAATGAGGCATCCTGTGTCCAGCGGGGAAGGAGATGACGCACATGGAGATGTTCCCAGGCATCGAGAACCCGACTGATCGTGATCGCGTCGGTCTCATCGTCGCTGAGGAGCAGTTGAATCTGATCCTTGGCTTGCGGGCAATCAGGATCCAGCGCGGGATGACTGTGACCGAGGTAGCCGATGCTATGGGTGTCGATCCATCGCAGGTATCCAGATTCGAAAGCGGTGGCACCAACCCCACTCTGTCCACCATCAGGCGCTACGCCAAGGCTGTGAGGGGCGTCTTTCGTGTCGAAACACGCACCTTGGAGCAGGACCAGGCCGGAGCCGGACAGAACGTGGTTGTGGGTCAGTTGCTCGCCTCGGTGCCTCGTGATGAGTCAACGAGGTCGGGTGGGTCCAGCTCGCTTTGGGGCCTGTCGATGCAAGTAAAGGTCGTGTAATGGTGCTGGCCAAGCGGGCGACCGGTGGTGATGTGATCTGGATGTGTCGCGCCGTACAAAGGGTGGAGAGCCAAGACAGCGACGACGCGGTACAGGACATCTACGAGGCATCAGTCAAACCGAGTCTGGGACGAGATGCACGGGTGAACGACGCGCCTATCCTTGACATCCGCGGACGTCTCGCACTCCGGAATGACTCGATCGATGCGACCTTCGAAGTAGTTACCCGATTCATCTTCGCAAACGACCAGGAGATGCCCGAGATCGAGGAAGTACGAGAGTTCCTCCGCGACTATGGGATTGACTACACATTTGGCTACATCCGCGCTGCTCTGGCGGACGATCTTCGGGTCTTCGGTCTGCAGGCTGGGGTCCTGCCTGTCACCGCCCTCGACGAGGTCAGGTTTGCAGATCTGGTCGCGGTGCACGCACCCGGAGCCTGAGGTTAGGTGCGACATTTGCCTTGAGCAATTCCGATGCAACTCCGTAGCCAGGGCAGTCGGCCTTGGCTACGCGATGGTCAGCTGAGGGCTAACCATCGGCTGTGCTGGCGACACGCGTGACTTCGGAGGTGCTTGTCCGACCGTGGCGCCGTTGGCAGGATTGCGCTCGGCCGGATGGCGGCCACTCCCGACACCGCGCTGCCCCAGCCTTGGCGGTGTCACTGGTGGGATAGAGGAGCCCTAGCTCCGCCACACCCGACCGCTGACCACTTCGTGCCCACCGATTGGGCGCGCCGATCACGATTCGGGCGTTTCGGGCAGCGGCGTTCGGGATGGTCGATGCCATGGTCCATGGGGGACGTCTTGCGCGGCGAGTTCGCACGCGGGCTCTCTACACGGGTGAGCCCTACAGTGATTTGAAGGGCCGCACTGTTTTCGACAACGTGGTGCCGATTCCCATGGCGGCCACCAAAGATCAGGAGTTTCTGGAGTCCGAGGTCTTGCGGACCTTCGGCGGCTACGGAGAGTGGTTGGCGCATCCGGTCGGAATCGCAAGGCTGCGCTTGGCGTCCGATGGCTCGCTGGCAGTCTGGCTCGATAGCCACGCCGAAATGCACCCGATTCGGAGGCCGCCAGAATGGTTGCCCGGCACGATCTTTCCGTTCAGCCAAACCCTCGTTGGGATGTTGCTCCCACATGTCCGGCCGGATGGGGAACTCTCGGGGATCCCGCGCTTGCGGGTTGTGTCTGCTAGCGGCGGTGATCTGATCGTGTCGCTCGTCGGAACCACCAGCCGCATGACCTTTCGCGGAGCCCCCGGAACCCAGTGGAGGGCAGACATAGCGGAGTTTCATAGGACGCTGGATCTCTCGGGTGAGACACCCCTGTGGGCGTCAGGCTCTCTGACCGCGGCTGAACGCGAATTCGAACGAGATGTCCCAGGTGTGACGAGTAGCGCACACGATCTCGCCTGGCTCGGAAGTGGGCTTCTTCGTCGGGTTGCCCTCTTCCATACGGTGAGTTCGGCTTACCGCACCAGATTCTGGACGAACCCAGATCGCCAGACCGGGGGCGAATGGATCTTCGAATCGGCCACTCGACGTGACGTGCCCGTCGAGCATGATGCCTTCATCGCCCGCCTGACCGATCGCCAGTGGGGTCTGCCCCTCGCTGTACGGCATCACTTCTGCATGTGCGACCACGATGCCCTTTGGGATCGGGAATGCAGCTACACTCTTGCACATACCGGCGATGAGCGGGGGCGTCTCCATCTACGCTTTCAACACGTGCGTAGGGATGCCGATGAAAACGACCATGCACGTAGGGATTTCGCTGAGATCGGATCCAGCGAGGCTTGGCTCAACAGGGTCTTGCCGGACCCGCCCGGACGAGAAGCATCAGTAACCGACGATGTTCGGGAACGTCGAAAGCAGTACTGGCAGAGAGCTATTGAAAGTCGGCACCGTTCACGGTAGTTCCGCATGGTAGGAATCTGAATGTCGGTTTCGCTGGCCGCGGTTCAGCAATCTGACGGACTGGCGGCACGGACGGAACTTCAACCGTCGGGGACAGTGAGGTGCAGGTAGTGTACAAGACGCAGGAATGCTCCACCGCGGGATGCGCAAACGCGGCTGCGTTCACTACCGGGTCTGCCCCCGGTTTGGTTGATTCCTTGACCTGCCCCAGGATTAGTTACCTGTCTGGATGTGAATCTCGGGCGGTGGCGGACTGGCGTTCGTGGCGCAACTCGTGCTCGGTCGGCGACACATAGTCGAGCTGGGAGTGGCGCCGTTGCCGGTTGTAGAAGATCTCGATGTAGTCGAAGATCGCGTTCGCCAGATCGACTCGTGTTCGCCACTTCTTCCGGTTGAGCAGCTCGATCTGCATGCTCAACCAGAACGATTCCATCATCGCGTTGTCGTAGCCGTCGCCGACGGCATCAGTCCGGCGGTGCGGATCTTGTTGGTGAACGCCCAGGAGGTGAACTGGACGCCGTGATCGGCGTGAACAATACTGCCCGGCAACGGCTTTCGGTTCCTGATGGCCGTGTCGAGAGCGTTCACTACCACAGTCGAGTCCTGACAGTTGTCGATCGACCAGCTGACGATCTTGCGACTGAAGGTGTCCATCACCGCGCAGCAGTAGACCTTCCCTTCCCGCGTGGGATGTTCCGTAATGCCGGTGACCCACAACTCATTTGGTGTGAGTTGATGGAACTTGCGGTGCACGAGATCGTCGGCGGTCGCGATGCCGCGTAAGCGTTTGACCTTGGCCGGCCCGGACAGTCCGGCGATACCGGCCCGGCTCATCAGTTCGGCGACGAGGTTTTCGCTGACCACGATGCCCATGCCGCGGGTCAGCTTCGCGAGCCTTGGCCGGGTGCCCGGTATCGACGAGAACATCGATCACCGGTGAATCCTTTTGGGGCAGGCCATATTTCCCCGAGCAGCCCGGCCGCCTTGCGAAGGATTTCGACCTCGGCTTCGAGTTGGTGGATGCGTTTGTTGGCCTTCGCCAGGGCCGCATTCTCGACGGTGCTGATGCCGGGGCGTTCCCCTCGGTCGATCTGGTCCTGGCGGACCCAGCTGTGCAGGGCCGCGGCGCTGATCCCCAACTCGGTCGCGGCGGTGGTGATCGGTTTTCCGGCCCGCACGAGCGCGACGGCGCGCAGGTGGAACTCCGGCGGATACGGTCAGGGCATGGGATCAGAGCCTCTCAGTTGGTGCCGATCTTCACATCGAAACGGGTAACCAAACCCTGGGGCGGGTCAGCGAGTCAGCCGAACTCGGGGCAGTCCCGTCCGCGTAATCGGTCAGGCGCCCGCAGCGTGTGCGCACGGTCTGCGCCTACCTCAAGCTGATCGATCCGCGCGGCACGGATTCAATCCGGTTACTGCGCACCAAAGCTTGACCAGATCAGACCCGGTAGTCACCGGCCTGTCTGCTGTTACCCGTTGGTGAGCTGGGCGATAGCGTCGACGCCAAATCGTCTCTAACGGCGCTTCCTGGACCTATATGTGCAGGTGTCGGCCATGCGGGCTACCGGAGAATGCCGCTGAGGACAACGCCCCATGACTCAAGTGCCTGATTCAATTGTGTGCCGGCCGCGGCCGCGGCCGCGAGTGCCGCCAAGGCGGAGCGGATCATCCCCGGCTTCCGACTCTCCGGCGACGCTTCCGCTGCCTGTGCCACGTATTCGACGATTTCGAGTAGTCCGCGGCGCTCCTCCTCGCCGAGGTCGTCGGCGAGGATCGCTTCCTTGACCGCGTCGAGGGCATCTCCGAGGTCTTGGTTGCCTTGGTTCACAACGTTCGATATCGAGTAAGAGATGCTTTCCACCCTCGACCCGACCGGACTGTTGTTGAGCGTGCTGTTGTGGAAGGTGAACGCGTAGGTCGGGTCTTTCCGGCCCTGCCCGGACGCTTCTGCATAGTCACTCATTCGTTCCTGCACTTTCCTTAAGTAGTTGAGGCAGAGGACTGTATAGGCTTTGACGACGTCCGTATCGCACACAACCTGCCGGTCGGCGTGATGGACTGTCGCTGTCAACTTTTCGAACCCGTGCGCGACGTCCTCGGGCGCGAGCCTTTTCAGGCATTTGATGATTTCCCCGAACCAGGGCTGGAGCGGCTTGTCGTGCTCGCTGCCGCAATGGATCGCGACGTAGTAATCGGTTGCGAGGTCGATGTTTTCGGCGAGATCAGCCTCGATGAGCCGGGCGAGGAATCCTTTCTTGATCCGACCGTGGCGTGGAGGCTCGATGAACGCGGGGACGTAGAGGAAGGTCGGCGGCTGTATCGCCTTCCGGAACTTCTCCGACACCTCGTTCAGCATCACCCACACTGTGCAGAAGACGCAGCGGCCCCCTGGCGTCAGAAGGACCTCTCCGGTCACCTTCTGCTCAGCTGTCCAGAAATCTGAGTACGATTGCGCGTTGAAGATCGTCTGCTCTGCCTCCCTAATTCTCTGGGCCGCGTTCGGCAAGACGTGGTTTGCCGCCAATTGCAGTGAGCGTGTGAGCCTGTAGGCGTTGCCGATCCACTTGAACGCATTCGTCAGCGAATGAAAATTTCCCTGGATCCGCCCGTGAGTGTGTGAGGTGTACTGAAGCCAATCAGGATCTACCCGCGCCCCCAGAGAAGCGTGCTTCTCTGGGGTGACGCCGACAGGAGCGAGAGGACGGGCCACGTGGACCGCTTGTGCGGATAAGGAACCCAGGATTTGGAACGCGTCGATCCGCTGGGCCAACGCGATGTCATAGTTCTGGATCGTCGCGTGAGCGGCCCGGAAGTCCATTTCGGCATCAATCTCAGCGAGCAAATCGTAATCGGCGAGCTCCTCGCCGCCCTCCGCATCCGAACCCCCGGTCACCGCATCATGATCCGCCGAATTGGACTGCGAGGCAAGCATTTCCGGGGAAAACATGCCAGGCAACGCGGCCCTCCTTGCGGGTGTGCGCTCAGATCGGGGGCTCAGGTCAGGAAAGGTTCACCGTACAGGCCGCAGAGGATCGGACCGTTTCGTACTGGAGCGTGCGGCTAACCAAGAACCTGGATCGCGAGCTGTTGGTAGCGTCGTCGCTTGTCTCCGACCACGTTACGGAGCTTTGAGGAAGTCTGGTGTTAGTCGAGATTTGTCTGACCGGCATCCGACATAAGGTGCCACCATTCGTCCAACGTGGACGAGTACGCGTCGACGGCCTGACACAGGTCGGACAGCGGGTCAAGTAGTTCGACCGGTCCGGCCAACTCGGGACTGCCACGTCCTTCGGCGTACTTCGTGCATAGATCGATGTGCTCAGTACGCCTGCTGCTCAACACTTCTAGTGATTGACTGCTCGTGACCGCATCCACGAACATCCTCCCGGCCTCCATCAGCCGGTCCAATCGGAGCAGGTACCCGCGGTGCTCTACGTACTGCCCGATCCAGCAGATAGTGGTCTCGCGTCGCGAGGGCCAGGAGCCGCTGGCTCCGCGTCGTGAGCCAGTTGACCGCGAACGTCCCGCCCCCGCCGATCATGGTGCCCGCCAGCGTGAACAAGCCGGTCGTCGCCTCGGTGGCGATAAACTCCAGGCTATCGAACACCAGCCGCAGTACGTTCGATTCTGGCTGGCGTGCACTTGCCTGATCCGTTGCGACACAACGCATGCAAACCATCCAGCCGGTATTTCGGAGGGTACTAGGAGCCTCCCCAGGTGCGTGGCCCATGGCCGGAACTACGGCTATTGTCAGGGCAACTACAACGTGGCCGGTTGTGCCGATCGGCCACACAGGGGAGGTCTTGCGTGGATCCGCTCGTGCTCGCAGCTGGAACGGCTCTCGTCACGGCAATGGCGACGGATGGATGGACACAAGCCCGGGATGCAGCCGTGGATCTATGGCGAAGAGTCCACCCACAGCGTGTTCCGGCAATCCAGGAAGAACTCGAAGAAGTGCGCGGTGAACTGCTGCTCGCCCGCGAGGCGGGCGACCACACCACCGAACACGAATTGGTTGTCGACTGGCAACGACGGCTGCATCGATTGCTAAACGACGACCCCAACTTGAGCGCTGAAATTCGTCGAGTCCTCGACGACCAACTCCTGCCACTGCTGCCCACCGTCGAGCAGACAACAGTGCAGGAGATCGTTCAGCATGCCACGGCGTCGGACAACGCCATGATATTCCAAGCGGGACGTGACATGCATAATATCGGTCGCGGCATTGGCGAACGATAACCTCCAGAATGATCGGACCGGACGCGCGTCGGAGGCGCCACTGAACCAAAAGGCGGCGGCGTCGGAGAACGGTCGAACGTTTCAAGCCGGGCGCGATCTACACAATATCTCGATCAATCTCGGCAATATCATCTGGCTCCTGATATTTCCGGTCATCGCCGTCGTTGGATTGCTCGCCTACTCGGTGGTCTGGCCGATGTTGCGGCATTCGGCGTCGGCCGAGCCCCTAACGGTGAGCGTTGCCTATGCCAGAGGTGGTGTCAGCAATGGCAACCCGGGGTGCGGGAATCTCTGGATGTTCGACAAACCGCTAAACCTGATCAGCCCTCCGGTTTCCGGGATTCTCAATGAGACATGGGCACAGGAAGCGGGCGGCGTCGACATGTTCGCCACCTGGTTCAAGATTTCGTTGCAGGGCGCTTCAGTAGATGCTGTGAACATTCACGGAATGCGGGTCATCGACGTCGATCGTACTCCGGCAACGGCGAAACAGCTTGTGTCGGATCAAGCGTGTGGCGGCACTACGGATGTGAGAAATTTCCAGATTAATCTCGATCCCACGCCGCCGAAGATAGTATACAACAACGGCATGACATTCGCGTTCACGGTAAGCAACTCGGATATTGAAGAATTTGATGTGAAGGCTGTTCTGGAGTCTAAGAATGCCTGCGATTGCATTTCTCGGTGGCGCCTGGCTCTCGACTGGTCCCACATGGGAAAGTCCTACACGACCGTGATCGACAATAACGGTGTCCCCTTCCAGACGGCGGCCGTGAACAGTTTTTCAGCGACGGCACGGCTAGACGGTAAAGAATGGGTGAAATAGGCCATCATGTCGGCAAGAGACCATTCGCGGCGAAACTTCATCGTCGGCGGTATCGGCCTCGGTGCATTCACGGCCGCCGCAGGATACATCGGCCTGGACAAGTCGACGGAACCTCGTTCCGAAAATGCCCCAGGATTTTGGAAATCGATGGGCGGTTCCACCGACGCGATTTCACTACATGCAGTGTTATACACGGACATGAAGCCCGCCAGGCAAACAAAGGTAGCGTTCAGCGAGGATTCCAAGACCCTACTCGTTGCACGAAATGGGTATTTCGACGCCGACGGACTGGATCTACAGGTCTGGAACCTTCAGGAGCGGACCAGCACGATGACGACCAACTTGAACTGGCAGGGAGTTACCAAGTATGCCGTGAGCTCGGATGCGTCCACGGTCACTGGCTACAGCGGTTTATGCCCGCGGATATGGCTGCGCTCTTCAGGTGAAGAACGAGAGGTCAGCAGCGCGTGCGGACGCTACCCCAATGAAATCGCGCTGAATCACGACGGAAAGCTGATGGCGGCCACGAGATATTTTGTTCCGGAGAACAGCACGCGGCGCGATTTCCTCGATATTTGGTCGAGTCCACACGACACGCAGCCGCGTTCTCTGGCCGTGACGGCCCCATTTTCGCCCGGGGTTATGAAATTTGATCGAAGCGGCAGGCTACTTGCCGTAGCGAGTATGATCGGTGAATTCGACAGGGCGGGCAGCTATCCGATCATCACTCTCATCGACGCCACAACGGGATCGGTGATCACGACCCTGGACGTATTTCAGGACGAAGCAAGTAAGCAGGCCAAACCCATCGACGACATGGATGTCAGCGAGAACGGATCGATGCTGGCGGTAAGCGTCGGCGATCCGCTGAAGAATCCGACGGGTGACTCGGCGTACGGTGGAGTCGAACTGTGGGACCTGCGAACACAAACCAGACTTAAAAGCTTCACTTCGAATGGCGGAGCCGTGGCGATGAGTCGCGATGGAGACATGCTCGCCATGGGAGCCTTCGAAAGATTCGGTGTGGACATCTGGAGCACATCCCAAATGCAGCCGATCGCATCTCTGAATGTGTCGCTAGCCCCGGGGGCTGGAAGGGGTCTCAATGGTTCGGTCGTTTTCAGTCCGGATTGCACGATACTTGCGGTTCCGGTGATGCAATCAGTACAACTGTGGACTGTGGGCGGGTTCTGAAACGGGCGCTCTAATCCTCCTATCAAACCTACCTGACGCCTGCTGGCTGAGACCGTATTCCTGAGGACGAATTCTTCGCCCGGTAGAAATCAGGTGGGGCGAACTTTGGCCTTATACGCAATACCTCTCACTGCCGACCCCGGGCTGGATGCGAGATCCGTTCATCCGCACCATTATCCAGAGTCTGACATCGGCAGAGCGACTGGTCCTGGATTCGTCGTGTTCGACTGATGTCATCCGTAGCCGCCAGGTCCACCAGCACTGCTTATGTCTCGGTCTCGAGATCGTATCCAGCCGTGGGAGAGTCGTTTTCGTGGCCACGCGAGGATCGGCTGACCTCGTAATCGGCGGCGGCCTGCGTTGTGGCGCGCTGGTCGCGTAGCCGTTGTTCGACGGCGGCGCAGATGGGGGTGAGGTTGCGGCGGCGGTCGCGTTCGGCCAGCGCCTTCTCCAGCCGCGCGCTTGTCGTGGTGCGGACTTTGGCTTGGCGGGCTTGCAGGTCGGCGGCGCGGATGTCGGTGTGGCGGGCGGCGGCGAGTTCGCCGTGTTTGCCGGTGGTGTCGGCGTCGCGGTCGAGGATGGCCTGCCAGCGGTGCGGGGCCGCTCCGGTGGCCACGGCGTCGGCGTGGGAGGTTTCGGCGTGCTGGCGGGCCTGTTGGGCCGCCGCACGTGCTGTGGTCTGCGCGTGCTGGGCGTTGTCGCGTGCGGTTTCGGTGTCGCGGCGGGACCCGATGCGGTACGCGGGTAGCGCATCGAGCTTGCGAGAGGCCTCTCTGAAAGCTGTTGTTGTGGCGGCAAGTTCGGCGTCGGCGGTGTCGGCTGCGGCCTGGGCGGTCATCGCGGCGCGGATGAGACCGGCCTGGGTGTGTAGCTGGGCGTGTTCGGCTTCGACTGCTGCCTGCGCCGAACCGAGCTCAGTCGCCGGTGCGGGATCGGGCCGGTTGAGAGTGGCATGCAGCGCGCGAATGCGGTCGGCGAGCTCATTGCTGTTGAGTGCGCGCAGCGGGTCGGTCTGGAGTTCGGTGGCGAGTTCGAGGTGTTCGAGGGCGTGGAGTTGTTCGCGTAGTTGCGTGGCGTGGGCGGCTAGCGCGTGGTCGATACCGGGGTGGTTGGGTGGCAGCGGGGTCGGTTCGGTGCGCGGGATTTCGGTGCGGGCATGTTGGTTCTGGATGAGGACGGCTTGCCCGCGTGCGGCCAGCACAGCGGCTGCGGTGGTCGCGCGGGTCAGCGGTGGCTGGGTGGCTTGGGTTATGGCGGTGAGGAATTCGCGGGTGTCGAGGCCGGCGGTGTGGGAGGCGGCGATGACGTCGAGCAGGTGCTCGTAGTCGGGTCCGTCCTCGACGTGGCGGTGCAGCCCGGCCGGGAGGTGTTGGGCGAGTTCGTGGCGGGCCCAGTCGCGGCCCAGGGCGTGGGCGGTGTGCTCGTAATCGGCACGGATGCGCGCCAGCCGCTCGGGCAATTCCGCCTCGTCCGGGGCGGCGAAGGTGTCGGCGAACTCGTTCACCGCCGCCATCCGCTCGGCGGCTTGATCGGGTTCGTCGAGTTCGGTCAGGCGGGTGTAGAGGTCGCTGGTGTAGTCGGCGAGCTCGGCATCGATGCCCGCGAACCGCGGCGGCACTGCCGCCAACTGCGGGGCGGGCAGATCCCGCACTGCCAGGAACTTCCCCTCGGCATCGGTGGCGAGGAGCCCGAGCTGGCGGGCGATATGCCGGTCGGCGCGCGACCGTAGGACCGCGGCGGGATCGTCAGTGGCCTCGATCGGATCAGCGGTGACCCGCCATCGGTCGGTGGCCGCCAACCCGATCAGAGTCGTCAGATCCACGCCGGATTGCTCGGCGCGATCGAGGGTTTCGACCAGAGTCTCGTAGTGCGGAGACACCACGATCTGCTGATACAAGCTGGCGGGCAGAGCGTGCTCGAGCAGGGTGTCGATGCGGTCGTGCACGAGCAGGCTGCGCGCGTGGTCGTAGATCTCATGCAACCGCTGCGGATCGTCAGCGGCCGCCAGCTCCTGGCGCAGGATCTCGGTGGCGGTGATGTTGTCGTCCTCGCGCGCGAGCTCGCGACACCACACCGCATAGTCCGAGCGTGGCTCGTCAGGGGTGTGGTCGAGTGCGGGGTCGGGCAGGGTGTAGGTGGCCAGAAAGATGCCGTTGTAGTCGCTGCCGCGAGTGAGCCCGACGTACGCCAAGGAACGACCCAACGCGGCTCCCATGAGCAGATAAGCGCGTTGGACGGTCATGCCTTGGGCCCGGTGAACCGTACTGGCATAACCCAACTCGGTGTTATCGGTGACGTAGCGGGCGGGCAACACGATGTGCCCGCGGTGGGTGATCCCGGTAAGGGTCAGGGAGCCGTCCGCGTGGACTTTCCGGACCCGCCATTGCTCGCCGTTGTCGATCGGATCTCCGGCCCGGTGCCCGCCGGTGATGCGGATCCGGTTGGTGTTGCGGCGCGTCACCACGATGTCCCCGACGTAGGCGGTGTGCGCGTCAGCCAGTGTTGCGCCGGGCCCGTTGGTGGCGACCTGTCCGGCTTGGGCGTGGGCGGCTTGGGCGGCTCCGTTGAGCGAATGGACGTCGTCGAGGGTGGCGGCCATCATCAGACTCGAGACTCCGGCGTCGAGGTCGGCCAGGTGCGCGGTGAGGATCTGTTCGCGCAGTTCGTCGACCATCCCGGATACGATCCGGCCCGCGGAATCGTAGAACTGCCAGGCCCCGGGAGCGTCGCCGTCGCGCACCCGCAGCGACGCCTGCGCCTCGTCCGGATCAGCGAATCGGACCACGGTATCGAGCGCGGGCGCGTGGGTGTCGTTGGCGACCAGGCGCAAGCATCCTCCGGCCTCCACGGCGGAGAGTTGTGCAGGGTCGCCGATCCATCGCACTACCGCTCCGTGTGTGTCGGCGAGGGTTTGGAGTTCGGCGAGGGCGGCGGTGGCAGCCATGCCTGCTTCGTCGACCAGCAGCATGGTGCCGGGCTCGATACCGGGGTCGCCGGTCTTGCGG
The DNA here is from genome assembly GCF_042755705.1 of Nocardia sp. NPDC059154. NCBI lineage: Bacteria > Bacillati > Actinomycetota > Actinomycetes > Mycobacteriales > Nocardiaceae > Nocardia > Nocardia sp. NPDC059154. Next base: position 17,588 of record NZ_JBHZCS010000096.1, read on the forward strand.
GCGCGGGTGAGCAGGGACTCGATCGTTCGCGCGGGGACACCGATATCGTCGCCGAGTACCCGGGCGGAGGACTTCTGTGGCGCCAGCGCCAGTACCTCTCGGCCGTCGTCGATCCAGGCGCGGGCGACCGCGCGCATGGCGGTGGTCTTCCCGGTGCCAGCGGGCCCGATCGCGACCGCCAGGCGGGTTCCAGACGTGCACAGGTGTCGCACGATCCGTTGCTGTCCGGCATTCAGTGCTTGGCCGGTCTCGACTTCGACCGCAGCGACCGCGGCCTTTACCGCGGTGGCGGTGATGAACTCAGGGGTGGGGGTGTTGGCGGCGTCGACGAGCGAGGTTTCGGTGTCGAGGACAGCTTGGTTGGTGAAGCGGACGCTGGTGGCAGCGCAGGTGGAAAACACGCTATGCCCGCTGTTGCGGGCCAACGCTTTTGGGACGGGTTCAGGATCGACGGTCAGTTGAATGCTGTCGGCCAGCACCGCGTTAACGATCTGCGCGACCGCGGCGGCCTGCTCGGTGTCGGAGGCGAAATCGCATGCGGAGACGCGGTCTTCGGCGGCCGCGCGGACGTGCACCTCGGTCCATGTCGCACGCCGTCGCGCCACCGTCTCGGCGACCTCGGCGGCGATGGCCTGTGGGTCGTACACCTCACGCCCAACCTGACGGACCACCCGCTCGGCGAGGTCGAGCAGATTGTTTTCGTGTTCGGGATCCAATAGCAGCGCGACCGCCTCGGCTGCGGTAACCCGGTCGCTTTCGGCGATGAACTCGTAGCGTTGCAGCGCTTCCCGCACCGCGGTTGCCCGCTGCCCCGGCGTCGCATCCGTCAGCTCGCGAACGCGGGCGGCGAGCACGATCGCGGCGGCGAGAGCAGCGTGCTGGGCGTCGTAGTCGCGCAACGCATTCGAGTCGCGGGAGAGCTCGATGACGTGCTCGACCCACTGCTCGGCGGTGCGGCCGTCGCCGAGGAAGCGCTCGGTGTCGGCGGCCCATTCGGCGACCATTTCGCGCAATGCCCGGGGGAGCGGCTTGGCGCCACGGGTGGCAAGGGTCGCGGCTTGGGCGAGGCGGATCTGGATGGTTTTGCTGGGGTTGCGGCCGTGCTTGGCGCGGTAGCCGGCGACGAGTTTCTCGGTGGCGCGCACGATGTTCGGGCGGCGACTGAAGTGGGTGATCAGGGTCTCGGGGACGTCGGCGATCTCGTAAACCGGTGCCTTGCCCAGCCCGTTGCGGTAGCGGGGTTCGAACCGCAACCCGAGTCGCCTTTTCAGCTTGCCGGTGATCGCGGCGTTGTACTGGCACGACAGGGAAACCGTTGCCGCATACAGCGATCGCGCATCCAGGGCGCACCATTTCCCGTCAGCGCCCAGCACCCGCGCGGACACCACGGCATGGGTGTGGAGGTTGGGATCACCGGTGCGGTTGTCGAAGTGGTCATAGAGCGCGAATGTCATTCCGTCGGCGTCGATCTGACGCACACCGCCCGCGCCGCGACGGGCGAGCGCGAACTCCGACTGCATCCGCTCGAGGGTCTCTTCGACCGCCTCACGATGGCATTGCGCGATCTGCGCGCACACAGTGTCGTCGCCTAATCCCCACAGGATCGACACCGATTTCTGCGGGGTGAACACACAGTCGAAGCCGGCGACCGCCCGGGCTCGGCGCTGCTTCTCAGCGGCCAATGCCTCGCCGATCTCGACGTCCGACGGCTCGCGACCGAGATCCTCGGTGAGGTGCTGGCGTGCCGCGTTGACCCGCAAATCTACCCATTCATGCTGGGTGAGTGGGCGGCCCAACTCGGCAAGCAGGGTGGTCTTGTCGCGCTCGTAGATGGCTTGGATCGCGGTCGTTCCTTGGCCGCGCGCATGGGTTCCGCTTCCCAGCGATGCGGCGGTGAGGGCCTGGCGGGCAGTCGCTCCGGCGGCCACAGCGTCGACGATGATCCGGTCCGCGTCCGGGTGGTTTCCTTCGCCGTACAAGGCGCGCATTTGATCCTGCGAGACGTCGCCGGTCACACCGAGAATCTCGGCTCCACGACCGAACCATCGGCCCGGGGGAGCGCCGGTTGCTGTGTAGTAATCGGTGAAGGATTTGTCGGCGGCACGCGTGCGGTCGCCGGTGGCGACCTGCCGTGTGAGGTAGGTGTAGCCATCGCCCGCGTGGATCGCGTGGATGGTCATCACAAGATCAAAGGTAAGACCGAAACATGCACGCAGGAAATGGTTGTGGCCGAAATTTCACAATAGTGCATGAGGTGTATACTGGCTCAAGGCTTTTCGGGGAAGTAGCGGGAACTCGCGGGAATACTGCAACAGCAATGGAGAATTGGGTGTGGCGACGACATTGCTATGTATTGGCTAGGGCGCGGATAGTGGTGGCGAGCGCAGCGGAGTGCATGGATCGCTGACGATGGCGTAGACGTGAGTCACAGCCTCTTACGGCGTCCGGCCCGCTGTAAGGCCGCCGCATTCGACTACCAGTGCCAGGGAATGCGGTTCGAATGTGCCCGTGATGGGCGAGGTGAGCATCTCGTCGTAAGTGATGTGACCGCACCCGTCGAACAGCGCACGCACTTCGTCTGCTGACCGTGGATGAAATTCGAGACGGCCACAGGCATGAGCGTCGACCAGGGCTCTCGATTGCTCACCTGCGGCATCGGTTACAAGATGCGTGGTTACCACAAATGATCCGGGGGGCAAGCTCGCGGCCAGCGTTCGCAGGATCGGTGCGGGGTCGGCGATCAGCTCGAGCAGGCCGCAGCAGGACACGACGATCGGTTCGGTGAAGCGGAGGACTGTGCCAACGATGTCCAGGTCCATTTCGTGGGCGGCGGCGATCAGCTGCTCGGTTTCCCGGACGTCGGCGTGCAGGAATCGGACGTGGTCCGTTTCGGCTGTGGCGCGATAGTGCGCCGCGGTGACCGCGTCGCGGTCGACGTACAACACACGTGCATTTGGATTCACCTGCTGTGCAGCCTGATCGACACTCCAGGGAAATGGCATCCCTGCGCCGAGCTCCCAGAATTGGTTCAGTCCCTGCCTGGCGAGGTTGTCGACGATGTCGAGCAGAAACCGCCGCGACGCCCAGGCAGCAGTCTTGATCGCCGGAAACGCCAGCGCCAGCGACGTCACGAATGCCCGATCGACTTCGTAGTTGTCTTTCCCGCCGAGCAGGTAGTTGTGGATCCGCGGGTACTGCGGGTGGCACACATCCACATGATCGAGGGCGGTTCGGCTGAGTCGCGCGGCGGTGACCGGTGGTGGATAGGGTTCCGGGTTCACGGCGCGGACTCGGCCCGGGTCGGCACCCATTTCGACAGCGGCGTGTACTCCTTGTACTGCGGACTGAGGATCGTGAGGCGTCCGCGATCGCTGGATCGCCACCGTGCGGGCCCCTGCCGTGTGGTGACGGCCAAGCCGGTCCGCACCAATCGCAGCAACGCACGCCGGATCGTTGTTTCGGGGAGCGCGGTCTCGTGGCTGAGTTGCCGCACGGTGAGCGCTTGCTGTGGGTTCGGGAACGAAAGCGCACCCAGCACTTTCGCCTCCGGTTCGGTCAAAGCCATCGGGGCCCCTCGCCGCAACCTGTCGATAGTGGTCTATGCCACTGAATCTTAAGTGGCATAGACCACTTGTGGAAGAGATTGGCGGTGATGGGCCGACGGTCGTACACGTCGGCTACAGGTCGATCGTGTATTCCTGCTTGAACGCCCAGCGTTCTGGCGGGTAGACAGCTTCGTCGAACTGGATCGCAACATCGGTCGAGTCGAAGGCGACCAGCCGGTACACCAGTACGGGGGAGGGGTTCGGTAGTTCGAGTGCGGCGCGCTCGTCCTCGGACGCGAATCGGGAACAGCCGCGATCACGTGCATAGGCGGCCCGGATACCCGCGGCCTGGGCGAGGTAGCCGAGGGTGCCGTGGCCGACGCGTTCAGTGAGCAGCAGACGCGGTGCCGCCGTGGACAACTCCGCCGAGAACCACGACGTCGAGAACTCGATCGGGCCGCTGGTATCGCTGCTGATGATGCGCTGACGCTTGATCACTCGGCTGTGCCGCGGCAAGCCGAGAGCGTCGGTCACCTCCTCAGGGCCATCGACGATGCCGACGAACGGGAAATCGACAGTCTCGGAATCGGAGTAGGCCGTACCCAGCGCCGCGGCTCGCTCGAGGCGTTCGCGAGCCCTGGGGGCCGCGTGTGGCTCACGCACGAAAGTTCCTGAGCCTTGGCGCGATTCGACGAGGCCGTCTTGCCGCAGAGCCTGCAGTGCCTTGGCGGCCGTCGGCCTGGCGACATTCCAAGTAGCAGCGAGCTCGCGTTCTGACGGGACCTCGGCCCCCGGCGGCAGATCGCCTCGGATGATCTGGTCTTTGAGGTAGCCGAAGATCTGTTTGTACTTCGGCAGCACCTCTTGGATCTCGGGCAAACTGGCCACCTCCGTCAACTACCATATGCCACTGGCCACTATACGGATGACTGGACAGGTGCCGGGTCTCATGAGTACTGCGCTTGCCATTGCCGCCGGTGGCGGCGGGGACGCGATTACCGCCGCCATGCTCGCAGCCGCGATTCCTGATCTGGGAGTCGTTGCGATCATGAGCTATTCGTGGGACCGGTTCATGATCGATCCCACGCCGGGGCCACGAACCCGGGACGATTTCACTGGCCTGGTCGATCGCGGCGGCGTGGCCGAGATCCCGCATGCGGCTGCGCTCAGGAGGGGCTCTTCGACCCTGCCGCCGCTGGCAGGATGCCTTGATCTGCCTTTGCTGCTGCTGGAAGCCGAAGGCGGTGCAGTCGGTATGGCCGAGTTGATACTGCGTGCGGCAATGGAATTCGGCGCTGACGAGCTTGTAGTTGTCGACGTGGGTGGCGACATCATCGCCGAAGGCCATGAGACGACGCTGCGCAGTCCGCTGGCTGACTCGCTCGCCCTCGCCGCGGCGAGGCGATCGGGAATGCCTACACGTGTCCTGATCGCCGGTCCGGGCCTCGACGGTGAGTTGTCACCGGCTGAGGTGCATGCGCGAATCGATCAGCTCGGTGGTCGTCAGATCTCCGAGCTGACACCGTCCGACGCCGCGCCGTTCGCGGGGATCTGGTCCTGGCACCCTTCGGAAGCGACCGCTCTTCTCGCGGCAGCCGCGGACGGTTGGCGAGGTGTCGTCGAAACTCAGCGAGACGCACTGATCGAGATCGGCGACGACGCGGCACGGGTGTACGAGGTCGATGCCGCAGCGTTGACACAGTCTTCCCTTGCGGCGCCTCTGATGTCGACGACGAGCCTCGATCAAGGCGAACAGCTGCTGCGCGATCGCCGTGACGGCCGAAGTGAGCTCGATATCGAACGCAGGCGTGCGGCCGGTGAACGTGCCGAGATCCGCTTACCGAACAGCGAGTCGCTCGGCATCATCGACCGCTACGTGGATGTGGCACGCGGTCGTGGGGTCGATGCGATCACTGTGCGTCGTATCGCCGAGCTGGTCCAGGCTGTCGATCCATCTGCGACCCAGGCCCTACGGGAACTGCTGTCCGAACAGCGCCCGGCTCGTTTTCGTCCGCCGTTGTATCGGGTGATCGGCTAGCAGTTCCAAAGCTGAGTTCGAAGATCCGCCGGTGGATCGCGCTGTGCGATGACAACATTCGTCGCAGATCGCGTGGTGTATTGCCCGACGGTGAACCGCGGAATACTCTGGCTTTCACTCGATACGAACCGCCGAGTCGGAACGTCGTCGAACTGATAGCCAGGGTCTGTGTTGGCAGCCCTGATGGCGCGAATTTCGCGTATTCCAGAAGATCTGTGCCTCCGCGAGCAGGCGAGACGACTCTGATCCCAGCTCAACTCGGCTCTCGTTGGGCACGCTGGTGATCTTGAAATCTCGGGCGTCGGCAAGGAGGTTCGACTATGTCCACCACGGAGACGTATCTGACTCGGGCGCAAGTGGCGCACCGGTTGAAACTGGCGCCGAAGACGCTGGCCAACTGGGCGTCGATTGGCAAGGGGCCGAGGTGTATTCGGGTCGTCGGTGGGCGAGTCCGGTATCCGGCCGAGGACTACTTCGCGTGGGAGCGTGCGCTGATCGATCCCTGACGTGCCAGTTACCGTCTGGCGAACTGTCAGGCTCTTGTCCCCACTCGCCCTCACAAGGAGATTCGTCATGTCCACCGAAATCGCGTATCTAACCCGGCTGCAAGTTGCGACGCGACTTCAGCTGTCGGAGAAGACCCTTCGGAATTGGGCGGCGGAGAAGCCGCCGAAGGGGCCGCGATGCATCCATATCGGTGGATGCGCTCGCTACCCGGTTGCCGATTACGACGAGTGGGAGCGGGCGCTACTTCAGCAGTGAAGGAGGCAGCCGTGCCGAGCGTTGAACTCAAGATCGGTCAGTGGGGCACGATCAGCAGTAAGAAGTATCCGGACAGGGCTGGGCCGAAGAAGTGCCGGGCCTGGACGAAGTATCGGGATACCGATGGGGTCAGTCGTCCTGTGGACTGCTGGGACACAACCGAACCCAAGGCGCGGGCGAAGCTCAAGGACATTCTGGAAGTGCGGCAGGCGCCTGCGAAGGCCGCGAAAGAGGGTCTGCTGACGCCGAATACACGTTTCAGCACTGCGCTGGATATGTGGCTGGATGAGCTGAAGCTCGATGAGACCATGGCGCAGCAGACCATCGACGGGTACGAGCGGCAGATCGACAAGTCCGACGACAAGCGGGCCGATCCCGATGCGATCAAGATCCGGCCCTCACTGGGGAACTACCGGATTCGCGAGATCGACACGGCCGTGGTGGACAACTACCTGAAGTCGATCAGCAAGCTGGGGCACAAGCGGAAGGCGCGGTGGCAGGCCACGATCCTGCGGGAGACGCTGGACCTGTGTATCCGCCACGGCGCGCTCACGGGCACGAACCCCATGAGCGGAGTCTCCAAGCGCACGATGCGCAGCAAGAAGAAGTCCGTCAAGGCCGAGGCGTGGACCACCTTGCAGGCCATGCGCGAGACGGTCGAGAAGTGGGGCCGCGGCGAGGAGATCCCGGGTACTCCCGCCTATAAGCACGGCCCGCGTCGAGACTCCCAGGAGATCCTGGACGTGTGCGACTGCACGGCCGGTGCCGGTGGTGTCCGCCCTCACGAGGTGTTCGCGTTCCTGTGGGAGGAGGTCGAAGGCATCGACTTCGACGCGAAGAAGTGGCCGACCATCGGGCCCGACAGCTGCCCGGAGGTGTGGCTAACGATCTCGGGGACGGTTGTCACGGTGAAGGGACAGGGCTGCTTCCGGCAGGAGTGGCTGAAGGTGGGCAAGAAGCCGTACCGGGTGCGCGTGCCCTGGTACATGGTGCAGATCCTGCGCCGCCGCTGGGAGGAGGCCGGGCGGCCGAGCGAGGGCCTGATCTTCGTGAACCGGAACGGGAAGGTCAAGAACCCGAACAACTTCAACCGGACGTTCCGGGCCGCACGCGGAACCGAGTACGCGCACATCAATCTGCGGTCCTACCGAAAGCGGGTAGCGACGGCCACGGCCGAAGAGAAGGGCATCGACGCCGCCGGGCTCCAGTTGAACCACGTTCTTGGGTCGCGAGTGACCGCCGAGCATTACGTGGAGAAGCCCCGCGACGTCCCCGACAACCGCGACGTGCTCAACGCCTACGTCGCGTGAGGAGTTGGAAGAAATGCGCTCAGAAGTTGGTGAGAAGTTGGAAAGACGTCAAATAAGCAAGAGGCCCAGGCGGGAGAAATCTCTCCGGCCTGGGCCTTTAGGGGTGGCTGACGGGACTCGAACCCGCGACACCCAGGATCACAACCTGGTGCTCTACCAGCTGAACTACAGCCACCATTGCCGTAACTTCCGGCGCGGTAGATATTAACGTGTCGCCACGACGAGTACCTAATCGGCTGTTCAGATGGGGTTTAGCCAGCCTCGGGAGCGGTTGCTCCGGGGGAGGAGAGTTCGGCGGCCACGGCGGCGATCTCGGCGGTGGAGGGGCCGGGGGAGGGGACGAAGGCGGTGCGGCGGTAGTACTCGAGCTCGCGGATGGATTCCTTGATGTCGGCGAGGGCGCGGTGGGCGAGGCCCTTCTCGGGCTGGCCGAAGTAGATGCGCGGGTACCAGCGGCGGGCCAGTTCCTTGATGGAGCTGACGTCGATCATGCGGTAGTGCAGGTGGGTGTCGAGGGCCGGCATGTCGCGGGCGATGAAGCCGCGGTCGGTGGCGATGGAGTTGCCGGCCAGCGGGACCGTGCGCGCGGTGGGGACGTACTGCTTGATGTAGTCGAGGATCTGCTGCTCGGCCTCGGCGACGGAGACGGTGGAGCGGCGGACCTCCTCGGTGAGCCCGGAGCGGGCGTGCATCTCGGCCACCACCGGCGGCATGGCGGCCAGCGCGTCGTCGTCGGCGTGGATCACGATGTCCACGCCGTCGCCGAGGATATTGAGGTCACTGTCGGTCACGAGTGCGGCCACCTCGATCAGCTTGTCGCTGTCGAGCTGTAGGCCGGTCATCTCGCAGTCCATCCACACCACGTACTTGTCCACCCGCCAAACACTAACGCTTCGGCGTTCCGCGACCCGGAGGCCCGGCCGCGTCGAGCCCGCTCGGCCGCCCGACCGGGCAGTATCGTTCACACCAGTCCCGCATAACGAGCGGTCGGCATGTTGGTTGGGCAGTTCCGAGGGCAGTAGTTCACAGGGCAGTCGCAGTTGGCAGAGCAGACGGAGGATGCGCGATGACCACCCCGCAGGAGAAGGCAGCGGCGGCACGGAAGGCGGCGGAGGAGGCGGCGCGGATCGCGGCGGAGGCGGCGGCCGCCGCCGAGGTCGCGGAAAAGGAAGCCGCCGATCAGGAGGCGGCGGCCAAGGCCGCTGAGACGGCTCCGGGGGGCAACGGCAAGGCGAAAACCGCTGCCGCTGAATCTGATCAGGCCGCCGAGGACGAGGCCGCCGCACAGGAGATCGCGGCGGGATACGCCATGGAGGGTCTGGCGCTGGAGCTGGGCACCGTGATCGTCGGCGACACCGTGCATCCCGATGCGCGGGTGCGGATTCCGATGAAGACCATGAACCGCCACGGACTGGTCGCGGGTGCCACCGGTACCGGTAAGACCAAGACCGTGCAGGGCATCGCCGAGCAGCTCTCGGCGGCGGGCGTGCCGGTGGTGCTGGCCGATATCAAGGGCGACCTGTCGGGTCTGGCGCAGCACGGACAGGCGAACGACAAGCTGCTGGCCCGCGCCCGGGAGACCGGCGATCCGGACTGGAGGCCGCAGGGCTTCCCGTGCGAGTTCGTCTCCCTCGGCACCGGGGGGATCGGCGTGCCGATTCGCGCCACCATCACCTCGTTCGGCCCGATCCTGCTCAGTAAGGCGCTGGGGCTCAACGAAACCCAGGAATCCACCCTCGGCCTGATCTTCCACTGGTCCGACCAGAACGGCTTGGCGCTGCTGGATCTGAAGGATCTGCGCGCGGTCATCCAATACCTCACCAGCCCGGAGGGTAAGGAAGATCTCAAGGGCATCGGCGGCGTCTCCGCGCAGACCGCGGGTGTGATCCTGCGTGCACTGGTGAATCTGGAGGCCGACGGCGGCGACACCTTCTTCGGCGAGCCCGAGCTGGAGCCCGCCGATCTCATGCGCACCGCGGGCGGACAGGGCGTCATCACCCTGTTCGAGCTGGGTGCGCAGGCCGCCCGGCCGCAGATGTTCTCGACCTTCCTGATGTGGGTGCTGGCCAACCTGTTCCAGACGCTGCCCGAGGTCGGCGATATGGACAAGCCCAAGCTGGTGTTCATCTTCGACGAGGCGCACCTGCTGTTCAACGACGCCTCCAAGGCGTTCCTGAACCAGGTGGAGCAGACGGTGAAGCTGATCCGCTCCAAGGGCGTCGGCGTCTTCTTCTGCACGCAGCTGCCCACCGACATCCCGAATCCGGTGCTCTCGCAGCTGGGTGCGCGCATCCAGCACGCGCTGCGGGCGTTCACGCCGGAAGATCAAGCGGCACTGTCGAAGACGGTGCGCACCTATCCCAAGACCGCCACCTATGATCTCGAAAAGGCGCTCACCTCACTGGGTATCGGTGAGGCCGTGGTGACGGTGCTGTCGGAGAAGGGCGCGCCCACACCGGTCGCCTGGGCACGCATGCAGCCGCCGCGCTCGCTCATGGACACCATCGGGGACGACGGAATCCGTTCCCGCGCACAGCAGTCCACGCTGTACGGCAAGTACGGGACCACCATCGACGCGGAATCGGCCTACGAGATCCTGACCGCGAAGATTCACGCGACCGCGCAGCGGCAGGCCGACGAGGCGGCGGCCAAGAGCTCGCGCTCGGCCAGGCCCGCCCCGCAGGAGGATTCGATGGCCGAGAAGATCGTCAAGAATCCCGCCTTCAAGAACTTCCTGCGGTCGGCGGCCACCGTCGCCGGGCGCGAGATCAGCCGCAGCATCTTCGGCACCCGGAAACGGTAGCTCGGCTCAGCGCCCGATATCGCGGCTGAGCAGATCGTCGATGGTTTCGCGGCGGACCAGCTCCCGGCACCCGCCGTCGCGGACCGCGACGATCGGCGGGCGGCCGACGCCGTTGTAGGACGAGGCCAGGCTGTGGTGGTAAGCCCCGGTGCACGGCATGGCCAGCACCTCGCCGGGCCGCAGGTCGGCCGGCAGCCGGACGTCGCGGGCCAGGATGTCGCCCGCCTCGCAGTAGCGTCCGGCGATGGTGGCGGTCATGTGCGGGCCGGTGGGATGCCGGTTGGCGACCACGGCGTCGTAGCGCGCGCCGTAGAGGGCGACCCGCGGGTTGTCGCTCATACCGCCGTCCACGGTCACGTAGGTGTGGCCGTGCTCGACGTGTTTGACCGACAGCACGCGGTACAGCGTGACGCCCGCCCGTGCCACGATGGCGCGGCCGGGCTCGAGGGCGATGCGGGGCCGTGGGAAGCCGTGCCGGGCGCAGGCCGCGTCCAGCGAATCCTCGATGATGTCCGCCAGTTCGGCCAGGTTCATCTCGGCGTCGCCGCTGCGGTAGGCCACCGCGTGCCCGCCGCCGAGGTCCAGGTCGGTCAGGGTGACGCCGAATTCGTCGCGGATGCGGGCCATTTCGGCGATCATGCGCCGCACCGCCTCGCCATAGGGGAAGGTGTTGTAGATCTGCGACCCGATATGGCAGTGCAGCCCGGCCAGGGTCAAATTCGGTTGCCGCACAATGCGATCCACCGCCTCCATCACCGCCCGCCCGCCGATCGGGAAACCGAACTTCTGATCGGTGACGCCGGTGCGGACCGCCGGATGTCCGTCGATGTCGATATCGGGGGTGACGCGCAGCAGCACCCGCTGCGGCCGCTCGGCCAGCGCCGAGAGCAGCGTGATCTCGGTGAGCGAGTCGATCACGATGCGCCCGACCCGGCAGTTCACGGCCGTCTCCAGCTCGGCGAAGGGTTTCCCGTTGCCGTGCAGCACGATCCGCTCCGGGTCGGCCCAGCTGGACAGTGCCACCGCCAGTTCCCCGGCCGAGCACACGTCCAGCGACAGCCCCTCGTCGGTGATCCATTCGGCTACCGCGCGGGTGAGCAGCGCCTTGCCCGCATAGATGATCTCGGCGTCGGGGAACCGAGTGCGGTAGGCCTGACAGCGGGTGCGCACCTCGCCCTCGTCGAGCACATACGTCGGCGTGCCGTACTGATCGGCGATGTCGGCCAGCGCCACGCCGCCGACGGTGATGCGCCCGTCGGCGTCGTAGTGGGTTTCGCGTGGCCAGACCGCCGGATCGAGCCGGGGAACCATGCCCCCGTCACGCAGCGACGGGAAGATCTCGAGCAGCGTCAAGACGTCTCCTGGTGAGAGCCCCCCGCTTTCTCTCATGCGGGGCCGACACCAGGACTACGCCCGATAACGGGGTCCGGAAATGTCCGGCAACGTCCCCTTTACGAGCGTCCCGCCGATCTTGACGGTTTGCTGATCAGCTGCCGAGCTTCTTGTAGGCGGCGCCGGCCACCACCGAGGTGATCGAGCGCGGGCCGAACTGCCCGGCCAGGCTCATACCCTTGCTGATCAGGCCCGGGACCACGCGCATCTTGTTGCGGGCGAGCGCGTCGATGGTGATCTTGGCGGTGTGGGCGGCGGTGACCCAGATGAACTCCGGGATCTTGTTGCCCATCTCCTCCTGGTCCGGGTTGTCGGTACGGACCGGGCCGGGAGCCAGCAGGGTGACATTGATGCCGGTGCCCTTGAGCTCACCGCGTAGCGACTCGGAGAAGGTGTTCACGAACGCCTTGCTCGCGGAGTAGGTGGTGTTGTTCGGAATCGGCATATTGCCCGCCGCCGACCCGGTGACGAGGATGCCGCCCGCCCGGCGCTCCAGCATGCCCGGCAGCACGGCCAGCGTGAGATCGTGCACGGCAACGGCATTCAGTTCCATGATGTCGCGCTCGTAGTCCAGGTCCAGCTTGGCGAGCGGGCCGAAGGTGGAGACACCGGCGTTGTTGCAGAGGATGGCGATGTCCCGCGCGGCCAGCTCCTTGGCCAGCGGCGCGCGCTGATCGCGGTCGGACAGGTCCACCGCGCGCACCTCGGCGGTGATGCCGTACCGCTCGGTCAGCCGCTGTGCCAGCTCGGCCAGCAGGTCGCCGCGGCGGGCGACGAGGATCAGCGAGTAGCCCCGCGAGGCAAGCTCTTCGGCGAGGGCGGTGCCGATCCCGGAGGAGGCTCCGGTGACGACGGCACGATTGTCGGCGGTGGGTGCAGGCAGGCTCACGGGACCCGAGCCTACCGATGTTCGCGCGGATGGGGCGCGCGGCGTGCGGGTGGAGTGGACGAAAGGGGAACCACCCCACCCGCACGCCCGCGTTCACGCCGTTCAGCGCGTGTCCGGCGGGCGGATCAGGAAGTGCCTGCCCGGATCAGGCGGTGCACTTCGAGATGAGGCGGTGCACTTCGAGATCAGGCGGTGCACTTCGAGATGAGGACGCTGGCCTGGGAGGGATCCGCGCTGCCCAGGCTCACCATCAGGGGGTTCGGGTCCGGGCCGCTGGCCGCGAGAGCATTGCGCTCGGCGGCGGCCAGGTTGTTGCCCAGGCCGGTGTACAGGCGGCCGTCGCGGTCCACGAGGGCGGCGCAGCCGTTGTTCCAGCGCAGCGCCACCACACAGTTGGAGTAGCCGCACTCGTCCATGGCGTCGGCGTCGGCGCGGCCCTGGTCGGGCGCGTTGTAGGCGTAGCCGATGGACCACTGGTCGCCCCGGTCGGCGACGGCGAAGGAGCCGTAGTAGTCGTAGTCGGCGTGCGCCGTTCCCATACCGGTGCTCATCAGCGCGGCGGCGGCGGAGGCCACCGCACCGGCGGCGGCCTTACGAGACAGATGCATAGAGAATTTCTCCCCCAGGATCGTTGAAGCAAGTGCTCCGCGATCATGGCAGGGTGGTACGACATTCCCGACCATCTGAATCGGTTGGTGTATAGGTCATTTCGGGATTCCGGCCGAAAATGTCGTGACCGGTCAATTGCGGGGCTTGGGCTCCATGAAGGCGATGCCCCAGTTCAGGTGACCGTGCCACACGCTGGCTATGCGGCCGCCCTGGACGGCGGGTTTGGGGTCGCCGATGGGGCCGCCCGCGGCGCGGACGGCGGCGACGGTGGCGTCCAGGTCGGGGGACAGGAAGGCGACGCCGGTCAGGGCG
>NZ_JBHZCS010000097.1:0-30826 GCF_042755705.1 Nocardia sp. NPDC059154
CGTGGCCGACCTCGGGGCAGCAGTCGAAATCCCCGCACCGCGCGTCTGATCCGATCTCGAAGGCCAGCTAGGGACGGCCACCGCCATCCCGGCCGACGTTCGTCTTCCCACCGAGGGAAACAGATGACTCGATCCGAACCCGCCACATCCGCTTCGCACCGGCTCACCGGGATCGTGCCCGGGCCACCCGCTCTATGAGGCGTGGACCATCCGCCGCTGCTGGGAGCTGCGTGCTCGTTACCGAACGCTGTGCAGCGCAGGAGGTTCGGTGTCCCCGGAACGGACCCGGCCGTTCAGCAGGTCCGTGCGCAAACGTTCGAGCTGCTCGATGTAGCGGTCCATTTCCGCACTCCCGAATTCGTGGAGCCGATTTCCGATCGCGGTCGCCAGCTCGCGGTCGAAAGGGAAGGCCGAGGTGTGTTCGAAGGTTCGGTCGCGGTCGCGGAATCGCGCGACCTGCTCATGCCGGGCGGCCAGCTCGATATCGAGGAGCTTGAGGATCTGCTCCTCGGACATGAATCCCGAAAAACTCATGCGCGACCGGAATTCCGGTTCCGTGATCGTCGGCGGCGGTGTATAAGGACCCGTCAGCCAATCCAGGAAGACCGTCATCCCTTCGGGCGTCACGTAGTACGTCTTGGCGTCCTGCGGCCCCGGTCGCGGGTCCACCTCGTAGCGCACCCACCCCTGCTCGGTCATCTTGGCCAGCGCCCGATACACCTGACTCATCTGGGTATTCGGGCGCAGGAAACGTCCGTTCTCATCGAAGAACTTCTTCAGGACATATCCGGTAGATGGCCGGATGCCAAGGATGCCGAGGAGCAGCAACTCCAACTTCACCCGACTCCCCCTTTCAGACCGAACGCCGCACGCATTCCACTAGTTGAATACGCACACTATGTCACCACCGCTCGCCAGGGTCAACGAGCTGGGCCGCGGCGCGACCGCCTTCATCTCATCGGCCACTCGCTCCGGAGATCGCCTCGAGCACCGCGCCCGCCAATTCCGGGCGGCACACCAGCAGATCGGGCAGGTACGGATCGGACCGGTTGTAGCGCAACGGCGAACCATCGATCCGGGAGGTGTGCAGGCCAGCAGCCCCGGCCACACCGACCGGTGCAGCCGAGTCCCACTCGTACTGCCCGCCGGCGTGCAGGTAGACCTCGGCGTCACCGCGCAGCACGGCCATGGTCTTCGCACCCGCCGAGCCCATCGGCACGAGTTCCGCGCCCAGTGCGGCGGCGACCGCCTTCGCGCACTCCGGCGGACGGCTGGAGCTGACCACGATGCGCACGGATTCGACCGGCGACGTAAGCGTCGGCGCCGCGTCGCTGGCGTACACGACGCCCAATGCCGGTTGAGCCACGGCGGCCGCGGCGATCCCCCGGTCCCGTTCCCACAACGCCACATGGACCGCCCAATCCGATCGTCCGGGCATGGCGTATTCGCGAGTCCCGTCGAGCGGATCGATTATCCACACTCGATCGGCCGAGATCCGTCGTGGATCGTCCGCGGACTCCTCGGAGAGGACGCGGTCACCGGGACGGGCCCGGTCGAGTTCGGACAGCAGGAACGCGTTGGACTCGAGATCGCCGCGCGCACCGAGTTCCCGCCCGGTCAGCGGGCCGGTTCGCAACCGCTGCAACAGATTTCCCGCCTGTTCGGCGAGTTGGGCAGCCAGCCGGGAATCCGCTGTCATCGGTCCATCCCTCGGTAGTGGTGAGCTGAGACACGCAATTACCACACAGTGTGTCTTGCAATGTCAACCACGAGAATCGAGCCTTGACATTTCAATACATCGTGTGTGGTAATTACCTCCCCGATCCCCCGCCGCACTCTCGGCGGGCTCGCACAGAGGACAGTGCATTGAACGAATCACTCACGCACACAACAAATTCCCAGACAACTCCGGCATCCGACGTCGCCTTCGGGTTCCTGGTGTCGACGGTGCAGAACCTCGCCGACATCGTCCGAGAGGATGCCCGCGACGCTCGCGAGCGACTCGAGGGATACCGCGTCATCAATCGGGTGCTCGCCATGTGCAGCGAACTGTGCCTGGACGTGGACCCCGGCGCTCCGCGGTTCTTCGCGATGACCACGCCGTGGCGACAGGTCGGCGGCCCCAACCCGGACGGCACCTACGACCTGTGCACCCTGACCCCGGGCCAGCGGTACCGGATCACCGGAACCCGGGGCAGCTCCGCCTATCTCGGCTTTCAGATCATGGCCGGGACCGGGCTGACACCCCGCCGCAGCGCGGCCTACGTCTCCGATCGCGATCTGGCGCTCGACGCCGACGGCCGATTCGATCTCGTTCTCTCGATGGATGATCCGGGATTGCCGGGCACCTGGATTCCGATCCCGGGCGATGCCTCCGCGATCGTCGCACGGCAGTACATCGCCGACGCCGAGACCGAGGAATCGGCCGCGTTCGAGGTGGCGCTGATCAAGACTCCGCACCCCGCACCGCTATTGGACGACGCGACCCTCGCCGACCAGCTCACCGCGCTCACCTGGACGGCGGTCAAGATGCTGACGCTGCACCGCACCGTGCTGCCCGATCTGAAGGATCGCCCCAACACACTGGTGATCGCGGAGCCGGAGGCGCTGGGATCGGAGAACACCACCCCCGACAACCTGTACATGCTCGGTATGTTCGACCTGGAGGACGGCCAGGCGTTGCAGATCGATGTGATGCCGCCGGCGACCCGCTACTGGTCGGCCACCCTCGAGAACATCTGGCACGAATGCCTCGAACCTCATCTGCGGGCGTCCTCGATCACGAATGCGCGTGCCGTCCCACGCGCGGACGGCACGGTGCGCCTCGTGATTTCGGGTTCGAATCCAGGAGTGCCGAACTGGCTCGACACCGGCGGGCGGCGACGCGGTTTCGTGGTGCTGCGCTGGCTCGACCACCCGGCCGCCCCCGAGACGCATACGCGCATCGTGGCGATGAGCGAGGTGTCGGCATGAAGATGGACGAATTGCTCGCCAGCGCAACCGATGCCACCGGGCTGACGGATTTCGGCGACGACGCGCTGTTCGGCGGCGACCTCTGGCGTGGGGGCCTGGCCGTCCTGCTGCCCAGCCTCGACACGGAAGCCCAGCTGCACGACCTGGGACGCCTGGTGGTCCAGGGCGAACTGACGATCTATCTGAGTAACAGGTTGCGGATCGTCGATCATCATCGGCGGCATCCGGAGATCCGCGACACCGAGGTCACTCCCCCGGTCGTGATCGTCGGTCAGGCGCGCACCGGCACCACCATGCTGTTCGATCTGCTCGCCCACGATCGCGACCATCGCGTGCCGATGACCTGGGAAGTCGATCGCCCGCTGCCACCACCGCGCACCATCACCTACCATTCGGACCCGCGCATCGCCGAGGTCGAAGCGACCTTCGCCGCGGTGGATTCGATCATTCCCGAGTTCCGGCATGTGCATCAGCTCGGGGCCCAGCTGGCCCAGGAGTGCATCCGAATCACGGCCGGCGCGTTCGCCAGCGCCATCTATCCCACCCAGTACTCGGTACCGACCTACCTGGACTGGCTGCTGCACGACGCGGTCGACGGCGGCCATCTGGCCGCCGCGTACACCTGGCATCGCCGCTATCTGGAACTGTTGCAGAGCGAACACCCCGGCAAGCGGTGGCTGCTCAAGTCTCCGTTCCACACCTGGACGCTGCCACAACTGATGCACGAGTACCCGGACGCGCTGCTGGTCCAGACCCACCGCGACCCCGCCCGCGTCATGGCGTCGGTCACCAGCCTGATCGCCACCCTGCGCAAACTCGGCACCGACCGGATCGATCCGCAGTCCATTGCAACGGAATTCAGCGAGATCATCTTGGACGGTCTCGAACGGTCCGTGGACGCCCGGCTGCACGGCGTCATCGCGGCGGACCGGATCGTGGATCTGACCTTCGCGGATCTAATGGATGCTCCCCTGCCCGGGGTGGACACCGTCTACGACCGATTCGGCTGGGAGCTTTCCCTCGATGCCCGCCGAGCCATGGTCGCCTTCGTCCTGGGCAATGCGCGCGTAACGGGCGGTGGACATCAGTACACCTTCGCCGACACCGGTTTGGATCTGGCCGCCGTGCGCGCGCGGACCTCCCGCTACCGCGCACATTTCGGCGTGCCCGAGGAACCCTGCTGAGCCCCAGGTAGTTTAGGACGCATGCCCCGCCTGCAAGACGCGGTGGACGCGCGGGTCCCCGGCAGACCCGCCGGGCGACCGCGCGACACCGCCCGCCATCGAGCCGTCCTGACCGCAACCCGTGAACTGCTCGGCGCCCACGGCTATGCGGGGCTCAACTACTCCGATATCGCGAGCCGCGCGGGCGTGACCAGGCAGTTGCTCTACCGCTGGTGGCCCAACCGGGCGGCGCTCGTCTCCGAGGCGCTGTTCGCCAACCCGGAGGATCACTGGCCGGCCCGCTACCCGGGACCGCTCGCGGCCGATCTGCGACTGTTCATCGCCGCGCTGGTCGACTACATCTGCCGCCCCGACGTCCGCGCGGGCATCCTCGGGCTGATGACGGAGGCCGACCACGTCACCGATATGCCCGGTCTGGAGGCCGGGACGCTCGGACCACTCGAAACGGCACTGCGGACCATAGTCGACGCCGCCCACGAGAGAGGCGAAATCGATTGCGGCAGTGCCGAAGACGATCCGATCGACCCGCGTCTGACGCTCAATACCCTGCGCGGCGCGGTCGTGATGCACCTGATCGCCGACCAGACCCCGCCGGACCTCATCATCGGGCACCTGACCCAGCTGACCGTCCGCGCCCTAACCGCGCACGGCATCCCGGAATAGCGGCAACAGTATTCCACTTGTGGCATAGTCGAGAGGGATCCCGCGCCCACTCTCCATCCGCGGATCCCGCTCCCCCCGGAAGGACCCCCATGCCACTCGACGACCGGCCCAACATCCTCTGGATCGTCAGCGAAGACTGCCCGCCGCGATTCGGCTGCTACGGCGACGAACTGGCCCGGACCCCGAACCTCGACCGGCTGGCCCGCGAGGGCGTGATGTTCGAGCACGCGTTCAGCGTCAGCCCGGTCTGCGCGCCCTCCAGATTCGCCATGCTGACCGGCCTGCGCCCGGAAAGCCATGCGCCGGCCAACCACATGCGCGCCACCGCGCCGATGCCGTCCTGGCTGCGGACCTATCCGGAAATCCTGCGCGAGCAGGGCTACTACTGCACGAACAACGCCAAGACCGACTACAACTGCGACGTCGATCCGGATGTGATCTGGGACGAGTCGTCCCGCACCGCGCATTGGCGCAACCGCGCGCCAGGCACGCCGTTCCTGGCAGTGTTCAATTTCGATGGCACGCACGAGAGTTCGGTGTTCCGGCGGACCGTGCCCGCTCGGGTCGACCCCGAGTTCGTCCGCGTGCCCGCCTATCTTCCGGACACCCCCGAGATCAGAGGCGATATCGCCCGCTATTACGACAACATCGACGCGATGGACGCCTTCGTCGGTGATCTGCTCGCCCAGCTGAACGAGGACGGACTAGCCGATACGACGATCGTCATCCACACCTCGGACCACGGCGGTGTCAATCCGCGGTCGAAACGCTTCTGCTACGACGAAGGACTGCAGGTCCCGCTCATCATCCGAGCGCCCCAGCCCTATCGAGGGCTTTTCCCTGCCCCGGGCACTCGAGTCGGCGCGGCCGTTACCACCGACAGAATTCCCGCCACCGTGATCGACCTGGCCGGTGCCCAGCTGCCCGCCCACATGCGCGGAAACAGCCTGGCGCACACCGAGTTCGACCCGTACACGTCGCTCGCGTTCGGGGGCCGCGGCCGGATGGACGAGCGATACGACCTCATCCGCAGCGTCCGCGACCAGCGATACCGCTACATCCGCAACTATCACCCGCATCGGCCCTATGGCCGGCATCAGCCGTTCGCGTGGATCGCGGCCGGCTACCAGTCCTGGGAGACAGAGCATCTCGCGGGACGGCTCGACGCCGTCCAATCCGTCTTCTGGAAGGCGAAACCGGGTATCGAGTTGTACGACACCGAGACCGATCCGGATCAGGTGCGGAATCTGGCCGGTGACCCGCAGTACGCCGGAGTGGAGAAGCGGCTCGCGACAGCGTTGCGCGCGCACCTGATCGCGGTCCACGACAATGGGTTTCTGCCCGAAGGCTCGCCGCACGAGGGCTACGACGCCAGCCGGGTACCCGGCGCCTACCCGCTCGAACGAGTGCTCGACATCGCCGACGCGGTCACGGAACAACGCCCTGGCAGCACGGCGGTATTCGTCGCCGCGCTCGATGATTCCGATGCCACCGTGCGCCGCTGGGCTGCCATCGGCATTCTCGCCGCAGGTGCGATCGACGAGAAGATCGCGTCCCGGTTGCGGAGTCTCGTTGCGAGCGAGCCCGATCCGTTCGTCATGATCCCCAGCCTGGAGACCCTGGCACGCTACGTGGAGGATGCCGACGCGGTCACCCGCCTGGCCGGGTACCTGGATGCCGCGCAGCCACGGCCGGTCCGGCTCGAAGCGCTCTCGGCGCTGACGGCTCTCTCCGATGCGCAGATCGGTCCACACCGCGCGGCCATCGACGCGGCCGTGCAGTCCAACGGGGAATACGTGTCGGGCGCGGCGCGATATCTGCTGGCGCGCATCGACGGGACTTACACCCCGAGCATGATCCTGTTCACTCCGCCTGCCGAAATGCTCGCGCAGGCAGCCCGATTCGGAGCCACCCCCGATCAGATCATGGCCCAGCTCGGAGGCTCGGCCGCGCCGGACGGACGCTGATCCGGATGTGCCAACGCCCCGGGGCTCCAGCCCCGGGGCGTCGAAGTAGAACGGTCAGTGCTTGCCGCTGCCGCTGCTGCTGCCGCCGCTGGAACCGGTCGCCAGCTTGGGCACTCGCAGCACCGAGTCGGGCACTCCGGCGCCGTCGGTGCCGTATCCGTCCTTGTGGTACTGACTCTTGCCGGGTTCGGCCGCCAAGGTGTTCAGATAGTTCCAGGCGCCGTAGGCCGCCGCGCCACCGCCGGCCAGAATGGTGCCGGCCAGGCCGCCCGCACCGGCGAACACTCCGATGATGGGTAGTCCGGTCAGCAGGCAGCCGATCGTCAGGACGGCGCACGTCGCCAGTGCGACGACGGCCCCGAGGACAGCGCCGGCGGCGGCGCCCGCCAGCGGGCCGACCGCGGCCGCGAGTCCCAGTTTCGACAAGGCGTCATTGGCGGCCAGCTGGTTTTCCAGGGGCGAGGCCACCGGCTGTGCCGGCGGCGCGCTCCCACCCAGGTCGGCGGCCAACCGCAGGGTGCGGCCGTCCTCCGAGATCTCCTGCTGGACAGCGTATTCCCGGTCGGCCAGCCGGAAGGCCAGTGGGATCCGGCCGACCGTCTGCCCGCCGTCGTCGAGGATCACGATGGAGCCACCGTCCGGCACGGGCGCGAACTGCCCGGCATCCAAAGAGGTTGCCACCCAGCCGTTCTGCATATCGGCGTGGAAGTTCACGACCGAATCCGCCGCTCCGGCATCGGCCGACGCCGGTGCGGCGGCGACCGCGGCGGCCGTCGACACGGCCACGGCTGTGGCCAGGACCAGAGTCTTCCTGTGCAACCTCACTGCGCACCCCCGTCGGCGGGCTCGGGCTGGTTGAAGCCGGGGAGCTGATCGGCGTACTTGCTGTGCCCCGGGGCCGCCTGCATGGTGGTGTAGTAGTTCCACAGACCCGCGGCCAAACCCGGTGCGCCGCCGAGCACGAGCCCGGCCAGCCCGCCGACGCCGCCGAGCAGGGTCACGATCGGGACGACAGCGAGTACGCATCCGATGCTCAGCACCACACAGGAGGCTCCCGAGACCGCCAGGCCCGCGCCGACGCCGATGACCGCGCCGATGACGGTGCCGATCAGCGATCCGGCCGACAGGCCGAAGCTCACCGAGTTGATCAGATCGTTCATGGCCAGCTGGTTCTCGAGCGGCGAGGCGACCGCGGTCGCGCTCGGCACCCCGGGCGGCACCTGTGGGGTCATCCGCAGCGACCGGCCGTCGGCCGAGATCCGGGCGTCGATCGAGAATTGCTGCCCGTCGACCGCAAAGGCCAGCGGCACAGTGTCTTTCACCGCGCCATGAGTATCGCGCAGCGCCACGACATGCGTGGTGTCGTCGATGGTGAAGCTTCCGTCCGTGATGGTGGCGACCATGCTGCCGCCGTCGGTTGTCGCCCGGTATCCGGCCGCGAGGGCCGCGGCGACGGCGTCCGGCTGCGCTGGAGCAGGAGCTGCCGAACTCGGGGCGGCAACCGCGGCGGCGGCCACGGCGACAGCGGCGACCGTTGTCGCCGCACAGATTCCATTTCTAATCTTCATCGAATTCCTCATCGAGAATTGGACAAGCGGAATATAGGTCGCGGAAGAATTCCACAGCCAGCGCGCGCTAGTGACGAAGACTAGATCACCGAACAGTCGAATACCGAGCTTTCGGATTATTCGCATCAAATTTTGCAACCGGCCTCGCCAGACTGCCGGAAACCATACAAAAATGGCCGCGACCCGCACAAACAAGGTCACGGCCAATGCTTTTCAGCAATATACGAAGCAATTCTTGGATACCGCATCAAATATATCCACGAGAGCTCTCGTGCAATGACACGGAATTTTCGGTCGCCACGACTGCCCGAGCATCGGGCAATGGCGCCGACGAGGCGGCACTCCCTTCAGAACTTCTTAGTATTCCACTAGTTGAGTGGAGCTCACTATGGCACTAATGTCATAGCCTGTCAATCGTCCCCAGATGCAAGGACTTCGATGACTTCACAGCCCTCCGCCGCCGGAAGCACGCCTCCCACCACGGCAACCCCGCCCCTGCACGCTGCCGAGGAGGAGCTGCGGTCGCAGGCCTTGCGCCGCCTGTTCATGACCGTGCCGCTGGCCAGCGCCGCCCCGCAGTTCTCCTACGGCATCGTGGGCTACTTTGCGGCACTGCAGATTCAGGGCTTCGACCCGGCGAACAAGGTCGAGAAGCTCGCCATGGTCCATGTCGCGATCGCCGCCGCGTCGATGGTGGCCCAGCCGCTCATCGGCCTCTTCTCCGATCGCACCCGAACCCGATGGGGAGCCCGGATGCCGTGGATGGCCATAGGCGCGCTGGTCGGCTGCGTAGGTCTGGTCGCCGCCGGTGCCTCCCGATCCGTGGCGATGCTGCTCGTCGCGGCGATCGTCGTGCATGTTGGATTCAATGCGTTCCAAGGGCCTTTGACGGCCATCCAGCCCGATCGCGTTCCCGTGGATCGCCGCGGCCGCTATTCCGCGCTCGCCGGCCTCGGCACCATTACCGCCGCCATTCTCGCGCCCGCGTTCGGTGCGAGTTTCGCGACTCGAATCCCGCTCGGTTATGTGGTGGCGGCGATCGCCCTGCTAGTGATCGCGATGGCCTTTCTCGTCCTCAATCCCGATCGTGACAACCGGGGCGTGAGCCGACCTGACCTCTCCATCGGCTCGTTTCTGCGATCGTTGTGGATCAATCCGGTTCAGCACCCCGATTTCGCGTGGGTGTTCCTCGGCCGCTTTCTCATCTGCGGCGGCTACTACATGGTGCTGACCTACCAGCTCTACATCCTCGAGGACTACATCGGGCTCAGCGTCCACGACGCCACGCATCTGGCCCCGGTGCTCAGCATTTCGAGCCTGCCCGGCTTCCTGCTCGCCATCAGCATCTCCGGACCGCTCTCCGACCGCATCGGCCGCCGCAAACCGATCGTCCTCGTCGGCGGACTGATCATCGCCGGGTCGGCCCTGATCCCGCTCATCTCTCCGACCCGGGGCGGCATAATCTGCTCGATCGTGGTGCTCACCATCGGATTCGGCACCTTCCTTGCCGTCGATCAGGCGCTGGTCACCCAGGTGCTGCCCCGGGAGGACAGTGCCGCAACCGATCTCGGCATCCTCAATATCGCCGCCACCCTCCCGAACACCATCGCTCCGATGACCGCAGCCGCGATCGTCACCGCCTTCGGGGGCTACGGGGCGCTCTATCCGTTCGTCGCGGCGATCGCGGCCCTGGGCGCTCTGGCGATCCTGCCAGTCAAATCGCGCTGAGTCACCAGGCCGCACCGAGCTACGGAGTAAACAACATGCATGCGGCCGACCCCGCCGCGGCGGCACTCATGCTCGTAGTGTCAGTGCTCGGCTGGAGCCGGAATCGGCTGCTGCGCAATAACACCCACCCAGCGACCGCATACCTGATCGCTTTCACCTCCGCCGCAACCACGCTGACGGCCACCGCCTGCGCTGGTTCAGCCGTCACGCCGCCCTGACCGAACCAACGGTGATTCCAGCGCACGTAGCCGTCTCCGAACATGCCCGCCGACGGACGCGCACGACCTGTAATCGCAGGCCCGAGACAACAGCGGTTGCCAGCTCCAAATCGGTGAGCGGTGCACGGTCGGTCCGACCAGTCCGGGCTCGAAAGATCGCTGCCGGATTATCGCAACCGGACCGGGAGGGCGGTGAGGCCTCGGACGATGAGGCTTTTGCGCCAATGGAGGTCCGTGTCGGGGGCGAGTTCGAGGTTGGGGTAGGTCGATAGGAGGCGGGTGAGGGCGATGGCGCTTTCGGTGCGGGCCAAGGGGGCGCCTACGCAGCGGTGGATGCCGTGGCCGAAGGCTATGTGGTTGGGGGAGCGGTCGGGGTCGAAGCGGTGGGGGTCGGGGAATTGGGTGGGGTCGCGGTCGGCGGCCGCCATGGAGATGAGGACGAGTTGGTCCTGGGGGATTTCGATGCCGCCGAGGGTGGTGGGGGCGGTGGTGTAGCGGAAGGTTGCTTCGGTGGCGGGGGCTTCGAAGCGGAGGACCTCCTCGATGAAGGCGGGGATGCGGTCCGGGTCGGCGAGAAGGGCCTGGTGAAGGTTCTTGTCGGCCAGGAAGATTGCGACGCCGTTGCCGATCAGGTTGACCGTGGTTTCGAAGCCGGCCACCAGGAGCAGGAAGACCATGCTGATCAGTTCGCGGTGGCTGAGGCGGTCGTCGTCCTGGCGGGCGGCGATGAGTTCGGAGAGCAGGTCCCGGCCGGGGGTCGCGTCCTTGGTGCGGATCAGCTGGTCGATGTAGCGGACGAAATCCATGACCGCGGTGGCGCGGGCCTCGTTGCTCTCCTCGCTGGACAACAGTGAGGTGGACCAGCGCTGGAAGGCGTCGCGGTCCGTGCTGGGGACACCGAGTAGTTCGCAGATCACCGACATGCCGAGCGGGACGGCGAAACGTTCCAGCAGATCCACGACTTCGCCACGGTCGGAAGCCAAGTCGGCGAGCAACTCGTCGGCGAGTTCGCTGATCCGCGGCGACAGCTCGGCCATGGCCCGTCCGCTGAAGGCCCGGTTGACCAGGCCGCGCAGGCGGGTGTGCTCCGGCGGGTCGTAGAAGACCATCATGTCCGCGAACATGCTGCCGCCGAGATGCCGGTCGCCGCCCTCCGCCGCGACCGTGGCCTTGGCGCCGGGGGACTTGAGTACCTTGCTGATGGCGGGATCGGTGAACGCGGCCTTGGCGACGTCGTAATCGGTGATCAGCCATCCGAGTCCGGAATCCGGCAGGCGGACCCGATGCACCGCTCCCCTGGCCCGCAGCTGGTCGTACACCGTGTGCGGCTCATCGAAGAAGTTATCGGTCAATTCGGTGACCTCGGTCGCCAAATTGTCTGCCGGAGAGCCGATCTCGTACCCCATGTTTCGGAATGTATCAGGGCGGGTCCGGCGCGACCCGAACCGAACATCCCCGGCCCGTATATACAATCGCGTTGCATGCAGTACCCAGAGAGGATCCGCCGAGAGTGGTGAACGAGCCCACGAAACAGTCGTTGGGGCAGCATCTTACGTTTCTGCGCAAGCGCGAAGAGGTCCACAGGCACGAGACCGGCGAGCTTCCCGCGGCGCGCAAGTTCAGCCGGGAAAAGGCTGCGGCCGAAGCGCATATCACCGCCAGCTACCTGACCAAGGTCGAGCGCGACGAGGTCGGACAGGTCGACGCCGGGATCCTGCGGGTGCTGGCGACGACCTATCAGGCCAGCGACGACGAGTGGCGCTATATCTGCGATCTGGCCGGCTACGCCTCGCCCTACCCGTCCATCACCGGAATCGGCCCGGCCCTGGAGATCCCGGATTTCGAGGTGTTCGAGACCGCGGTGACACCCATCATGGACACCGAAATGACCGAGGCGGCAGCCGATCTCGTGTCCTTCTACGCGCCGCAGCGCCGGCTGATCACGGCGAATCAGGCCTACTACGACACCTTCCCGACGCATCGGCCGGGGACGTACATGCTCGAGTGGTCGTTCACCGACGAGGCTCGGGAAATCATGATCAACTGGAATGACCAGGTGGGGATCGGAGTCGCCACCCATCGAGGATTCATGGGGCGCTACGGCCACACCTCGTGGGCGCAGGAATACCACGAACGGCTGGAGCGATTCCCCGACTTCCGGACCATGTGGGAAGCCGGGGCCGTGACGTACACGCTGCCACTGGATATGCAATCGCGCCTGCGGGTTCGAGGCGGGCTGTACTCGCTGACCATGGAGAACTGGCAGATGCAGCACCAGCTGCCGATCGTCCGTTCCCGGGGCCGGCTCCATCCCCTGGACGCCGGCGACTCCTGACAGCCCGCCGCCGGGCGGCTACTGGATCAGCTTGTGCTTCAACTGCAGGTAGGCGGCCCAGCCGGTGCGGTCCTTGCCCGCGGTGCAGTAGCGGGGAACATTATTGACAACCCGGACTTGTCAATCCGTTCGGAACCGATGTTTCTCTCGGAGCCCTTGTGCCACTAGGTTTTCCGTGCACGCACCGGGTATCGCCCGGAGAAATCCTCGCGATTTCACGCCAGGGAGAGGTAGGACATGCTGATACGGGGCCGAGTTCTGGCGTCCGCCGTCGCGGCGGCGCTGCTGTTCACCGGCCTCACAGCCCAGGAAGCGACGGCGGAGCCGGGCGGCTGGACCCTGCCTCAGCTCACGGTCGCCAATGGCGCCATCGCCGATGTCACCGGGCGCACGGTGCTGCTGCGCGGCGTGAATGTCAACCAGCTCAACGACTACGCGCAGAACGATCCGGCGTTGCCGACCGTCGCGCCGCTCGACCGGACCGACTTCGCGCAGATGGCGGAGCTCGGCTTCAACGTGGTGCGGCTGAACCTGGCCTGGTCGGCGCTCGAACCCACCCCCGGCGCGTTCGACCCGGCCTATCTGGCCCGCATCCACACCGCGGTCGACGATGCCAAGGCCAACGGCCTCTACACCGTGCTGGACATGCACCAGGACGCCTGGGGCAAGGCCGTCGGCTCACCCAGGGGGCAGAGCTGCCCGCCCTTCATGAAGCCCGGCATCGGCTGGGACGGCGCGCCCGCGTGGGCGACCCTCACCGACGGCTGGACCACCTGCAACTTCGGTGGCGTCCGCGAGACCGCGCCCGCCGTGGCCCGCGCCTTCCAGAATTTCTACGACGACACCCAGGGCATTCAGGGCCACCTGGTCGACACCTGGGCGAAGCTGGCCGCCGAATTCAAGGACGAGCCCGCGATTGCCGGCTACGACCTGCTCAACGAGCCCAATCCCGGTCTGCGCGACCCGTTCTCGGCCGCCGACCAGCTCGGCAGGTACTACCAGCGGGTGATTGCCGCCATCCGGCAGGCCGAGCGCGGCAGCCGGCCGCACCTGGCCATCTTCGAGCCCAGCGCGATCTGGTCGGCCATCGGCATCGACGCCACACCGCCGGCGCACTACATCGCCGATCCGCTGGCGGTGTTCTCGCCGCATCTGTACAGCGAGTCCATCAATATCGTGAACGCCTTCCCGACCATCGAGGTGGGCTTCAAGATCGCCCTCGACGCCGCCGCCAAGTACCGGGCGCCGGTGTGGAGCGGCGAGTGGGGCTGGTTCGGGGATCCGAATTCCGATGCGGCCAAGGTGGATCGGTTCGTGGACCAGCTCGATGCCAATCGCATGGGCGGGTCGTGGTGGTCGTGGAAGCAGGCCTGCGGTGACCCGCACACGGTGCGCGACGGCAATACGAACCAGCCGCAGGGCAATCTCAACCGCATCTCCTGCCCGTCGGGCGCGTCGCTCGGCCAGGCCGCCGGGTACGCCCGGCCGCTGGCCCGCGCCTACCCGCGCGCGGTCCCGGGCACCCTGAGTACGGTCGGCGCCACCGGTTTCACCGGTACCGGCACGGGCCGGGTGGAGGCCTGGTACCCCGGCGCCGCGCGCCCGAATGTGCAGTCCACCAATGTTTCCGACCTCACCCTCACCCAGGTGACGGGCGGCTGGCAGCTGACCGGGAACGCCGTCGGCTCCTATTCGATCAAGCAGTCCTGAGGATCAGGACCGAGGACGGACCCGGACGTCTCGCGCTGTGCCGGGATGGTCACGCCCATCACAACGGGGCTGCTGACGCTGATCGCGGTGCCGCCGCGCCACCTCCCGTCACCAGCCGATTGACATACCTACCGGTTCCAAATACCGTCAGTATTTGAGTTCCTGGGGTATCCAACAAGGAGGTTGGGATGGGTGCGGCGCGGCAGCCTCGCATCGTGATCATCGGGGCCGGAGTGTCCGGCATCGCGAGTGCGATCACGTTGCAGCGCAATGGGTTCGACGACTTCGTAATCCTGGAGAAGGGGTCCGATGTCGGCGGGGTGTGGCATTGGAACCACTACCCCGGACTGACCTGTGACGTGCCCTCCCAGCTGTACCAGTTCGGGTTCGCGCCGAAACCGGACTGGTCGCACATCTTCGCGCCCGGCCCGGAGATCCAGCGGTATCTCGCCGATGTGGCCGAGCAGTACGGGCTGCGCCCGCATCTGCGGCTGAATTCCGAGGTGGTGGCGGCGACGTTCAGCGGATCCGGGTGGCTCGTCGAGACCGGCGACGGGAGCCGCTACGAGGCCGACTTCGTCATCGCGGCCACCGGCGTGCTGCATCATCCGGCGGTGCCGGATATGCCCGGACTGTCCGAGTTCACCGGCGAGGTGCTGCACACCGCGCGCTGGGACGACAGCGTGGCGACCGCCGGGCGGCGGATCGCGGTCATCGGCACGGGTTCGACCGGCGTGCAGGTGGTTTCGGCGCTGCAGCCGGAGGCCGAGCGCGTCACGCACTTCGTGCGCAGCCCGCAGTGGGTGATCTGGGCTCCGATGCAGATCCCGCAGCCCGCGATCGTCGGCGCGGTGCTGAACCGGCTGCCACAGGTGAATCGCGCGCTCTACCGGGCAGGTATGACGGGAGCCCGGCTGTTCACCGACGTGGTGACCCGGCCGAGCTGGCGACGACGGGCGGTCCAGGAGTACGCCCGGCTGAGCCTGCGCGCGCAGATCCTCCAGCCGGAGCTGCGCGAACAGCTCACCCCCGACTACGAGCCGCTGTGCAAGCGGCAGGTGCTGTCCGGCACCTACTATCGCGCGCTGCGCGCCCGCAATGCCGAGCTGATCACCACGGCCATAGAGGAGGTGACCCCGACCGGCATCCGCACCGCCGACGGCCGCCACCACCAGCTCGATCTGATCGTCCTCGCCACCGGCTTCCGCGCCCACGACTACATGCGGCCGATGAATCTGACCGGCCGCGACGACATCTCGATCGACGACGCCTGGGCGAAGGGCCCGCGCGCCTACCGGATGACCGCGATCCCCGGCTTCCCCAATTTCTTCACGGTCCTGGGCCCCCACTCCCCCACCGGTTCCATTCCACTGCACCACGCCGCAGAGGTGACCGCCCGCTACATCACCCGGTGGATCCAGCGCTGGAGCGCAGGCGAATTCGACACCGTCGAGGTCACCGAGGACGCCACCGACCGGTTCGAGACCGAGGTCTCCGCGGCCATGGGCCCCACGGTGTGGAACACCGGCTGCAACTCCTGGTACTTCACCGAGGGCGGCAGCATCGACCTGCTCCCCTTCGACCGCGCCACCATGGAGTCCATGCTGTCCGAGCCCGACCCAGCCGACTTCCGCCTGCAAACCAACTAATTACCAGGTCAATACTAAAATATAGAATCCTAGCAAATCTTCAGCTACGATCGGCTGGTTGTCTTTCCCGCGAGTTCGGCTACCAGGGCGGAGATACGCCATGATCGGACAGCACTCGTTTCGAAGACCTGCTCACCTTCTAGCTCTCGCGGTTGGGATCACGGCCTTGACCTGTGGGCCGGCCGCAACCGCATTCGCCACCGGCTGGCACGACTGGGATGCCGTCGTCCAGTGCGAGGCGGGCGGGGATTGGGGGGCCGACACCGGCAACGGCTACTACGGTGGCCTGCAATTCAGCCAGGGCACCTGGAAGGCGTACGGCGGCAGGGGGAATCCCGCCGACGCCAGTCGCGAGGAGCAGATCCGCATCGCGGAACGGATCCTCGCGCACGAGGGTCCCGGGGCATGGCCCTACTGCGGGGCCTATCTCTGAGGCCACAACTCCTCCGAGGCCACTACTCCTTCAAACTCACGACCTAGAGCGACACGCGGGCAATTCGGTCACGGTTGCCTGTGAGTTGTCTTAGGCCTAGGTCGAACTCATGCCTCGCCCCCCGGGTGGTCGGCACAATTACCTGGCGGCTGTTGATCATCCGCAGGAAATTGCGGCAAACCACACATAGACGACGTCCCGGGCAGGCGTGCATCTGTTGCCCGCCATGGTTTTCCGGCTAGCTCCGAGCCTGGAGGGCACATGCGCAGAGTGAGATCCGTACGGGCGACGGATGCCGGCTTCTCGCGAGGCACATTTCTGTGTGGCGCACTGGGAATCGCCTTGGCCGGGTGGGGATTCACCGGCCTCTCCGATGCCGATCCCGTCTCGGTCGCCTCCGGAACCGGTGCGGTCAAACCGAATTGGAGCAGGCTGGAGCGGCTCATCCGCGGTCGCGTCGTCCGGGTCGGCGACACCGGCTACGAGATGGCCAAGCAGGTCTTCAACACCCGGTTCGACAGCGAAACACCCACTGCCGTGGTGCAGGTCGCCTCGACCGCCGATGTCGTGTCCGCCATGAGTTTCGCGGCCGAATACCGCCTGCCCGTGGCCGCTCGGTCCGGCGGGCACTCCTATGCGGGTGTGTCGACGACGAACGGCGCGATGATCATCGACGTCCGGCAGCTCACCGGCGTGAATGTCGATGCGGGACAGGCGGTGGTGGGACCGGGCCACACGTTGTACGAGGTCTACCGCGAGCTCGACCGGTCGGATCTGACCATCCCGACCGGTATGTGCCCGGATGTCGGCATCAGCGGACTCGCCCTCGGCGGCGGCCTCGGCTTCGAATCCCGCGCCTACGGCCTCACCTGCGACCGGCTCGCCGGGGCGACGCTCGTGCTGCCCGACGGCACCGTCGCCGAGGTCTCCGAGACCTCCCGCCCGGACCTGCTCTGGGCGCTGCGCGGCGGCGGCCCACTGTTCGGCGTGGTCACCTCGCTGACCTTCGACACCTGTCCCGCGACGTCGAAAGACCTGGTGCGCCTGACCTTTCCCGGCGACAGCGCCGCGCAGGTGATCGCCGGCTGGTGCACGTGGCTGCAGTCCGCGGACCGCTCCCAGTGGGCCGACGTGAGCGTCGACGCCGACGGCAACGGCAGCCTGGACTGCTGGATGCAGCTGGTCTGCCCGGCCGGGTCCGGCGAGCAGGCCGCGGCCGCGCTGACGGATGCGATCGGTCTGCAACCGTCGACCATCGACACGCAGACCCTCGATCACATGGACACCATCATGTATCTGGCGGGCGGCAGCCCCACCTCACCGCGGGCGAGTTTCACCAATGGTTCCGACGTCGTCTCCGAGCTCACCCCCGACGCCATCGCCCGCATCATCGAAGCCCTGACGATCTTCTCGCGCGCCGGCGGCACCGGCTGGGTGCAGATCAACACCCTCGACGGCGCGATCCGCGATACCGCACCCACCGCTGCCGCCTTCCCCTGGCGCAACCACGCCGCCCTCGTCGAATGGGGCGCCTACCAACCGATCCCGCACGACACCGCCCAGGCCTGGGTCACCGCCGCCCACCAGCTCTTCGCACCGTTCTCGGTGGGGGCCTATGCCAACTACCTCGAACCCGGCGATCCCCTCAGCCGCTACTACGGACAGAACTACCCGCTCCTGGCCGCGCTGCGCCGAACCATCGACCCCGGCAACCGAATCCATACCGTGCTGACCGTCTGACTCGGCCCGGGCGGTGCCGGATCAGCTCAGCAGTGTGCGGGCGTACCAGTCCTTGGTGTCGGTGACGCCCGGCAGGACGAAGAAGTAGCCGCCGCCGAAGGGCTGGACGTAGTCGGTCAAAGGCTCTCCGGCCAAACGGGTCTGGATGGTTTCGAACTGGCGCTGGATGTCCTGCTGGAAGCAGGTGAAGATGTGCCCGGTGGCGAGATTGCCGTTCGGGTCGACGCCGAGGTCGTAGTTGTAGGAGCGGCGCAGCAGCTGCTGGTCGGCGGTGTCGGGGGTGCGGGGATTGGCCAGGCGGATGTGGGCGGTGGCGGGGGTGACGGTGGCGTCGGGATCAGCGGCGTAGTTGGGGACGTCGAATTCCTTGGTGCCGTCCAGGGGCGCGCCGGATTCGCGGCGGCGGCCGAACATGTTCTCCTGCTCCGCGATCGAGACGCGGTCCCAGAACTCCACCAGCATGCGGATGAGACGGACCACCTGATAGGTGCCGCCCCGGGTCCACGCGGGCTCGTCGGGGCTGTCGGCCCAGATCAGAGCGGCGGCGTCGGAGCCGGTCGGATTGGCGGTGCCGTCCTTGAAGCCGAGCAGATTGCGGCCGGTGCCGGACGGCCGCGGCGGGGAGTTGTAACCCTGGATCTTCCAGCGCAATTGGATCCCGCCGCGGGTGTGGCGGGTGAGATCGCGGATGGCGTGATGGATGGTGTCGGGGTTGTGGGCGCACAGCTGCAGCAGCAGATCACCGTGCATCCAGGCCGCTTCCGGGGAGTCGTCGGGGAAGATCCGCATCGGCGTCAGGTGCGCGGGTTTCTGGGAAGCCAGCCCGTACCGCTGATCGAACAGGCTCGCACCGACACCGGTGGTGACGGTCAGGCCGTCGGCCGGGATGTCGGGTCCCAGGACGGCGCTGTCGGCGGGCGGGTGACTCGGGCCCAGATCCGGTGGCGGGCCACCCGCGGTGAGGGCGCGGGCGCGCTCGGTGAGCGTCTTCATCAGGTCGGCGAGTTCGGCGCGGTTGGCGGCGGTCACGTCGAATGCGGCGAAGCAGGAGGCGTTCTGGCGATCGGCCGGAGCCGGGGTGAGAATGCCCGCCTGATGCGCGCCGTGGAACGGGTAGGCCGGTGTGGTCGTGGCCTGCCCGCCCGCGGCGGCGGCGTCCACGCGGGCGCCCTCGACGAGAACGCCTGCGGTCAGTGCGGTTCCGGCGGCGCCCGCGGCGGCGCCGGAGAGGAAGCGGCGGCGGCTGACAGTCATGGTGATGGCCTCGGTCCTTCGTAGAGAGTCAGTTCGCTTTGGTTTCCAGCAGCCGCGGCACGCGGTCCAGCGCTTCCAGGGCGGCGCCGATCGCGGCGAGCACCGCCTGCCGGGCGGCCTGCGGCGTCTGCGCGGGCGCGCGCCAGCGGCCGTTGTCCTGGGTGGCCAGCAGGGCGGCGCGCAGCCGGTCCAGCTTGGTCCCGAGGTCGGGGCGCAGCTGCGGGTCACGCTCGTCCAGCGGGACGGCGAGCTGATCCAGGACGGTGCGGGTGACCTCGACATCGGCCAGCGTCGCCGGATAGGCCGCGCCCGCACCCTGATCGTCCAGGCCCGAAAGATGGTCGCGCAGTGCGTCTTCCAGGATCTCGTGGGCGCGCACCGGCAGGGTGGCCGGATCACCGGCGATATCGGTGCTGGTCAGCTTGTCCCCGATCGCGGCGATATCCGCGGTGAGCTTGTCGACCACGGGCAGCAGCTGATCCGGGCCCTGGCCGTGCCAGAGGCCGTATTCGAGGCGGTGCAGGCCGGTGAATCCCGGATCTTTGACGCCGTCCGGCAGACCGCCGGGCAGCCCGTCGACCGCCGTCCCCGCCTCGCCGAAGCTGTTGTACGACGCGCCGACCCGCTCCCACTCCTGCAGCGCGAGCAACCAATCGGCCTGCGCGGCGGGGATATTGCGCGCCCGCAGATCCCGGCCGACCGTACCGACGGCACCGGTCAGACGGGTCAGCACGCCCCGCACGTACGCCTGGTAGGCCTCGTTCGGCCCGTGCAGTTCGCTGGCGCGCGCGGGTTTGAAGGCCGGCGGCGCGTCCGTCTGCGGACCGGTGGCCTGTACGCGCGGCGAGGACAGCGACGGGCGGCCCGACATCAGGCAGACGATGGTGTAGCTGCCCGGATTCAGGGTCGCGGTCAGCTCGGCGGTGGTGCCGGGACCGATGTTCTCGATCTCACCGGCCACCGCGCCGTCCGCGTCGACCAGATCGATCTCGCCGGACTTGCCGGACGTGTTGTGCACCGCGATGGTCTGGGTGCCGGTGTGCGCCGAGGTCCATTCCGGCGCACACGCATCCGCGGTCACGGTGACCGTGCGCGCGGTGTTCGAGCCGCCCGACGGCAGCAGGGCGATGGCGGTGCCGGCGGCCAGCACCGGGACCAGCACCAGGGTCGCGCCGACCAGCACCGGACGCGGACCGGCGATCCGCTCCCACCAATCCGCGTGCGCAGGCTCGTATTCCGGCTTCTCGTCGGCGGGCTCGGTTTCCGGCTTCGCCACCGGCCCGGCCTCGATCGAAGGGGTGCGGCCCGCCCGGACGAACAGCGGAATCACGGTGGCCAGGTAGGCGATCCACGCCACCACCTGCAGCACCGTCATCTTCGGCGACAGGTTGGTGATGCCGGTGATGATCGAGACCCACCACGAGTTCGGGTCGACGTGCGCGGTCAGGTCGAACGCGATCCAGCGCGCGCCCGGCAGCCAGCCCGCCTCCTGCAGGTCACCGAGGCCGTAGGCGAGCACGCCCGCGGCGATGATGATGAGCAGCACGGCGGTCCGGTTGAAGAAGACACCGAGGTTCAGCCGTACCGCGCGCCGGAACAGCAACCAGCACAGCGCGATCGCGATACCCAGTCCGAGGGCCGCGCCGACCAGCGGAGCGGCTGTCGATCCGGCCGCCTTGATGGCCGTCCACACGAACAGCGTGGTCTCCAGGCCCTCGCGCCCGCAGGCCAGGAACGCCGTCACCGCGAGCACGCCCGCGCCCAGTCCCGCGGCCCGCGCGACCTCGCCGCGCAGCTGTCCCGACAGCGAGGCCCCGGTGCGCCGCATCCAGAAGATCATCGCGGTGACCAGGGCCACGGCCAGCACGCTCAGCACGCCCGCGACGGCGGCCCGGGCCGAACTGGTCAGTGCGGCAGTCGAATACGTCAGCACGGCGGCGAAACTCCCGGCCACCGAGATCGCGCCGAGCACGCCCAGCCAGACCGGCGTGGTCGAGACCGGGCGTTCAGGTGTCGACAGCCGGCGCACGGCGGCCAGCAGGATGGTCACCACGAGCCCCGCCTCCAGGCCCTCCCGCAGGCAGATCAGCAGATTCGGCACAGCTTCGGCAACACTCACGGCTGCCAAGGTAAGCCATACCTATATGCCCGTCCAGCCCACCCCCGTCCAGCCCCGCTGACTTGTCGTCGCTGGTAGCGCTGGTGGCCGGGTATCGAACACTCGCGCTAACGACGCGAGCGGCGGCTGGACAGGGACCAGGTCCGGAAGACGAGCAGCCGCATCGACGCGTACATGAACAAACCCTCGCCGAGGCCGCCCAGGATGCGGGCGATTCGGTAGTCGATGCCGAGGGCGGCCACCCCGCTGGTCACGCCGAGGATGAACACCAGGTAGTTCACCGCGACCACCACGACATAGATGGCGACCTGCGGACCGACCGCGGCGTGCGACTCGAAGTTGAGGGTCCGATTCAGCAGATAGCTCGCGCCGAATGCCGTGCAATAGGCCACGGTCACCGCGATCGGCAGCGCCAGGCCCGCGACCCCGTGCAGGGCGGTCAGTACCACCAGATCCAGCGTGAAGGTGAACCCGCTCACCAGCAGATAGCCGACGAAGGTCGGGGCCACGAACCGGCCCAGCCCGAACGGCAGCCGCGCCACCACCTCGTCGCACACCAGGTGGAACCAGCGCACCGCGCGCGCCGGCCGCGCCTGTGTCTCCGTCCGCACGCGACCACCGTGGCACCTCTACATGACCCAGGGGTGATCATCCGACCAACTTCATGGGACCGATTTTTCCGCGACGGCACCCCCACCATCCGCGCTTATAGCGAAAAGCGCTGGCCAGGACACGTTTCGGGCGCTGCGGACCGGCGGGCGTGCCGGTAGCGTCTGCGGCGCCGCGATGGCTGGGGACAGACGACGGATCGGAGATTTCTGATGGGGCGTGGTTTCGCCAGGACGAATCGGCGAACGGTGCTGGGGTCGATGCTGGCCGCGGGCGCGGCGGGGGTGACCGGGCTGCCGGAGGGCATGGCGGAGGCACTGGCGGAACCGGGGCGCTCGGGCTCCCTGGATCAGGTCCAGCACGTGGTGATCCTCATGCAGGAGAACCGATCCTTCGATCACTACTTCGGAACCATGAGCGGCGTACGGGGTTTCGGTGACAAGCGCGCCCTGCGGCTACCCGCCGGCGGCTACGACCCGATCCTGCAGGCAGCCATGGACACCGCCCTCGCCGGCGGACCCGGGACCGATCTGGGCAGTGGATCGGCGGGCACCGGGAGCGCCAGCGGTTCGGCGAGCGGGTCGAGCAGCGGGTCGGGCAGCGGGAGCAGCAGCGGATCGGCGGGCGGCGACAACCGGGACGCGTTCCACCAGCCGGATGCGTTCAGCAGCACCGGGTTCCTGCTGCCCTGGCACGTCGACACCAGCCGGGTGGACGGGCAGGATCTCGGCGATCTGGCGCACGACTGGAACACCACGCACATGGCATGGGCCGATGGCGCCTACCACTCCTGGATCGCGGCCAAGTCCAAGATGACCATGGGCTACTTCACCGAGGCCGACATTCCCTTCCATCGCGGACTGGCCTCCGCGTTCACCATCTGCGATCACTACTTCTGTTCGATCCAGGGACCCACCACGCCGAACCGGCTGTTCCACTGGACCGGCACCATCGACGCCGGCGGCCGGGCGGGCGGGCCCGCCGTGTCCAATCCCCCGGACTATCGGCCCGTCTACACCTGGACCACCTATCCGGAACGCCTGCAGCAGGCCGGAATCTCGTGGCAGGTGTACGCCGACTCGCACAGCGGCGGCGACTTCCTCGCCGACTTCGGCGACAATCCGCTGTGGCTGTTCCGCGCGTATCACGACGCGGCGGCCTCGTCCGATCCCGCGGTCCGCCAGCTGGCCGACCGTGCCAAGGTGACCACCACCGGCATGACGCCCGCACCGTCCGGCACCGACGGCACCAATGTCGATTACGTGCTGCAGCAGTTCATTTCCGATTGCGCCGCCGGCACCCTGCCGCAGGTGTCCTGGGTGGTCGCGCCCGCCGGCTACTCCGAGCATCCCGCCTACCGTCCGGCCGACGGCGCCGCCTATATCCAGCGCGTCCTGCAGGCCCTGTGGGACAACCCGAAGCTGTGGGAGTCGACGGTACTGCTCGTCAACTACGACGAGAACGACGGCTTCTTCGACCACGTGGTGCCGCCGACCGCGCCGCCCGGCACCCCCGACGAGATCCTGCCGTCGCTGGAGATCACCGGCACCGACCTGAATTCCGGCTCCGCGACGCTCGGGCTGGCCTCGGGCTCGGCGACCATGGACACCCTGATCAGCCGGGCCGGGGCGCTGCTGGGCGGGCAGTCGCCGATCGGCCTGGGACCGCGGGTACCGATGCTCGTCATCTCACCATGGAGCCGCGGCGGCTATGTGAATTCCCAAGTGTTCGACCACACTTCGGTACTGCGCTTCCTGGAGCAGTGGACCGGCGTCGCCGAACCCAATATCTCGGCCTGGCGGCGCGCGGTGTGCGGCGACCTCACCAGCTGCTTCGATTTCGGCAGACGCGACACCAGTATTCCCACCCTGCCCGACGCCAATGCCGAGCGCGCCCGCGCGGCCGGTCAGAAGAACCTGCCCAAGCCGACCCCGCCCTCCCCCGCCGGACAGCAGATGCCGGTCCAGGACGCGGGCCGCGCCAAGGCCCGGCCGCTGCCTTATCAGCCGGTCGCCTGGGTGGAGGTCGCCGGCAACGCCGCGACGACCCGGTACGGCAACCAGGGCACGGTGGCCATGCCGTTCCAGACCTTTGCCTACCACGACAATTCGATCCGCCAGACCGTGGTGGCACCGGGCGGCACCGCCCAGGAGCGATTCCAGCTCGGCGGCTCCTACGACTTCGCGATTCACGCCCCCAACGGATTCCTCGTCGAGGCCGCGGGCACCGCCGATACCGCGGCGCTCACCGCTACCGCCGCCGTCGGTGGCACCACCGATCAGCCCACTTTCATTGTCACCGTGAGCAATTCCAGCGTTTCGGCACTGACGGTCCAGGTGAGCGGCGGTTCCCCGGTCACGATCGACGCCGGATCCAAACGCGACATCACGGCCCCGCTCGACCAGGGCTGGTACGACCTGACGCTCAGCCTCTCCGGAAACTCCAACTGGCGCAGGCACTTCGCCGGTCACCTGGAGAACGGCAGCGCGAGCAGCACCGCGTAGTCGCGGCCGCACGGCCTTCGGATCCGGACTTCCGGATCCGGAGGCCGGCTTCAGGATTCGAACGCCGCGGCACGCCAGCCCGGGAGGGCGTCGGGGTTGGCTCGCAGGTATTTGAGGGACTGCTTCATGTAGACGCGGGGGTTGGTATCGAGGTGAGCCGACCAGGCGGGGCGAGGGTCACCGCGCATGACCGTCCAGCAGGCCAGGGCGTAGCCGTACATGGGCTGGGAGAGGTAGCCCAGGCGCTGGGAGCGCCAGCCGCGGCTGTTCTGCGAGAACTGGAAGGCCGCATTGGCATTGAAGACGCCGAGGCCGAGGTAGACCGTGGCCAGATCGGTGAGTTGTTCGCCGTCGTGCCGGTCCGGCGCGATGCGCTGCTCACCGAGCAGCCGCTCGTGGGCGAGTTCGTGGGCGACCGTCGCCACCAGGGTGACCGGTGAGCGCAGGCGCGCCAGTTCGAGCGTCACCACCGCCCGCCCGTGCTCGAGCCGGTAGTGCCCGGCCTCGCCGCGGGCCGCGCCCTCCAGCTGCATGAGCTGGTCGGGCGGCGCCGCACCGGCCGAATCGAGTTCCACGACAATGCGATCCCGCCCCACCCCCATGTACCGGACCACCCGCTCCACGACCGCGAGCGCCTGCGATTCGGCGCCCGAGTAGGTGTCCGGGAAGTAGTCGGAGGTCGGGAGGATGACGGGGGTGCGCAACGTCCTGGTACCGAATTGGGTGGCGCACCAGGACAGCATCTCCTCGACCCAGAGCCGTTCCACCTCCCCCACCGGGCAGCGCGGCCTGAAGAAACCCATGCCGCATTATGTCCGGGTCACGCGCGAGACGCGCGGTGAGAACATCGGCGGCGCGTATTCGCCGACCAGGTCACGCACCCACCAGGCATGGGTCTCCAGCAGTTCACGGGGACTGGTGAAGCGGTACTCGTAGAGCCGGGCGCGGATGTAACGGGGCGGGACGTCCGGGAAGGGATTGCGGCGCAGCAGGCGCAGGGTGGCGGGGTCGTTGCGCAGCAGGCGCTGGAGGAGGCCGTCGAACCACGGCCGGGCATAGCTGGACGAGTGGGCCGCGAACCACATGAGCCAGTCCAGGCGCAGGTGGTACGGGGCCCACTGGCGGGGCAGCCGACGGGGGTCGCCGGGCTTGCCCTTGAACTCGTATTCGCGCCAGTGGGTGTGGGCGGTGAGCGAGGCTTCGTCGGTGCCCTCGACGACCACCTCGTAGCGGATGCGGTCGACGACCCCGAACGCGCCGAACGTATTGATCAGGTGGAAAGGATTGTAGGACTGGTTCATTCGCTGATGACTCGACAGCATATTGCGGACCGGCAGGTAGCTGAGCACCACGGTGCAGGCCGCGAAGACGAACACCGGCACCGTGAACCAGAGCGGCGAGTCCGGCAGTGCCGGTGCCGCGGGTATCGGAAACACCGTTGCCGCCGCGGAATCGGAGACGGCGGACCAGGCGAGCACGATGACCAGCCAGTTGAGGAAGGCGAAGTTGCCCGACAGCACCAGCCACAGCTGCGTGACGATGATGATTCCGGCGGCCACGCTCGCGATCGGCTGTGGCGCGAAGAGTCCGAAGGGCACCACCAATTGCGCAACGTGATTGGCCCCCGCCTCGATCCGGTGTACCGGCCGCGGCAGCTGATGGAAGAACCAGCTCAGCGGGCCGGGCATGGGCTGGGTCTCGTGGTGGTAGTAGAGGCAGGTCAGATCCCGCCAACAACTGTCACCGCGCAGTTTGATCAGTCCCGCCCCGAACTCCACCCGGAACACCAGCCACCGGGCCAGCCACACCACCAGCACCGGCGGGGCCACCCGGTCGTTACCGAGGAACGCGACCAGAAAACCGGCCTCCAGCAGCAGCGACTCCCACCCGAACGAATACCAGACCTGCCCCACATTGACGATCGACAGGTACAGCACCCACACCAGCAGCCACACCACCACGGCCGCCCACAGCGGCAGCAGATCCGCGGCCCCGGCCACCAGGGCCGCCGACACCGCCGCCCCGCTCCAGGCCACCGTCGCGTAGAACCGGTCGGTGTAGTGCAGCTGAAAGACGCTCGGCGCCACCCGGAACGGTCGCCGCGCCACGAACCGCGGTACCGGCAGCATGCCGTGTTCCCCGGTCAGCGCCCGGAACTGCCGGGCCGCCGCCACGAACGCGATCAGATAGATGGCCGCGATCCCGCGCTCGATCACCTGCCGCGCGAACCAGTATTCCGGTGCGATGAACCACTCCATCCCGCGCCTCCTGCGCCGGCCGTGTCACCTCGGGCACTAAGTCCGTCCACTTGGAAGCGTACTCACCCCCCGCGCGCACCGGCCCGGGTCGCTGACCCGGGCGGCCGTTGACTCCCCGCCCGCCAACGGCCGCGGGCGCAGCCGGTGTGCGGGCCGGACCCGCACACCCCACTGCACGGTTCACTTTTCCGTAGCCGGACGGCTCTGTCTGTCGGATGTTCGACGGACACCGCGGCGCCCGCGGGGATGCCATGCTGGCTCGAATCCGGTTCGGTACCGTGACCGGGTGCTGCGCGAAGCCGACCCGACCCACGCCGCGGTCGCGCAGGAGGCGACGTGGCTGGCCATCCGGTTCCGGCACGCCGCGTGCCTGCTGCTCACCGTGGTGCATCTGGCCGGCGGGGCCGTCGATCCGGGCGCGGGGCGCACGGTCACCGTGCTGCTGGCGATGTGGTCGGCGGGCCGGCTGTGGGGGCGGCGCCTGGGGCCGTGGTGGACCGCGGCCGATGTCGCGGTGGTGGCGATCTACCTGCTGGGCACGGTCAGTGTGGCCGCGTCCGGCGTCGGCACCGGAGACCTCATCGATGTGAAGGTCGTGGCAGCAACGGTGATCTCGGTGGGTATCGCTGAGCGGGTGCGGATATCGGCGGCGGTGACCGTGTTGGTCCTCACCGCGCTCTACTGGGCCAATCGCAGTACGCCCGGTCTCACGCCCTGGGGGTTCCTGTCCGATCTGGCCGTCGCCTACCTGCTGGTCGAATGGCTGCTGGCGGTGGGGGTGCGCCGGGTGGTGCTGCGCGCGGCCACCGTGCACGACCAGACCGTGACCGCGGCCGCCGACTCCCGCATCGCCGGTGAGGTCGCCGCGGCCCGGCGGCGCTACGAGCACGAGCAGTGGGCGGTCATGCACGACACCGCCGCGGCCACCCTGCTGATGGTGGGTCAGGGCGCGGCCGCCGATCGCGAACGCATCGCCCGCCAGGCCGCGCGCGATCTCACGGTGCTGGAGTCGGGAATCCCGCTGCCGGGCGATGATTCGCCGGCCGACCTGTCGGAATTGTTGCGCGAGTTGAGCATCGAATGCCCCGTCCCGGTCACCCTGAGCACACCGGGTCCGCTGC
Source organism: Nocardia sp. NPDC059154 (assembly GCF_042755705.1). NCBI lineage: Bacteria > Bacillati > Actinomycetota > Actinomycetes > Mycobacteriales > Nocardiaceae > Nocardia > Nocardia sp. NPDC059154. The sequence goes on from NZ_JBHZCS010000097.1 coordinate 28,034, forward strand.
CGATCCGCCGGGCGCTGGCGTGGACGGTGACCGCGGCCGCGCGGGAGGCGCTCACCAATATCGACCGGCACGCCCAGGCCTCGAACGTGGTGATCAGCGCCGGACCCGGGACGCTGCTGATCACCGACGACGGCATCGGATTCGACGGCGCGCCGGGCGAGGACCGCTACGGCGTCCGGCATTCGATCATCGAGCGCCTGCGGGCCGTGGGCGGCGACGCCGAGGTCACCGGCACCCCGGGACGCGGCACCGAGGTCCGGCTGCGCTGGCCGGTCGCCGCACCGGTTGCCGCCGAGGATCATTCGTTCGGTGTACCGGCGGCCGCCTCCGGAATCGACCGGCTCGGGCGCAGTTTCGGGTACGGCATGGTGGGCATCGCGGTCGCCGACACCCTGTTGCAGTCGACCCTCACCGCCGCCGCTGCGACGCCCCCGGCGGCGGTGAACGCGCTGCTGGTCGCGGTGAACGTGGCCTGTGCCCTGGCGGCGCTGGCGCCGCGCCGCCGCGAATCGATGACGCTGGCGCTCATGGGCGTGGCGATCGCCGCCTCGCTGCTGCTCATCATCCTGCTGCCGCCGGATGCCGGACTGGCGGGCGCGGACTGGTCGATCGGCGCGTCCGGCTGGGCCGTGGTTGCGCTGGGCTTCCGGCTGCCGCCGCGGCTGTCGCTGTCCGCGCTGAGCGTCTGGTGGGTCCTGGTGTGCGCGCTGGTACTGGCCCGCGCGCCGGGCGTCGAAACCCTCACGGTGCTGGGGTATCACACGGCGGCCATCTTCTTCCTTCAGATGCTGACCGCCTGGTTCGCCGCCACCCTCGATCGGGCCACGCGGCAGGCCGCCGCCCTGCACCGGGAACGCCTGCGGCACCGCACCGCCGACGCGGTCGGGCGCATGACCGAACAGGAGTGCCTGCGCCGCTATCGCGAACTGCTGACCGAATTCACCCCGCTGCTCGCGGGTCTCGCCGACGGCAGCCGGGATCCCGCGGACCCGGCCGTCCAGGCCGCCGCCCGCACCGAGTACGCCCGCCTGCGCCGCCTGTTCACCCAGCAGGACGGTCTCGGCCACCCGCTGCTGTCCGACCTGCGCACCGGTATCGACGCCGCCGAACGGCGCGGGGTGGCGGTGACCGTCGAGGCGGACGTCGAGGTCGGCCGCGGCATCGGGCCCGTGGGGCGCGACCTGCCCGACGTGGTCCGGGGCCATCTGGTGGCCGCGACCCGGATCATGCTGGACGCCAGCCGTTCCCGCGCCCGGGTGGTGGTGACCGCGGACGCCGCGGGCTGTACCGTCAGTGCGCTGGGCGACTGCCCGGCCGACACGCTGGACCGCCTGTCCACGCTGTCCGGCACCGCCCTCGACGCCGCCGGGGCGGTGCACACCGAGGTGGTCACCGCGGGCGAATTGCTGTGGGCGCGACTGCATCACCGTTTCCAGGTCGAAGGGGCCCGATGATCCGTATCGCCATAGTCGACGACCACCCGCTGATCCGCGACGGCGTGCGCGGCTGGTGTGCCGCGGCCGAGCCGCGCATCGAGGTGGCCGCCGACCATCCGGATCCGGCGGCCTTCCTGGCCGCGGGCGGACCGGATCGCGGCGACCTGGACGCCATCGTGCTGGATCTCCAATTCGACCAGCGCGCACCGGATCTGAGCGCGCTGGGCACGATCTGCGCGCGCGGTCACCGGGTGGTGGTCTATTCCCAGTACACCGAACCCCACCTGGTCCGGGACTGCCTGGACCTGGGCGCGGTCACCTATCTGTCGAAAACCGAAGGGCGCGAACATCTCATCGCCGCCCTGCACGCCGCCGCCGAGGTGCGCCCGTATCTGAGCCCGACCATGGCCCGGGCCATGAGCGCCGACGGCGACGACCGGCCACGGCTGTCCGGCCGGGAGCGCGAGGTGCTGCTGGCCTGGTTCCAGACGGAGTCCAAAGCCCTTGTCGCCCAGCAGCTCTACATCACGGTCGGCACGGTCAACACGTACCTGGAACGGATCCGCGCCAAGTACGCGGCGGTCGGACGCTCGGCCCCGACCAAGGCTGCCCTGGTGGCCCGCGCCATCCGCGACGGCCTGATCACCACCGACGAGCTCTAGTCGCCGCTGTCCTCGTCGAGGTCGACCTCGATCCGGTCGCGGTCGGCCCACTCCAGCAGCGGTTCGATGTCGAACACCGCCTCGTCGATGCCGGCGTGCAGGTCGCCGAGTTCGGCATAGCGCGCCGGCACGGTCTTCATGGTGAAGTCGCCGGGGCGCACCTCGGGAATCTCGTTCCAGCGCACCGGAGTCGACACCGTCGCCTCGGGCACGCCGCGCACCGAGTACGCCGCGGCGATGGTGTGGTCGCGCGCGTTCTGGTTGTAGTCCACGAACAGCTGCGCCGGATCGCGATCCTTGCGCCACCAGGCGGTGGTGACGTCCGCGGGCGCGCGCCGCTCCACCTCGCGGGCGAAGGCCAGCGCGGCCCGGCGCACCTCCTGGAATCCGAAGCGGGGCGCGATGCGGACGTAGACGTGTAATCCCTTGCCGCCGGAGGTTTTCGGCCAGCCGACCGCACCCAGCTCGTCGAGCACCTCGTGCACGACCCCGGCCACCCGCTGCACCCGCGACCACGGGCAGTCCGGCATGGGGTCGAGGTCGATGCGCCATTCGTCGGGGAGTTCGGTATCGAAGCGGCGCGAGTTCCAGGGGTGGAACTCGACCGTCGACATGTCAACTGCCGGAGAACTACACATCCGAATATAGACCTGACCGGCGACGTTACAACCTCCACGCTGGGAGAGAGTGAGCGG
>NZ_JBHZCS010000098.1:0-30769 GCF_042755705.1 Nocardia sp. NPDC059154
AACAAGATCAACCCCACCAGCCCGCCCGAGCCGAGATCACCATCCCCAGTGACGAACCCGGCCGCTGTGGTCACCACCCTGAGTGACGCTCAACATTCGATGCTGTGACCAGGGAGGTCCCGCGGCCGTGTCCGGTGTGTGGGGTGGTCTCGTCGCGGGTTCATAGCCGGTATTCCCGTGAGGTCGCCGATGTCGCGGTCGCGGGCCGGGAAGTTGTGCTCAGGCTGGCGGTGCGGCGGCTGTTCTGCGGTAACGGCGGGTGCGGGCGACGGATCTTTGCCGAGCAGGTGAGCGGTTTGACGGTGCGTTATGGGCGTCGCAGCCTGGCGCTGCGGGACGTTTTGAGACGGTTCGCGTTGGCGTTGGGAGGCAGGCCCGCGGCGCGACTGTGCGCCGGGGTTGCCAGTGTGGTCAGCAGGATGACGCTGCTGCGGCTCATCCGCGCACTGCCGCAACCGGACGTCGGCGGGCTTACTGTGGTCGGTGTCGACGAGTTCGCGTTTCGTAGGGGTCGCAACTACGGCACGATCTTGGTCGATATGGCTACCCGCCGTCCGGTGGACCTGCTGCCCGAAGCCAGCTCCGATGCGTTGGCCGCCTGGCTGCGCGAGCATCCGGGGATCGAGGTGATCTGCCGTGATCGCGCCGGCTACTTCGCCGACGGCGCTCGCCGCGGAGCCCCTGATGCGGTGCAAGTCGCGGACAGGTGGCATCTTATGGCGAACCTGACCAGTGCTGTGGAGCGTGTGCTCGCGCGCAAGCGTTCCTGCCTGAATGAGCGTGACCCGGACCAGATTCCGGCACCGCCGATCCCGCAGCCGGCCCCACCGGATGGCCCCTTGGCGCAGCGGATCACCCGGCAACACCCACAAATCCAACAGATGCTGGGTCAGGGTTGGACGATCAGCGCGATCGCGCGGGAATTGCACCTGGACCGCAAGACCGTCCGACGCTACGCGCGCACCGAGGTCGAGGGTCTGCTGAGTTCCGGGGTGCGCCGCGCGAGTCTCATCGACCCGTTCGTGCCCTATCTGCAGCGCCGCTGGCGCGAGGGCTGCGTGAACGCCGCGGTCCTCTACTCCGAGATCGCAGCCCAGGGATTCGGTGGAAGCGTCAAGACGGTCCGTCGACACCTGCAACACTGGCGCGTAGCCGGTGTCCCAGTCCAGGCACCGCCCACGATCACACCCCGCAAGGCCGCTGGCTGGATCATGCGCCGCTGCGACGACCTGACCGACGACGAACGCGAGCGTCTTCGCACGATCATCGATCGCTGCGATGAGATCGCCACCACCGCTGGCCTGGCCACCGAATTCGCGATGCTGCTACGGCAACTGCGAGGAGCGGAACTCGCGGCTTGGACCCAGCGCGCACAGGCCAGCGGAATCCGGGAGATCAGCTCCTTCGCAGCCACACTGCACCGTGACTGGGACGCCGTGGTCGCCGGACTGACCCTTCCTTACAGCAATGGCCCCACCGAAGGAAATGTCAACCGACTCAAGCTGATCAAACGAGCCATGTACGGCCGAGCACGCTTCGACCTACTCCGGCTCCGCGTCTTGGCCACCTCGTAGCAACCGGACCCATCATCGAAAGTGGGACAGAGCCAGATTCGATGAGCGCAGTCAGCATCCCTTACCAGCGTCACGGTCTGTTCTTCAAACGCTGGCCTCGTAACCCCGACGAGACACCCGCCCACGCCGGGCTTCCCCGCGAGGTCCCCCGGACGATAGTCCCACCGGTCGCCGCCGCAGTCGCAGTGCTGGAGCGTATCGTCGTCGACGGCCCTATCCAGTTTCCCGCGAACACCCCGGCACACCGGCGGTCGCGATCGGCTCCGACCTGGCGTTGCAGCAGCGACGCCGAATACTCTTCGTGGGACCAGTTTTCGTCGCGGGCCTGCTCGGCGAGTTCTCCCCAGCTGCGTCCGATCGTCGCGATCTTCAACACGCGCGTCAGGTAAGCCATCATCGATGGCAGCCGTCGGGCGGCTTCGCGGCGGATCCGTTGGTGGCCGGTGCGGATTTGGTCGCGCTCATCCGTGCCTCTCTTCGGTTGTCGGAACACGGAAATCGACGCCGAACAAGGCGTCGTAATCCGGCAGCGCGCGCAGCGCGACCGGATGCCCATCGGGATGCCGGCGCGCTTGCTCGCGGCGACGGCGGTCCGCGGAGAACCCCGCGCGCAGTTGCGCGGCTATCTTCGTATGCGCCGGATCGGTGACGACGTTCTGCTTGGTTCAGGACCGCTCGTGGTCACGGGCGACCACCCTGTCCTCGCAGCGGACGACGACCGCGGTCGGTGTGGCGGTGACGTCGACGAACCGCCCGATCACCCGCGGATCGACCGAGTAGTCGACGGTGTCGACGCGGACGTAATAGTCGCAAGCGAGGCGGATCAGATGGTTCGAGCCGATCGGTGGGCTGACCGGAGGCAGCGTGATCATCGACAGATAGTCGGTCTCGAACAGATCGACCGGCCGACCCGCGATCGACCGGACCGTCCTCGTGTTCGCCTTCTCCAGCCAATCGGTGAGCTGGGTGTTGAAATCAGTTGGGCCGGTGAATGTTCGGCCCGGCAGGAACGACCGAGGCGGTTTGACGCCGCCCCCCGAAGGGCGACGCCGAAGGGCCACAAACCTTCATCTCCTGCACAGCACCGCATCCAGCAAGGTCACCTACCTATGCGACCTCCCTTTCCGCGCTCGTGGCGCACATAAAAGACAAGCTAGGACAGCAGGACGCTGCCCCTCGCATCGCGCTCGTTTGAGCCGGTCGTCTTGGATGGGTCAGTGGCGGTCGAAGCGCCGCTGAATTACGACGTCGCCCGACGGGTTCGAGACTGTCGCCGTATACGATCTCTCGTCGTCGTGCATGCGCCGGGACATGAGGTACGTCGGGCTGTTGCCGTCATTGGCGCGGTTTAGCCGATAGTGGAACCCGTCGTTGATGTACATCATCTTGACCCAGCCGTATGGCTGTCCGATCTCAGGTGCGGCTTCCGGACCGAGCTCCATCTTCGGGAGCTTAGGCAGGTTGACATCGGGGTACGTGATGTCGCGGACCATGTACGGAACCCAGTCCCCGTCCCACGCAGTGGAGACCGTCATGCGCAGAGTCGGGTTGGTTCCGAAAAGGATCTCCTGGTCGTAGTACTTGTCGGTCACGTACATCGTGACCTCCTCGAAGCCAACGGGGTCCGGGCTGATCCAGGTCTGCTTATCTGCGTCCCAGACCTTCGACTCGTCGAGGTTGATCTTCCAGACTCCGGTGAAGGGTGAGCTCACAGGTTTTCCTCGAACCTAGAGAGACGACGATCAGTCCGTCGGCGCCGAAAAGGCCATTGGCCTCCCGGGTTCCGGTTCAAGTAGACCCCGCGACGGTCGACACGCATCGCTGACTCGCGCACGCTCTCGTGCAACTCGGGGCCGGGTGCCTCATTGAGCAGAATCGCAACGCCGTCTTCGTCGCGCTGATCGAAAACCTGGGGTGTGGCGAGTACGCACTGGCCACCGCCGACGCACGCGTCCTCATCAATCTCGATGTGCACAGTCATCGTTCCTCTCTTGTTGAAGGACGCCCTGCTTGGTGCCTTCGCGTTGGGATATCACGTCAGATAGGTGGGCGCATGCGACCCGCGGTGCACTCGCTCTCACCATGTGACGGGAAGTTGACGGGGGCCGTAGTTGTTTCCCTCGCCGCCAAGCCACGGAATCTCGTCCTTGGGAATTGCCAGTTCGAGATTGGGGAAGCGACGCGCGAGACCCGCGAGAGCGGCCTCCAGCTCAAGTCGGGCCAGATTTTGGCCCAAGCATTGGTGGATGCCGTAACCAAAAGTCAGGTGCTGGCCCGTGGCGCGGGTTACATCAACGTCGTCAGGGGCTTCAAAGACGCTCGGGTCCCGGTTCGCTGACGGGAGAGACACGACCACGGTTTCACCCGTCTTGATTATCGTGCCACCAATCTCTATGTCTTCGAGCGCAGTCCGAATGTCCGGAGCCTGCGCCACGGAGGTGAACCGCAGCAGCTCCTCAATGAAGTTGCTGTCGGGAACCACCTGGCACTTCAGCGAGTCCCAGAGCGATCGGTTACTGAGGATGGTCGCAACGGAGAAGGCGATAGTGCTGGACGTGGAGACATGCGAAGCACGCACCAGGATGACTACCAGACCGACAAGTTCCTTGTCCGTCAGGTCGCCACCGTTGACAAGGGCTCCGAGCATGTCGCTGGCGGGCTCGCCGCGCTTCTGGTCGATCAGCCCTCGAGCGAACTCACGGAACTTGGTGTTCGCCTCGACTACCGCTTCGCCTGGCGATCGCGGGTCCGTCATCACCTCGGTCAAGTGCTTGAACTCGTCGCGTTGATGCTCAGGGATACCAAATAGAGCACACGTCAAGAGTGAGGGAATTGCATCCGCAAAGGTCTTCACCACGTCGGCCGGCTTGCCCGCTGATTCCATGTCATCCAGACACTGCGAGACGATCTCCTCGATGCGAGTCCGATACTCGCCCGCACGACGCACCGAGAAGTGGCCGGCGAGAAGGCGGCGAAATCTGGTGTGTACCGGCGGGTCGACGTCCAGGTACGGCAGCGTGTCTGGTGTCTGTGCGCGCAGCGCCTGAAGGACCTCGGAGTCCCAGAAGGCATCCGCGACGCGACCTTCCTGCCGAAACTGATCGATCCGTTTGCGGATGTTCTCTGGGAACGAAGCGTCCCTCTCGATGGCGTCGACCCACACCTGCGCGCGAACCGTCTGAAGCCGAGGCTGCCCACCCGGGACCTGGCTAAAGCGGCGGTCACCCAGCACTGCCCTCGCGAGCTCGTAGTTCGTCACCAGCCAGCCGGGATGCCCGTCGGGAAAGCGAAGTCGAGTGAGTGGTTGGCTCTCCCGCAACTCAGCCATCTGGTCAGGCGGATTGAACGGACACCGTCGCTCCGTAGGCAAAGACACCGGCTCCGAAGTCGCCGGATCAGGAGGCGGAGAGACTGCCATAGCGCACCTCGCTTCCGCAAGCCGTGCGGCTCAGCACTCGCGCTGGCATCGGCATCCCCCGAGGATCCGGAAGCCCGGCCCGCTACTAATCAATCGACTCATTCCTAACTTGTCGGACGCGACACCTCTGAGGCCGCGGTCGTCCGTGTGCTCGATCGCTGCGCCGAGCTCTCAGAGGTTGACACCGTGGTGGCATGCTGACATTTCAATACGATGGCAGGCTAACTTTTGGCTCGAACGTCGTCAAGAGACGCCACCGCTTGTGCCCGCCGCCGTCGGTGATGATGCCGAACTTGGTGACATGAACCATCGAACCCGGGTAGGGCGGCTTCTACCGGTTGTCGCAACACATCCCGTAGGTTCTGGAGGTTGTGTTGTCGTCGGGTGAAGAAGGGGCCGGGGCGTCGTCCGCAGTCGGCCAAACGTCCACGGTTCATGGAGCTTCGGGGTCGGGGCTGGAGCATTCTCCGCGCGGCCCGCGAGGTCGCGGTGTCCCGAACCGCGGGCAACAACTGGTCGCGCGGCTACAAGACCTACCGCAACGGCGCGGTCGTCGGGTTCGTGCCGGCCTTGGACCGGTTGGCGGTGCGTCAGATCAACGCTCGGTTCCTGTCCCAGGACGAGCGGATCGAAATCGCTGATCTACGCCAGGCAGGCTTGAGCATCCGAGCGATCACGAGCCAATTGGGACGGGCACCGTCGATGATTTCGCGAGAACTGCGCCGGAATGCGTTCAGAGACAAAGGGTATCGGCCGCTCGAGGCGCATCGACGCGCCACCGCCCGGAGGGCTCGACCACATCGGCGGCATCTCGAGACCAACCCCGAACTCCAACGTCTGGTCACGAACGCGAATCCGGACTCGGCGCCCCAACCGACATCGACGCCCTCCACCAGCGCATCAACCAGCTCGAACAACACAATCTCGACCTGCAGCAACACCTGCGTTGCACGAACTTTACGGGAACCATCCGCTGCTGCAGAGTCGCATTGGCAATCCCGGCACCCGAGTCGATCGACACCACATTCGCGCCACGACGACTCGGCCGCTCCGCCAACTCGCGGACATACCGCGCGATATGGGCTCTATCAGCCTCCACCGGGTCGACCCGCACCCGATCGCACATCTCGAGATATTCGGCCAGTCCGCGCGAGTAAGCGTCCATCGTCCGTGGCGCACGACCGAGATCAGCCCACACCCGCAGCCAGACGGCGGCTTGCTCATGCCAGCCCAGCATCGGCCACTTCTCCACCAGCGCCACCGCGCCACTCAATCTGCCTCCAAAGTGCGTGGTCACCCCCAGGAATACAAGATCATCCTGGGGTCAGATTCCACGTAACTTTTAAAATGCTGAAACGGCGGATGTTCGGCCGCGCCAAGCCCGATCTGCTTCTAATCCTGTTGAACCCCTGAGCAACACAGCTGCAGAATCACGAAATATGGGCCAGAACCAGTCTTCGCGAGTTGTTGACAGGAACCTCTTGCTGTCACGGAGCGTGCACGGACGTCCCATCAGCGTTGCAACGATTCCATCGCAAACGCTGCGGCGCCGTGATCACAGCCGACGCTGCCCTGCCCAGCCAATGTGTCAGATCGTAGATCCTCACGGCAGTTCCTCACTGAACGGGAGACATGCTCGTAGAGCGCGCATGAGCAGTGGGTTGTCCGATGTGCGCGCGCTCAGCGAGGAGCGCTTTTGCCATGTTCCAGCCCAGCACACCGGTGATGTGCTCATGATGGGTGTAGTGGGCGATGAATCGCCCCTCGCGCGGGCCGCCGCGGACGATGGTTGCCGTACAGCCGAGGGGAAAGGTGCCATATGCCTGGATCCGGGTGTCATATTGGTCAGTCCAGAAATAGGGAACGGGGGTGAACGGCACGCCGGCACCGAGAAGATTGGTGGCTGCGGCGACGGCTTGTTCGGTGGCGTTCAACCGGTGCTCGACCCTGATATGACTGCCCAGCGTTGGGTGCCACCAGCGGGCGACGTCACCGGCGGCGTAAACACCAGGTGCTGCACGGCAGGTAGAGTCGCAGACGACGCCGTCCTCGAGGGGTAGGCCGCTGTCGGCGAGCCAGTCGGTCGATGGCGCCGAGCCGATCGCGACCAGCACGAGATCGGCCGGCAGAACCGTCCCGCTCGTGAGCTCAACGCCAGTCACGGAACGATCACCGACGAGACGACGGACGGTGACACCACAGCGGACATCCACACCATGGTGCCGGTGCAAGGCGGCTACCTGCTGGCCGATGTCTTCACCCAGCTGCCTCATCATGGGCACCGCCAAAGGGTCCACAATGCAGACTCGGAGGCCGGCCTTCTGGGCGGAGGCTGCGACCTCGCATCCGATAAGTCCTGCGCCGATCACTACCAGCCGCCCACCTGGACGTAGGCTTTCACGTAACGCGATCGCATCATCGATGGTGCGGAGAACGTGAACTCCAGCAAGGTCGTGCCCGGTGGGAAGGCGGCGCGGTCCCACACCCGTCGCAATTATGAGCCCGTCATAGCGCAGGCTCTCACCAGTGTGGAGCGCAAGCGTCCGCTCATTCACGTCAAGCCCGACAGCGCGTGCGCCGAGTCTCAGGTCAACCCCCAGCCGCTCAAAGGCGGCGTTGTCGCGGAGTGTTAGGCGATCCGTTTCCCATGCCCCGGTGAGAATCTGCTTAGACAGCGGTGGCCGGTCATATGGGAGATGTGTCTCGCCGCCAACCTGGGTGATTGAACCGGCAAAGCCCTGACGGCGCAGCGTCTCAACCGCTGTCACGCCTGACACGCCGGCTCCCACCACAAGAACCCGGTCCAGGCTGATAGTCACTCGATGACCCGAATCGCAGCAGCCGGGCACCTCATCGCTGCCTCCCTCACGGCCTCGTACAGCTCAACGCCTGGCGCCTCCTCAAGCAACACGACGACCCCGTCCTCGTCACGCTGATCGAACACCTCGGCCGCAGCCTGCACACATTGGCCGCCACCCACGCACGCGTCCTCGTCAACTTCGATGCGCATAGCTATTTCCTTCCTCTTGTCGTCTTGTCTCTTGTCTTCAGTTAGCGGGCGGCCGTCCGTCACGTTCCTGCCCCGTGCCGCGGTTCGCGTTGACCCGACGCCCGCCGGTTCACCAGGTCACCGGGAGCGCCTTGGGGCCGTAGTTGTTGCCATCGGCACCGAGCCAAAGGATGTCTGCCTCGGGCACCGCCAAGTCAAGCTTTGGGAACCGGCGGGCGAGTCCGGTCAGCGCAATCTGCAGTTCCAGCCGAGCGAGGTTCTGGCCGAGGCACTGGTGGATACCGAAGCCGAACGTGAGGTGCTTGGTTGCTGAGCGCGTCACGTCGACTCGGTCGGGCTGGGTGAACACTTTCGGGTCGCGATTCGCTGCCGGAAGTGAGACGACGACCGTCTCGTTGGCCTTGATCACGGTGCCACCGAGCTCGATGTCTTCCAAAGCCGTTCGAATATCGGGGGCTTGGGCAACACTCGTGTAGCGGAGCAGTTCTTCTACGACATCACCAGTCGGTGCTTCCTCGGTACGGAGGGTGTCCCACAAGTTCCGATCCCTCAAGAGCGTTGCGACGGCAAACGTCATCGTGGTCGAGGTTGACACGTGAGAGGCCCTCACCAAAATCACTACGAGCCCCACGAGTTCCTCATCGGTCAACTCGCCACTGTGAACCAACGCACCGAGCATGTCCTCGGCCGGCTGTGCTCGCTTGCGCTCAACGAGTTCCCGGGCGAACGCGCGATAGTCGGCATTTGCTTGCAGGACATCGTCGCCGGCCGAACTGGGGCTGGTCATGACCTCGGTCAGCCGCTCAAACTCGCCCCGCTCACTCTCGGGAATTCCGAACAGTGCGCAGGTCAACAGCGATGGGATCGGTTCGGCGAAAACCTTCACCAAGTCGGCAGGCGGGCCCATTCGCTCCATTTCGTCGAGACGATCGGAGACGATCTGTTCAATGTACGGCCGATACTCGCTCACTCGGCGCACCGTAAAGTGCCCAGCGAGGATGCGCCGCAGCCGAGTGTGGGCGGGGGGATCCAAATCGAGGTAGGGCAGCGTTGCCAATGTCTGCTCCCGGAGTGCTTCGAGAACCTCGACGTCCCAGAAGGCCTCGGTAAGCCGTCCCTGCTGCCGGTAACGCTCGACGAGTGCACGGATATTATCCGGAAAGGTGGTGTCCTGCTGAATCGCATCCGCGAACACCTGGGCACGCACGGCCTGCAATTTTGGCTGTCCTCCTGGCACCTGGCTGAAGCGCCGATCCCCAAGCACTGCGCGGACGAGCTCGTGGCTCGTCACCAACCAGCCCATATGGCCATCAGGAAAGCGGAGTCGAGTCAACGGCCGACTGTCTCGCAGCTCGCCAAGTGCATTCGGAGGATCGAACGGACATTTGCGCTCCGTCGGCAACCAAACCGGCTCGGTCGGCGCAGCATCAGGCAATGGTGAAGTTGACACGATCAATCCTTTTCAGGTCGTCTTTGATGTTTCGAGCTTGCCAATGCGGTTCGTGTCCCTAAGGGCCCGGCATCCGGTTCATGCTGCTCAAGATGACTTCTTTCTCTGGTGCATCCAGGGATGAGCGGCATGATTGGGTCGATTTAGCTGGGGCTCGTGTTTCACTCAAGGGTCCTTGTAGACCACGCAACCCACAGGTTCGGTCTCGCCTCATGTCCGCTCTGTATTCAAACAGTGACCGCTCAGCCTGGGCGCACACTGAAATGTCAATGTCATGTTACTGTACTGGCACCCCTGGGGGTAGTCAAGTGGCACTACCCGCTTGCTTCCTGGATTCCGGGTAACGCCGCAGGGTCCACGGATTGGGGTTCGTCGCTCCGGAGGTGCGAGGCCGGGATGGGAGGAAACGAGACGGGTCTTGACGCTCCAACTCGGTACGGCTACTGTGTAATTGTACAGAAATGTCAGAGCCGCTAATCGGCTAGCGTGCTGACAGATAAGTTCACCCGGACAGGAGCTCCCATATGTCAGAAATTGTGATCGCCAGTTGTGCGTTTCCGGGAACCTACGACATCAAAAAGAGCGTTGAGCTGCACCTGTCGTACATCGAAGAGGCTGCGGCGGCCGGTGCTGCTCTGGTTGTGTTTCCTGAAACGAGTCTGCAGGGATATCCGTCTCTCTTTTCGAACTTTGCAAATATTGAGGACGTTGTCGCTGAGGCGCAGCGTACAGCCGAAGCGGTCCCGGATGGACCTAACGTGTCCCGCCTGATCGCCGCCGCCGTGCAGCACAATATTCACGTCGTTTTCGGCCTTCACGAGGCTGGCTCGCAGCCGGGCGTCCTTCACAACACTCTCGTCCTTGCGGGACCGGACGGTTACATCGGATCCTACCGGAAGGTCCACCTGACCCCCGAAGAGAAGTACCTCCATCGGCCGGGTCATCAGTGGCCTGTGTTTGACACGCCCCTTGGCAAGATCGGCCTGCTTATCTGCTATGACATGGCGTGGCCGGAGGCGTGCCGGGAACTCACCCTGTCTGGAGCCGAACTGCTGGTGATGGGTGCCGCCTGGCCCGCGTTGCCCGGCCACGGCGAAGGAGAGAACAACCTGCGAGTGCGGCAGTACTCCCTCTACAGCGGTACGCGCGCCATCGAAAATGCCCGGTGGTTCGTCTCGTCGAACTTCATCGGCGAAATGGGCACATCCGATTACATCGGGTTCAGTCAGATCGTCGACCCGCTCGCCACCGTCGTCGCTACCACCGGAATTGATCAGGTCGGATTGGCGACAGCCACGGTAGATATTGCTGCCGGACTCGCCCGGACTTCGGCAGTTCGCCTGGGTCCACGTCTCATCCGGGACCGCCGTCCTGATACCTACAAGGTGCTCAATGGCTCCCTCCCGGTCGCAGTGGACGGCTGACGGAAGGCCTCGGCTGGGCCTCTCATTCCGCGGTGCGCTAGCACTTCGCCATCCGATATGACCGCAAAGCGCGACCTCTGCACTTGTGCACACCGTATCCGACCGACCACAGGTAGCAGGAGTCGCGTCCGTCGGCTGGTTTCGGTGATCGTGCCGCCGGATACCAGCAGGTCGGTCGATCTCGAACTTGGCCGAAACGCGCTGTGCACCACGATCCGACGATCACGAGGACGTGACTGGAGTGAACCACAAGCGATGAGCCATTCATATGGCGAGGCGAACTACCTCGCGCACACCAGGCCTGCCGCGATGGCATATCCGCCTAATCCGCGGCCACAGGTAGGTCCTTGATGACCGAGGCAAACGCGCTGCCGCGCTATGACGAGCTGCCGCCCGCATCCGGGGGCGGGCGCAGCGGATGGGGGATTTTCACCGAACCCAACCTCGGCGCATTCGGGCTACAGACCGCAGAACGGATCGTGTCGGCGGCGCGGCTGGTACGGCGTGGTGCGATGTTCGCTCTGCAGGCGCCAATGGATGTGATCGAGCCGGCCATGTTCGGGCGCGGAACGCCTCGCCATACGCTTATTGCGTACCCAGGAGGCAGCGGCTTCGACGATGTCATAGATAATTTCTACCCGCAGGCTTCCAGCCAGTGGGACGGGCTTGCGCATGTCGGCTATCAGCCCGGTACCTTCTATTGCGGGGCATCGCCTGGTGACGTCCAAGCTGGGAAGCTATCGATGCACCACCTGGCGGAGCGCGGCATCGCCGGGCGCGCGGTGTTGCTGGATGCTGAGCGCGTGCTGGCCGACCGCCACGCCGGCTACCACCCCAGCACCGGTAGCTCGATCACACCGGAGGACCTGGAGACGTGCCGTGAAGCGGCCGGTGTGATCTATCAACCTGGGGATATCCTGCTGTTGAACAGCGGATATCTGCGCTGGTATCGAGCCCAGTCGGATGACGACCGAGCGACGTTTGCGCAGCGTGGGCGGTTGTTCCACGTCGGAATCGAGCACACCGAGCGGATGGCCGAATACTTGTGGAATAGCCGTATCAGCGCGATCGTGTCTGACCTGCCCGCCACCGAGACCTGGCCGCCGGACGAGTCCAAGGAGAGCGCGCCATTCGGGTTCCTGCATCGAATGCTTCTTGGCCAGCTCGGCATCTTCATCGGCGAGCTGTGGCATCTGCAAGACCTTGCGGACGACTGCCGCGCCGATGGCGTCTACGAGGTCTTCCTTGTTAGTGCGCCACTCAACGTGGCTAACACGGTAGGTTCGCCCGCCAACGCGATCGCCTTGAAGTAACCCGTCTCCAAGCCTGAACAGCGCACCGAGGCGGCCATAGGGCGTCGCTATGGTTTGCCCGCTTCCCCCTAAGAACTCCTAACAGAGTGAGAGGTTGACCAGCCGGCGCCAGCAGATGATGCTGCAGGCCAGGCTGAGGAATGCCTCATGGATGTCGTCGCGGATCTCCCAGCGGATGCGCAGCCGCCGGAACCAGTGCAGCAGCGCGAAACTCTGCTCCACCACCCAGCGGTGCACACCGAGCCCGGAGCCGTGTTCGACGCCGCGGCGGGCGATGAACGGGGTGATTCCCTTGTCCCGCACTTGTTTACGGTACTTGTCGTGGTCGTAGCCGCGGTCGGCGTAGACAGCGTCCGGGCGCCGGCGGGGACGCCCGCGCCGGCCCCGCACCGGCGGGATCGCCTCGATCAAAGCCATGAACTGGGTGACGTCGTTACGGTTGCCGCCGGTCAGTGACACCGCCAGCGGGATACCGTGCGCCTCGGTGATCAGATGGTGTTTCGAGCCGGTCCGGGCACGGTCGACCGGGCTCGGTCCGGTTTTGGGCCGCCCTCGAGCGCCCGCACGTGGGAGCCGTCGACCACCGCCCTCGACCAATCCAACGCCCCGGCCGCGTTCTCGGCCAGCAGTGTTTCGTGCAACCGCTGCCAGACCCCGGCGGCATGCCAGTCCCGCAGCCGCCGCCACCGCAAGGTAGGTGTGGGCGAGCAGGGCTGGAGTGATGTGCCGGTACCAGGCGACGTAGCGGCGGACCGGGTACTGGTCGAGCCCGATCTCGGTTTTCTCGGTCTGCAAACAGTCCTCGACCGACCGGCGGGCACCAGCGACCCGAATGAGATCCTCGTCACTGGTGCCGATCGCGGCGCCGCACAGGCAGTACGCGATGTCGAGTTTGCCGGTCGTATTGCGGGTCAACGACCGACGGGCCAAGACAGCGCCGCCACCCGGTGCCGGCTTCACTGACGGTGGGCAGCGCGGCCACGGCCCAGTCGAACAGCCGCGGGCCTTTCGCTCCTTGGGCGCAGCTGCGCCGCTTCCATGCGCCGCGCGGTGCGTCCGCGACGACCTGGTCGGCACGCCAGCTGCCGGACAGGGACACAATCGGCGCACTGCTGGGCAACAGCCACCACATACCCGATCCTCCGCCGTACGAGCCAGCGGCGGAACTTCGAATCACCGCCGTAAGCCTCGTCGGCAGTGACCCACCGAGCGGGCACACCAGCATCCAGTACACGAGCCAGGCATCCTTTGTGCCAGAACCTGTTTCGTTGCGAATTTGACCTCATCGGGCACCCCGGCCTCCCGGCAGCGGGCCCGATCGGCGGTCCACGACTTCGGCAGATACAACTCCCGATCGATCAGCGTGCGGCCCTTCACACTCTTGTACGCACAGAACACACCCAGCAGCTCTCCACCCCGACCGGCCGTTCCCGAGTCAGCGATCAGATACTCGGACCTCAGCCCAGCTGCGCCCGCAACAGCCTCCACTGGGCCGATGCTGTGCGCGCGAGCGACACTCCAGAATCCGGAAGTTACAATCGCGCACATCACTATGGCGGAACCCTGTAAAAGACCCTGGCGCACGTAGTCAAGCATTGCTGGGTTCACAGGAACTGGACTACAGCAACTTCTTGACCGGCGCCATTGCAATCGTTATGATTACTGACACAGCACTGAAACTTCAGTTACATGGATCACGGTCAATAAGTTCATTGATGCACAACGGAGAGATTCGACCGTTCGTCACCACACAATGGTGCACTCATCGGAGTCGACGAACGACCACTGTCCGATTATAGGCCACCATCACACTTGGATCTGATGTCGCATCCGGAAGGCCAAAACTCCCCATAACGGGTCGCCGTACGCGAGCGGTGCTGTTAATTGCGCGGCGCAGAAACGCCGCGTAGGTATGCAGGCAGAGATGAGCTGGGACGTAATCGATTTGTTCGCAAATGCGATTCAGTTTGAAGATTTCCAGCGCGATTCGCAACTTACAGAAAGGACTGGACCGGAACTCTCGCCCTACTTTATCCTTGCTCATCCACCGAGAGCTACAGTGTACCCCACGATGAACGCGGTAGTGGCAGTACGGGCCCAGTGCTCGCGACTTGCTCGGCAATGCTCGCCACCCGTCATCATAACTCGTTGCAAAACACGAGGGATAGCGCAACCGACGCTTGAGCGCCGCGCAACCATATCAGAGTCTTATGAAAATGAGGCGATTCTCTTTTCCTGCGGCATACGGTGGAAATATATAATAGGCCGACTCGCGTGGTCGCTGGCTCGTTCCCGGCACCCGCGTCGCTTGAGGAGTATCATGAACAACGGCAATGATGCCGCGCGCCGAAAGGCACTGCTAGCTGGCGCGATTGGGACCTTTGTGGAAATGTACGACCTCGCGTTGTATGGATTTTTCGCAACCACGATCGCGACACTATTCTTCCCGAAGGGAAACTCTGTCACTGCTCTGTTATCCACCTTCGCAATCTTCGCGGTCGGATTTGTTGTTCGTCCTATTGGAGCAGTCGTATGGGGCCATATCGGTGATAAGGTAGGACGACGCCCCGCGCTTTTCATGGCCGTGATAGTAATGAGCGTGGGCACAGTAGGCATGGGACTACTGCCAGGTTACGACCAAATTGGATTGGCTGCGCCGGCATTACTTTTGTTGTTTCGACTCGTGCAGGGATTCTCCGTCGCCGGAGAATATGCTGGCGGTACCATTTTTATCCTTGAGTATGCACCAGCGGGAAGGCGCGGTCGATATGCTTCGACGCTCCCTTCGTCCGCAAACATCGGGACCATCTTCGGCGCGCTGGTAGCAGTGTTGATGACCTCAACGACAACTTCGGAGCAGCTGAGCTCGTGGGGGTGGAGGGTGCCTTTCCTCTTCGCGCTGCCCCTTACATTGGTCGCTCTCCTGTTGCGACTCAAGGTGGAGGAATCGCCCGCGTTCACCGCTCTCCAGACTGAGGGGCGCGTCGAATCTGCACCGCTTGTTGAGGCATTCAAGATGGCGAAAAAGCCGATGCTTCTATTCATCGGCTGGGCTATGACTCCCTCAGTCAGCGGTTATCTTGTAAACGCCTTCTTGATTTCGTACCTGACTAGGTCGGCACATTTCAGCAATACTCAATCGCTTCTCATCCTGGTCGTGTCGCTGCTTACTTCTACGGGCGGCTGTATAGTCGCAGGACGCCTGATAGACGCAGCAGGAAAAAAACGCGTCGCAATAGTTTATGCGCTAGGATTGGGTGCTTGGGCCATCCCATCCTTCGCGTTGCTTCCTCATAGTTCACTGCTGGGTGCATTTATGGTCATTGCGGTCTTCGTAATATTTTCCAGTGGGGTCTCAACAACGCTTAGCCTGTTGATCTTCGATTTGTTCCCCGCGCGCGTTCGGGTGTCTGCGAGCGCGCTCGGTTACAACATATGCCAAATGGTGTTTGGCGGGACCGCACCGTTCGTGGCGACTTTCCTCATCAACGCAGGCCATCCACTTGGCCCTGGCTACTATCTTGCCGGTTTGGCTACTGTCTCGGCTTTGGTGGCAGCGCTCGGTTTCGGGAGTCGAACTCAAAGCAACGGTCGACCCACCGCAACCCCTGCCCTAGCCGACAATCGGCAGCAAACGGACGCGTAACGATCGGCGCATCTTCTGTGGCTGTCCTTACTTCGCCCGATGCGACGAGGACAACATGTTCGACCCGGCTCCCATGGTGTATGCATGGGAGCCGGGCGACAGCTCGCAGTCCCGGCAACTCTTGAGTGTCAGGCGGTGCTCTGCATGCACATCCAAAGATCTGCGCTGGTGTGTGCCGGCGCATCCGTCCGCTGCGCGCCGCAGCCGCGAACGAGCTCGCGAATTCGTCGTGAACTCGGTGACTGCCGATCCCATGCTCCACGCCCGCGCGTAGATGCGTGTCGCTTTTGTTCCTAGCGTGCACACACTAAGAGCTCCTAATGATATGTAGCGGGTCCACCAGTACGGCAGACTCGCTACCGGTAGCGGCTGGCGGGTGAGCACTCTTCGCCCCCGGGACTTCGAATCCTGAAAAAAGATCGTGCCCCCGCCGGTCGGTCAACCCGTTGCAGGCTGACCGGGAGAACGGATCGCTGCTGGGATGTCGTGCCCGCCTCGGGCGTGAGCACTTTTCATTAGGTCGCCGAGTGTTCTCCTGAACGCTACCGATATCGAAAGAGGTTGGTAGGCAGGAGGATCGCTGTTGCTGTTCGTAGGAGACGACTGGGCCGAAAACCATCACGATGTGGAGTTGATGAGCCCGGCAGGCAAGAAGCTGGCCAGAGCCCGGCTGCCCGAGGGTGTCGAGGGAATCACCCGATTACACGCCCTGATCGGCGAACATCTCGACACCGGCTCCGAGGCCGATTCGGTGGTGATCGGCATCGAGACCGATCGAGGTCCCTGGGTCGCGGCCCTGGTCGCCGCCGGTTACTCGGTGTTCGCGGTCAACCCGTTGCAGGCTGCCCGTTATCGCGATCGGCACGCGGTCTCCGGCGCCAAGAGCGATCCAGCCGATGCGCACGTGCTGGCCGACATGGTGCGCACCGACTCGCATCAGTTGCGACGAGTGGCTGCCGACAGCCCGCAGGCTGAGGCGGTGAAAGTCGTTGCCCGAGCGCACAAGACGCTGATCTGGGAACGCACCCGCACCACCCAGCGGCTGCGGCACTCGTTGCGCGAGTACTTCCCTGCGGCGCTGGAGGCCTTCGACGACCTCACCGCATCCGATGCGCTGGAACAGCTGGCCAAAGCGCCCGAACCCGTTGCGGCAGCGCGGCTGTCGCTCAAGCAGATCCGGGCCGCACTCACCCGGGCCCGTCGCCGTGACGTCGATACCAAAGCCGCCAGAATCCAGGCAGCACTGCGGGCCGAGCATCTGCGCCGCGATGCGGTGATCGATGCCGCCTACGCGGCCACCACACGGGCCTCGATCCACATCCTGATCGCCCTCCGCGAGCAGATCACCGAGCTGGCAGGGCAGGTGGAGGCGCATTTTGGCCGACACCCGGACGCTGAGATCGTCCTGTCCCAGCCCGGGATGGGCATCATTCTCGGTGCCCGGGTGCTCGCCGAATTCGGAGACGCCCGCGGCCGCTACGCCTCGGCCAAGGCCCGCAAGAACTGTGAGGATCTTGGGGTGCTGTCCCTGGCCGTGGCCTGACCCGCGCAAGAACTGGCCATAGTGCCTTGGCGTAGATCTGTCGGTCACGGCTCCGGGGCGGTGCTTGCTGCCGCCGGTCCGGCGGGTGTGTCTCGATAGGGGCTTTGCCGCACTGAGCATCGTCACAGTTCTGACCACCCTGCCGGCCCGGCGACGGCCAAGACCGTCCCCCATCCGATCAGGAGACCGCAGCCTGTGCCCGGCACCCCCCAGCTCACATCCCTTACCCGGCCCGGCGGCGAGGAGGTGGTCCTGGGCGTCGATACGCACAAGGACTTCCACGTCGCCGCAGTGGTCACCGTTCTCGGGGCACTCCTGGGCAGCAAGACCTTCCCCACCACCACGGCCGGCTACCGGGCGCTGTTGAAGTGGGCGCAAGCTTTCGGGCCGGTGCGACGAGCCGGGGTCGAGTGCACCGGGTCCTATGGCGCCGCGCTTGCCCGTCACTTGGGCAGCACGGGCGTCATGGTGCTGGAGGTCAACCAGCCCGACAAGGCCGCCCGCCGCCGCCGCGGCAAGACCGACGCACTGGATGCCGAGTCGGCCGCTCGGGCTGTGCTGGCGGGCCAGGCGACCGCCGTGGCCAAGAGCAGTGACGGGCCGGTCGAGATGCTGCGCATGTTCAAGCTCGCCAAGGCATCGGCCATGAAGTCGCGGTCCCAGACCATCAACCAGCTCAAGGCCGTCCTGGTTTCCGCCGACCCAGGACTGCGGGACGAGCTGAAGGGACTCAGCAACCCCAAACTCATCCGCCACTGCGCAGCACTGCAGGTCGCGACGGTGACCGACACCACCAACGCCGCCGCATACACGCTGCGGCTCCTGGCCCGCCGCATCGACCAACTCACCCAGGAGATCACCGACCTGGAGGCCCAGCTCACCGCAGTCCTGGCGACCTACCACCCGATCCTTCTCGACACCTACGGAGTCGGCCCGGACACCGCCGCCGCGCTACTCATCGCCGCTGGCGACAACCCCGAGCGACTCCACAGCGAGGCATCTTTCGCTGCCCTGTGCGGCGCAAGTCCCGTCGAGGCATCCTCCGGCAAAAGCCAACGCCATCGGCTCAACCGTGGCGGCGACCGGCAGGGCAACTGCGCCCTGCACCGGATCGTCCTTTCCCGGTTGCGTTGGGACCAGCGAACCCGTGACTATCTGGACCGTCGCATCACAAACGGCAAGACCCGCCGCGAAGCGATCCGCTGTCTGAAACGGCTACGTGGCCCGCGAGATCTACCTCCTCATCAAGCAACCGCCGCCCGGCCACAGCAGCAGCCACCTAGTTGACAATCCATAGGGGCATCTACGCCGGCACCAGCCCGATCACCCGCGCTTCCGGCAAGAAGAAGATCGTCGCCGCCCGATTCGTGCACAACGACCGGCTCATCGATTCCCTGGCCCAGCAGGCGTTCTGCGCCCTGACCGCCTCACCCGGCGCCCGCTCCTACTACGACCGGCATCGCGCCCGCGGCCTGGAACACCGCGCCGCGCTACGCCAGCTCGCCAACCGGCTCGTGGGCATCCTCCACGGCTGCCTCAAGACCCGCACCCCCTACAACGAAACCACCGCCTGGTCTCCACACACCGGCGACCCGGCCGCTGCTACTTGACAACCCAGGCCCTGGGATGTCTTTTTTCGCCCGCACATGCGAACCGTCGACCATGACCCTGTCGAAGTCGATCAACCGGGCGGCGTCGCAACGGGCGAGCACGCCCCTGATGGATCTGTTCGAATGCCCCGGCGGCTTGCCAGTCCCGCAACCCGCGCCAACAGGTCATCCCGGACCCGAACCCCAGTTCCTGGGGCAGATCTTCCCACCCGATCCCGGTGATCAGCACGAACAAGATCCCCTGCAGCACCCGCCGACTGTCCATCTGCGGCGGTCCCGGTGTTCGGGCCGGTTTCACCGGCAGTAGCGGTTCGATCACTGCCCACAACCGGTCATCCACGTTCCAAGGTGCTGCCACACCGAAACATCCTGCACTGCAACAGAACCCGACGCCACCGCGCTGAACCTGTTAGGAGCTCTTACGGCCACTCCCCAGTTTGAGGCCGCTTTGGGCTGTCTCAGCTTGATGTCCATCCAGGGCAGCTCCTTGTGTTTGCAGTGCAGGGTGGAAATGTTCGCGTTCACGGTGAACACGTAGTCCCCACTCGCGTCGGTGACGGCGATGTCGGTCTGGGTGTGTGCACGGGTCCATCGTCAGGGAGGGCCTTTCAAACCCGGGGTGACGCGGGAGCACGGGAACCGTGGTCGTGGCCCCCTGCCCATGGATACCCCTGGGCACGGGGCCGACGACTGCCGCCCTGATTCGGGAAGTTCGAACGCCTGTTCGCTATCGCGAAACGCAATCTACTGACAGGAAGCAGTCCGGATGGTTGCGTCGCCGTGAACACGTGCAACCGAAAATCCTCATCGAGCGACGGATTACATCTCGCCACCACCCATCGAAGCCGTCACGACAACCTGACAGGGCTGTAACACTCCCGTCATGGATGCTATGTTTCCTGATATTCGACAGCGATTCACCTAATGAAACGTCCCGCTCCCGCAGGACACCGAAGACTTCGCAGCCGAGAAGACCAGGAGAGCCCCGATGACGCTCGACACCGCCGTGACACACCTCCCCTCGCCGTCCGACGCCGGGCCCACCGACCTCGCAGGGCTGGCCCGCGCCACTGGCACCCGCTTCATCCTCGCGATCTTCGTCAACATGTTCGGCAAGCCTTGCGCCAAGCTCGTCCCCGTCGAATCCGTCGACGAGCTCGCCACGGACGGTGTCGGATTCGCCGGCTACGCAGCAGGCGCGATGGGCCAGGAGCCCAAGGACCCCGACCTGGTCGCAATCCCCGACCCCACCTCCTTCACCCCGATCCCGTTCGTCCGCCCCGGCCTCGCGCTCGTACACTGCGACCCGCACGTCGAGGGCAAGCCGTGGCCCTACGCCCCGCGCGTCATCCTCAAGTCGGCACTCGCCCGCGCCGCCGCGCAGGGGCTCGAGGTCAACGTCGGCGCCGAGATCGAGTACTTCCTGGTCAACAAGGACGAGACCGGCGACCTGCACACCGCCGATGCGCTCGACACATCCCGCCAGCCCTGCTACGACGCCCGCGACGTCACCCGCATGTACGAGCACCTGACGTCGATCTCCTCGGCGATGAACTCCCTCGGCTGGGGCAACTACGCCAACGACCACGAGGACGGCAACGGCCAGTTCGAGCAGAACTTCAACTACGCGGACGCCCTGACCACCGCCGACCGGGTCGTGACCCTGCGCTACCTGATCTCGGTCCTCGCCGAGGAACGCGGAATGACTGCCACGTTCATGCCGAAGCCGTTCGCCGACCGCACCGGCACCGGGCTACACATGCACCTGTCGCTGTGGCGTGAAGGCGAGGCCGCGTTCCCCGACGCCTCCGACCCGCGCGGGCTCGGACTCTCGCAGATCGCCTACTCCTTCATCGCGGGCATCCTCGAGCACGCCTGCGCCCTGCAGGGCGTCATCGCCCCGACCGTCAACTCCTACAAGCGGACCGGCGCCATCGCGACGAGCAGCGGTGCCACCTGGTCGCCGCGCCGGGCCACCTACGGCGGCAACGACCGCACCCACTACCTGCGGGTGCCGGACCACAACCGCGTCGAACTGCGCGGCGGCGACGGCTCCGCGAACCCGTACCTCGCTGCGGCCGCCGCGATCGTCGCCGGACTCGACGGCATCGATCGCAACCTCGACCCGGGCGAGCCCGGTGCCGGCGCCGGGCCCGACACCCTGCCGATGACCCTGCTGCACGCGATGGACGCGCTCGCGGCCGATCCCGTTGTCTGCGGGGCGCTCGACGGGGCAGGCACCGGAGTCGCCGACTACTTCACCAGGCTCAAGCGCGAGGAGTTCTTCTCGTGGCACAACTCGGTCACCCCCTGGGAGGTCGAGACCTACCTGACCGCGTTCTGATTCCCCAAACACAATCAACACCAAGGAGATTTCCACATGTGCGGTATCGTCGGGCTCCACCTGCGCGAGCCCTCCCTATACCCGCGACTGGGTGAACTCTTGACCGGCATGCTCGGCGAGATGGTCGATCGCGGCCCCGATTCCGCCGGCATGGCGATCTACGGCGACCCGACCTTCTCCCCCGCCGGTCACGCCTCGGTGTCGCTGCTCGGCGCCGAGCCCGGCGTGGCCGCCGCGGCGAGCGCCCTGCTCGGCGTGGAGGTCACCGCGATCGACCTACCGCCGACGACCGTGCTGCACGCCCCGGTCCCGGCCCACGAGCTCACCACCGTGATCCGATCCGTCGCACCGGACGCCACCGTCATCGGATTCGGCGACGACGTCACCGTCCTCAAGGGCATGGGCGACCCGGTCGACCTCGCTCGCGGATTCGGGCTGCCCACCGCGTCCGGCTGGCAGGGCGTCGGGCACACCCGGATGGCCACCGAATCCGCGGTCACCGCAGCCGGCTCGCACCCTTTCGCCGTCGGCCCCGACCAGTGCCTGGTGCACAACGGCTCATTCTCCAACCACCTGTCCGTCAAGCGCGAACTCGAGGCCGAGGGCGTGCAGTTCGACAGCGAGAACGACACCGAGGTCGGCGCCCGCTTCGTCGCCAAACACCTCGCCGAGGGCGCGGACCTGGAGAAGGCGCTGCGACTGCTCGGCGAGCGAATCGACGGCTTCTACACCCTGCTGGTCTCGACCTCCGACTCCTTTGCAGTGGTGCGCGATCCGATCGCCTGCAAGCCCGCGATCGTCGCCGAGACCGACGCCTACGTCGCGATGGCCTCGGAATTCCGCGCCCTGGCGCACCTGCCGGGCATCGCGGACGCGCACCTGCTCGAACCCGAGCCAGACCGCGTCTACGTCTGGAACCGCTGACCCGACCATCCACGACCCTTCGGAGCCGACCATGACCCTCACCGACACCCCAACCATCACCGCCACCGTCACCTACGACCTGGCCGAGATCTCGACGCGTGAGCTCAACGCCGCCCTGCAGGCGACCGAATCCCCGGCGACCGCGCGGGTCGTCAACCCGCAGGGTGCCCACGCCCTCGCATGCGGCCTCGACCGTCCCCTCGACGTCACCGTCGAAGGCCACACCGGCTACTACGCCGCGGGCATGAACAAGCAGGCGTCCGTCACGATCGCGGGCAACGCCGGTGTCGGTGTCGCCGAGAACATGATGTCCGGCACCGTCCGGGTCACCGGCGACGCGTCGCAGTCCGCGGGCGCCACCGCGCACGGCGGCCTGCTCGTGATCGAGGGCAACGCCGCGGCCCGCTGCGGCATCTCGATGAAAGGCGTCGACATCGTAGTCGGCGGCGACATCGGCCACATGAGCGCCTTCATGGGCCAGGCCGGACGACTCGTCGTACTCGGTAATGCCGGTGAGGCACTCGGTGATTCGCTGTACGAGGCGCGGATCTATGTGCGCGGCACCGTCGCCTCGCTCGGTGCGGACTGTGTCAAGAAGGAGATGCGTCCCGAGCACCTCGAGGAGCTGCGCGAACTACTGGATGCAGCCGGATTCGACGCCGCCCCGGCCGACTTCACTCGCTACGGCTCGGCCCGCAGCCTCTACCACTTCCACGTCGACAACGCTTCCGCGTACTGACCGCCCGGCGCGCACACGCCTGCCTTTCCCGCGAACACCCAGGAGTACACCATGACGACGTTCCAGCCCGGTCTCCGCGAGTCGGCCACCTTCGACCGCGGCGTCATCCACGAAATCCAGCGCGCCGCCGCCACCGGTATCTACGACATCCGCGGTTGGGGCGCCAAGCGCAAGGTCCCGCACTTCGACGACCTGCTGTTCCTCGGCGCGTCAATGTCGCGCTACCCGCTCGAGGGCTACCGCGAGAAGTGCGAGACGAATGTCGTGCTCGGTGACCGGCACGCGAAGTACCCGCTGCGCCTGGAGACTCCGGTCACCATCGCGGGCATGAGCTTCGGTGCGCTCTCGGGCCGGGCCAAGGAGGCACTGGGCCGCGGAGCCAGCGAGGTCGGAACGTCGACCACCACCGGCGACGGCGGCATGACCCCGGAGGAGCGCGGCCAGTCCAAGCACCTCGTCTACCAGTATCTGCCGTCACGTTACGGCATGAACCCCGACGACCTGCGCAAGGCCGACGCGATCGAGATCGTCCTCGGGCAGGGCGCCAAGCCCGGCGGCGGCGGAATGCTGTTGGGCCAGAAGATCACCGAGCGGGTCGCCGGTATGCGCACCCTGCCGGTCGGCATCGACCAGCGCAGCGCGTGCCGGCACCCGGATTGGACCGGGCCGGACGACCTCGCCATCAAGATCATCGAGCTACGTGAGATCACCGGCTGGGAGAAGCCGATCTACGTCAAGGTCGGCGCCACCCGCACCTACTACGACGTCAAGCTCGCGGTGAAGGCCGGCGCCGACGTCGTCGTGGTCGACGGCATGCAGGGGGGCACCGCCGCCACCCAGGACGTGTTCATCGAGCACGTCGGCATCCCCACCCTGGCCGCCATCCCGCAGGCCGTGCAGGCACTGCAGGAGATGGGCATGCACCGCACGCCCGGCGGCGTGCAGCTGATCGTCTCGGGCGGCATCCGGTCCGGTGCCGACGTCGCCAAGGCGATGGCGCTCGGCGCCGACGCAGTCGCGATCGGCACCGCGGCCCTCATCGCGCTGGGCGACAACGACCCGAAGTACCAGGCCGAGTACGAGAAGCTGGGCTCTGCCGCCGGCTTCTACGACGACTTCCAGGACGGCAAGGACCCGGCCGGCATCACGACCCAGGACCCGGAGCTGCAGGCCCGCTTCGATCCGATCGAGGGCGGCCGCCGCCTCGCCAACTACCTGCGGGTGCTCACGATGGAGGCCCAGACCATCGCCCGCGCCTGCGGCAAGTCCCACTTGCGCAACCTCGAACCGCAGGACCTCGTCGCGCTGACCGTCGAGGCGTCCGCGATGGCCCGCGTCCCGCTGGCCGGCACCACCTGGATCCCCGGCGTGATGTGAACCGGGAACACTCCGTCACGTTGCCCACTCCTGTCGTCGAGGCGTGGGATTGGCAACTCCGGGCCCGGTGCCGTACCCGTGACGTCGACTTCTTCGGCGACACACCGGAACTGGTCCACCGCGCCAAGTTGGTCTGCGCCGACTGCCCGGTACGGGACGAGTGCCGCGGGTTCGCGGCACGGGCGGGCGAGACCCACGGCGTCTGGGGCGGGGTGTCGGCCGACGAGTTGCCCCGATACCGCTGGCTCCCACCGCACTCCCTCCGCCGAACGCACTGGGACCACACAGCACACCTTTCGAGAGGACAGACCGCATGACCGCATTCGACTCGCTCTGGGCGTCGATCATCGACGTCGGTCAGCACAAGGCGACCGGCGGCTACCGACGGTTCGCCTGGAGCGACGCTGACCTCACGCTCCGTGAGTGGTTCCGCGGCTGCGCCACAGAGCGCGGCATGGACGTCGAGGAGGACCGCAACGGAAACCTCTGGGCCTGGTGGCTTCCCGAGGGGTGGGTCGGCGAACCCACCGGCGCATTCGTCACCGGATCCCACCTCGACTCGGTACCCGACGGCGGCGCCTTCGACGGGCCGCTCGGTGTGGTGTCGGCGTTCGCCGCCGTCGACATCCTGCGCGCCCGCGGTGTCGTCCCGACGGTACCTATCGCGATCACCGCCTTCTCCGACGAGGAGGGTGCGCGGTTCGGGGTCGCGTGCGTCGGCAGCCAACTCACGACCGGCGCCCTGACCCCCGAGCGGGCACTGGGGCTGCGCGACCGCGACGGAATCACCCTGGCGGAGGCCATGACCCGGGCCGGACGCACACCCGAGCACGCCGGCGTCGACGACACGCTCGTCGACCGGGTGGGCGTCTACGTCGAGCTGCACGTCGAGCAGGGTCGTGCACTCGACCTCGTCAACAAGCCGATCGCCGTCGCGTCGTCGATCTGGCCGCACGGCCGCTGGCAGTTCACCTTCACCGGGGAGGCCAACCACGCCGGCGCGACCCGCCTCGTCGACCGAAGGGATCCGATGCTGGCCTACGCCTCATCGGTGCACAGCGCCCGCGCCGCAGCGGAGGGACTGGGCGCGGTGGCCACGTTCGGCAAGCTCGAGGTCCTGCCCAACGGGGCGAACGCGATTCCCTCGGAGATCAAGGCCTGGCTCGACGCCCGCGCCGCCGATGAGGCGACACTGACCAAACTGGTCGCCGAGATCGAGGCGGAGGCGCATCGCCACTCGTCCGTGGACGAGATCGGGCTCGACGTCTTCGCCGAGTCGATCACGCCGATCGTCGAGTTCCCCTCCGAGCCGCGCGAACGACTGCGGCGCGCACTCTCCCACCTCGGTGACATTCCCGTCCTGCCCACCCAGGCGGGACACGACGCGGGCATCCTCGCCGCCAAGGTCCCGACCGCGATGCTGTTCGTGCGCAACCCGACCGGGGTGTCGCACTCCCCGCACGAGTTCGCCGAGGAGAAGGACTGCAACATCGGGGCGGAGGCCCTGGCCGACGTCATGGCGCACTGGACGGCCGGCACACGATGACCGGGCCGTCCGTGGCGGTCGTCCGCGTCTCCGACCGGCGCCGCGTTCCGTGGAAGAACGGTGCGGGGGTGACCGAGGAGATCGCCTCGGGGCCCGGCTCGACTGCGGGACTGCCGCTCTGGCGGATCAGCGTCGCCGATCTGGGTTCCACACCCAGCGTCTTCTCGGCATTCGAGGGCATCGACCGGATCTTCACGGTCGTAGGCGACCACGGAGTCACACTGGACTGGGAGTCCCGCTCCGAAACCGTGACCCCGTGGCGACCCCGGAAATTCGACGGCGCGCAGGCCCCGCGCTGCACCCCCGAGGGGGCCACCCGCGCGTTGAACGTAATGGCGTCCACGCCCGAGGTCGGCGCCACGGTCGAGCCCGTGGACCTGGGCGCGTGCCCTGTCACCAGTCAGCCGGACGAGGTGACTGCGCTGTTCGTCCGCTGCGGGACCGCGGTCGCCGCGTCGCATCGGGCCGCGGCGGGTGACTGCATCGTCGTGCGGCACGACGAAGTCACCCTGCGCGGGAGCGCGCGCGGTCTAGTCATTCGGATCCGAACTCCGAAGAGCCACAACCCCGATTGACGATCGGCGTCACCGGGCCCTGACGATGTCGTAACACCCTTCTCATGCCCATGGCGTTTCCTGATATGAGACACTGATTCATATGCAGAAACCAACTGTCCGAACAACCTGCACCCATCGCAGCCAACCTCCCCGCTGCGGGAGGCCCTGTTACCAAAGGATCCTCACGTGACGGAAACAACCAAGTTCGTGATCGTCGGTGGCGGCCTCGAAGGCTTGGCCATCGCCTACTCGCTCGCCGACCGAGGCGAGACCGACGTGCTGGTGCTCGAGCGCGACACGCTGTGCTCGGGAATGACCGGCAAGTCCAGCGGTGTCGTCCGATGCCACTACGGCACACCGTCGTTGGCGGCGATGTCGTGGTACGGCGTCGACATCTTCACTCGCGCGACCGAGATCTTCGGCGACGACATGGCGTTCCGCCAGTGTGGCTACGTCGTCGGTGTCGGCGAGAACAACGTCAAGCCCCTCGAAGCGAACATCGAGATGATGCAGGGCCTTGGCATTGCCACCGAGCTCATCACCCACGACAAGATGGCCGAGCTGTGGCCGGGCCTGCACCTCGACGATTTCTCCCTCTTCGCCTACGAACCGCTCGGCGGCCGCGGCGAGGCCTACATGACGGGCATGGCGTTCGCGGCGACCGCCCGGAAGATGGGCGTCAAGATCAAACAGAGCACACCGGTGATCTCGCTCCTGCAGAACGACGCGGGCACGGTATACGGCGTCACGCTGACCGACGGCTCGGAAGTCCACGCCGAGCACGTCATCGTCGCCGCGGGCCCCTGGACGCCGGCCCTGGCAGCGGGCGTCGGCGTCGACATCGACGTCAAAGCGCAACGCGCACAACTCGTCCTCGTCGATCAGGGCGTACCCACCCCACAGGTACCGGTGCTGTCCGACCTGGCAGGGCTGCAGTACATCTGCCGCGAGCCAAACGGCGAACTGCTGGTCGGCAACTCCGACCACCAGGCGCCGGAGTACATCGATCCGGACGAGTACGTCAACCGGGCCGATGTCGCCACGATCGAGAAGAACATCCTGAAGCTGAGCAACCGGCTTCCGGACATGCCCGACCCGCGGATCACCGGTTCCTACGTCGGGGCCTACGACGTCACACCGGACTACAACCCGATCATCGGCCCGTCCCCCGTCGACGGCCTATTCCTCGCCACGGGCTTCTCCGGCCACGGATTCAAGATCTCGCCCGCCGTCGGCAAACTCGTCGCCGACCTGCTGATCGACGGTCACACCTCGCTCCCGAACGTGAACCCCGCGGACTTCCGATACTCCCGATTCACGGAGGGCGACCTGCTGCTGAGCCTCAACCCCTACGAGGGCGCCGGCGAGATGCGGTAGGCGGCTCCGCTGCCTGTTCGCGATTCTGGTAGCCCCAACTACCTGCTTGAGTTCAGGACATGCAGGGACGATTGATGTACCGAGACATTGAGGACACCTGACGGCCCGCTCCCTGCGACAGTCTGGGATGGGTGGAAGAGAGGGTTTTCGATGAATCCGGACATCGTCGCAGCGCTCGCTGGGTTCGCAGGCGGGACACGGTTGAACGTGTCCCGCCTGTGCATCTCCCGCAACACCTTCTACACACTGCTAGTGTGCTGATTCGCTGTTTAGCGCCGTAAGTTTGCGGCAATAGTGGGCGAGGCTGTCGAGGATCTGATCGGCGGTTTTGGTCCAGACGAAGGGTTTCGGGTTTTCGTCCCACGACTGGATCCAGGCTTGGACGTCGAACCCCGCAGGATCGGGTTGATCTTCCGCAGCAGCCACCCCAGCCGCAGCGAGATTGTCGCCGGTCCGGTGGCCTGCTTGATCCTTCGCATAACCCCGGCCAATGCCTGTCTGGACGGGATGGTGCGCAGCACCCGGCGGTCGTTTCCTGCCGCCACCGCTGGATGCCCTCGTCCTGGGTGACCTGGATTGTGCCGCGCTGCGCTGCGGGATGGCCGCCGGTACGACCTCAGAGTCGAACAGGCCGTCCTTCCAGACGCGGGAGACTCATTGATGGGAGGCGTCGGCGAAGGCGTCCTGCTCCTCGCAGGAGACGAACCGGTCGCCGGAGTTGGCGGATTTGGTGACCTTGCCCTTCGGCTGATCGGTGAAGATGTCCTGCAATCCGTCGTAGGCCATGCGGTCGCGCAGGGTGACGTCGTCGTACTTAATGCTCTGGCCGGACTTCCCGAGCATATGCGGAGCGCTGGCCAGTCCGAACGAACCGACCTCGTCGGCGCCGGCCTCGAGGAGCAGCCTCTTGGTTCGCTATGTGTCCCACGCCACGAGCGTCGGGAGTCACATGGCATGCCGCGGCAGTCACCCCTGCAGTGCGTGACCCGGGGGTTCCGAGCCGTGCGGTCGTGAGTTCAGCTCTGATGGTTGTCGGGATAGGCGGTGACGGCGAGGAAGCGAATCGGCAACTGCACCAACTCGTTCGGGCCGTGCAGGCCCTCGCCGTCGAGGAGCAGCGCGTCACCGGGGCGCAGACGGTACTCGCCCTCACCGTGTCCGTAGACCATCTCGCCCTCGAGCATGTACAGCAGCTCGGTGCCCGGATGTTGGAACAGCGGGAACACCTCGCTGGCGTTGGTCAGGGTCACCAGCACCGGTTCGAGCCGCTTGTGCTGGCCGCGCAGCGCGCCGAGCATCTCGTAGTGGTGTCCGACCCGGGTACCGCGCCCGACGATCTCGGCACCCTGCCCGGCCGAGGTGAACACCGCGTCCCGCGCCGTGTCCGCGCCACGAAACAGGGAAGTCACCGGCACGTCCAAGCCGGCCGCTAGTCGTGCGAGCGTCGACAGACTGCACGAGGTCTGCGCGTTCTCGATCTTCGACAGCATCGCCTTCGAGATGCCGATCTTCGTCGCCATGTCGCCGACCGACAGTCCACTCGACAGCCGTAGCTTGCGTACCTGCGCCGCGATGACCCGTTCGAGGTCGACGCCGGTCGGCCTGTCCGCCGGGACCTCACGCTGCACGGTGTCGTGGTGCACGGGACGCTGCGGGCTGGCCATCCACCCAGCCTACCAGGGGGTTTCCCCGCAGTGGACCCGGCGCTCTGGAAGCAGTCAACCAGGAAGCGATGAGTTCGCGTCGCTTGCGCAGTCCAGCTTGCAGTGGGACCCGTCGCAAGGAGCGTGTCGCGGACACCCTATTGGACAGATAGTTCGTCGCCACCCTGGTCAAGGGCTCAGCTTGAAATTTAACCTCCGCTGGGTGTTTGCGCTGTTCGGCGGGGTTTGGTGCCCTTCTTGTGGTGGGCCGGGCGGGTATAGGCGTGGCCGGTGACCAGGACCAATCCCACGTCATGGCGAGCGGCATGATGCCGGTTCTTCACCCCGGGTGGGCGTCCCGGTCCGGGCCGGGAGGGTTTCGGTGCACCCGCGGGAGAGCCCGTCTTTGTGCGGATGTGACGAAACCCCCGCCTGACCCGGGCGGGTGTAAGGCGTTGTGGTGAAGCGGGTTTCTCCCATGGCAGGCGTAGGTCCGCAGCCAGGGGCCGGGACAGCCGTAGCTGGGTATATGCGGTGATGATCAGCCAGGTCCATCGGTCAGCTGATCCGGGGTCACGCAACTGCGGGCAGGTCCAGCCGAGTGTCTGTTTCCACATTCGGAAGGTGTGTTCGATATCGAAGCGCCGCAGAAACATTCGCCAGCACCGATCGACATCGACGGTGGTGGCGTCGGTGCCCGACCACCACAGCCAGACGGGTTTGTTCACTCCACCACTGGGTAGTTGCTCGACCGTCAGCCGGATCACGGTGCCTTCGAGGATCGGCATCGGCCCGACCCAGTCTGCCCAGGTGGTCCGGCGTTGCAACCGTGGGTGCAGTCGGTTCCATGCCAGCGCGGTCGCCGTGCCGTAAAGCCTTGTGTCAGTACGGGTTGTGACATCTTCAGCACCCCAGGTGGCCGGGTCTTTGAAGATGAACTCCCCGCCATGGCGAGCGGGCCGGCCACCTTGGGGCGGATGCTGATATTTCGGAGCCGGGCGGCGGAACACCCGATCCGAGCGCAGTCGCACCAGGATCTGCACAGGCAGATCCGACAGCAGGTGGGCAAGGCGCGGACCCTCGTAGCCGGCATCGAGCACGAACAGCATGTCCGGGTCGTTCTCGCGCCACTGTCCCGCGGCGATGAGCCGTTCCACGAGGTCACGGATCTGGGAGGCAGTCACCGCGAGAATATCCGCGCCGGGGCGGAGTCGTTGCGCGTCCAGCGGCGCGGTCCAGGAACTGCGGCCGGTCTCGAGCGCGGCGATGATCGA
>NZ_JBHZCS010000099.1:0-4809 GCF_042755705.1 Nocardia sp. NPDC059154
GTTCGCGGCGCTGGAGGTCTCGATTCTTCCCTCCTCCGCTCCTCCGCTTCGCTCCCCCGCTCCGTCAGTCCAGAATCGAGACGCGCCGCGAACCTTTGGGTTGGTCAGTTTTTCCGCTTGCACCATGTGTCATCGGGTAGCACTCGGCATCGAGGTGCTGATGATCAGCTTCGCCTGGATGGATCCGTCGGCGTTCTTGTCGCCCTGGACCATGATCACCTCGCCGACCGGTAAGTCCGAAACCTTGGTGCTGCCCAGGGAAATCACCTGTGTCTTGTTGTCGGTCTTCACGGTCGCCGTGCCACCGGACAGGGTGGTGATGGTGAGGGTGGAACCGTCGTTGTTCGAGATGGTGCCCATGTTCGCACCCAGCTCGTCCAGATCGCCCAGACCCGGGATGGTGGGAATGCCGCTGGGCAGGGGCAGGGCCGAGGAGTTGCCGGGCAGGCTCGGCGCCGGGTACCCGGAGGTCCTGACGCTGCCGGGTGCGGCGCTGTTCGACGAATCGTTGTTCGACAGCAGGGTTCCCGCCACGACGCCGACAATGGCGACCACGATGACCGCGGCGATGGTCAGCGCGATCCACATGGTGGTCCGGCGGGGCGGCGGGGGCGGGACCGGATGCTGCGGGAAGCCCGCGGGCTGATATCCACCGGTCGGCATTCCCGGACCACCCGGGTAACCGGGCCCGCCCGCGGCGGGCGGATAGCCGGGCGCGCCATAACTACTCGTGGGGGCATACCCCGGCTGACCCGGGTAGACGGCGGTCGGCTCGTAGCCGCCACCGGTCTCGTATCCACCCCACTGCGCGTCCGCCGGCGGCAGCACGCGGGTGGCGTCGAGCCCGGGCGGCTGCCCGAAATAGTCGACCCGATCGGCGGGTATGGCCGCGGTGGGCCCGTAGCCCGCGGCGCTATCCGAGGGGTAGCCGCCAGGTGCGGCCTGCTCGGCGGGCCCCTCCCCCGGGCCCGGTTCCGGCCGCCGCGACCACGGATCGCTCGGATTGGTCATGGCCTCCAGGGTAGGCGGCCGACCCGTCCCGAGCCGCGAACTCGACCGGACGGTTCCCAATCCGCGGGCCGTTCACACCTCGAAACCGGCAAGGCTCGGTCGCCCAGGACGAGCAAGGCCCCCGCCGAGCCGAAGCTCGCACGGGGGCCCGGGTCCGCCGGATCAGCGGCCGACGATGAGGGTGTCGCCGTCGGGGGTGACGTTGACCTTCACCATGTCACCGTCCTGCACCTCGCCGGCCAGCAGTTCCTTGGCGAGCGAGTCGCCGATGGCCTGCTGGATGAGGCGGCGCAGCGGGCGCGCGCCGTAGGCCGGGTCGTAGCCGCGCACGGCCAGCCAGAAGCGGGCCGAGTCGGACACGTCCAGCTTCAGGCGGCGCTGGGACAGGCGCTTCTGCAGCTGGTTCAGCTGGATGTCGACGATCCGTTCCAGCTGTTCCTCGTCGAGCGCGTGGAACATGACCACGTCGTCGAGCCGGTTCAGGAACTCCGGCTTGAAGGCGCGGCGCACCGCGTTCATGACCGCATCCTTGTCACCGCCCGCACCCAGATTGGAGGTCAGGATGAGGATGGTGTTGCGGAAGTCGACCGTGCGGCCCTGGCTGTCGGTCAGCCGGCCCTCGTCGAGCACCTGCAGCAGGATGTCGAAGACGTCCGGGTGGGCCTTCTCGATCTCGTCGAACAGCACCACCGTGTACGGGCGTCGCCGCACCGCCTCGGTGAGCTGGCCGCCCTGGTCGTAGCCGACGTAGCCGGGGGGCGCACCGACCAGGCGGGCCACCGAGTGCTTCTCGCTGTACTCGCTCATGTCGATGCGGACCATGGCGCGCTCGTCGTCGAACAGGAAGTCCGCCAACGCCTTCGCGAGCTCGGTCTTACCGACGCCGGTCGGGCCGACGAACATGAACGAGCCGGTGGGCCGGTTGGGGTCGGCGACCCCGGCCCGGGCGCGGCGCACGGCATCCGAAACCGCTTGCACGGCTTCCGGTTGCCCGACGACCCGGTTGCCCAGTTCGTCCTCCATGCGCAGCAGCTTCTGGGTCTCGCCCTCCAGCATCTTGCCCACGGGGACACCGGTCCACGACGACACCACCTCGGCGATATCGTCCGGCCCGACCTCCTCCTTGAGCATGACGTCGCCGTCGGCGGCGGTCTTCGCCTTGGACTCGGCCTCGGCGAGTTCCTTCTCCAGCTTGGGGATTCGCCCGTACCGGAGTTCGGCGGCCTTGTTGTAGTCGCCGTCGCGCTCGGCCCGCTCGGATTCGCCCTTGAGCGACTCCAACTCCTCCTTGAGCACGCTCACCGCGTCGATGGCCTGCTTCTCGTTCTGCCAGCGGGTCATCAGCTGGTTGAGCTTCTCGCGGTCGTCGGCGAGCTCCTGGCGCAGCTTCTCCAGTCGCTGCTTGGACGCCTCGTCGGTCTCCTTGGCCAGCGCCACCTCTTCGATCTCGAGCCGCCGCACGACGCGCTCGATCTCGTCGATTTCCACTGGGCGGGAATCGATTTCCATGCGCAGCCGCGAGGCCGACTCGTCGACCAGGTCGATGGCCTTGTCCGGCAGGAACCGTGAGGTGATGTAGCGGTCGGACAGGGTCGCCGCGGCCACCAGCGCGGAGTCGGTGATCCGCACGTGGTGGTGGTTCTCGTAGCGCTCCTTGAGCCCGCGCAGGATGCCGACGGTGTCCTCCACCGACGGCTCGCCCACCAGCACCTGCTGGAACCGGCGTTCCAGGGCCGGGTCCTTCTCGATGTGCTGCCGGTATTCGTCGAGGGTGGTGGCGCCGACCAGCCGCAGCTCGCCGCGGGCCAGCATGGGCTTGATCATGTTGCCCGCGTCCATGGCGGATTCGCCGGTGGCGCCGGCGCCCACGATGGTGTGCAGCTCGTCGATGAACGTGATGATCTGTCCGGCAGAGGATTTGATCTCCTCCAGCACGGCCTTCAGCCGCTCCTCGAACTCACCGCGGTACTTGGCGCCGGCCACCATCGCGCCCAGGTCGAGCGAGACGAGCTTCTTGCCGCGCAACGATTCCGGGACGTCACCCGCCACGATGCGCTGGGCCAGGCCCTCCACGATGGCGGTCTTGCCGACGCCGGGCTCGCCGATCAGCACCGGGTTGTTCTTGGTGCGACGGCTCAAAACCTGTACGACACGGCGGATTTCGGTGTCGCGGCCGATGACCGGGTCCAGCTTGCCCTCGCGGGCGGCGGCGGTCAGGTCGGTGGAGTACTTCTCCAGCGCCTGGTACGAGCCCTCCGGATCCGGTGAGGTGACACGGGCGTTGCCGCGCACGGCGGTGAAGGCCTCGCGCAGGGCGTCGGCGGTCGCGCCGTACTTCAGCAGCAGTTGCTGAACGTCGGAGTCACCGGCGGCCAGGCCGTAGACCAGGTGCTCGGTGGAGACGTATTCGTCGCCCAGCTCGGTGGCCAGCCGCTGCGCGGAGCTGAGCGCCGCGATGGCTTCCCGCCCGAGATTGGGGGTGGTGGTGGCGCCGGTGGCCCGGGGCAGCCGGTCCACGATCTCCTGGGCCTCGCGCCGCACCGTCGCCGGGTCGACTGCGACGGCCTTGAGCAGCGGTGCGGCGATGCCGTCGATCTGATCCAGCAACGCCACCAGCAAGTGCGCCGGACGGATTTCCGGGTTTCCGGCGACGGCGGCCGCCTGTTGCGCGGCGGTCAGGGCCGCCTGGGTCTTGGTGGTGGGATTGAACGAGTCCACTGTCACCTTCCTACTTGTCGTTGCTTTCTACAACGCGGTAGAAGTTGAGTCTGTTCCGCTCAAGTCTGACCAGTTTTCGACGTCAGGTCCAGAGTCCGAGGCCGGTTCCTACGCTACGCGTACGATGACTCCATTCGTTGACGCATCACACCAGCTCATCCATCCCGGTTTCCGAATGAATGGAGCAGCAAATGCGCGCGATCGTCGTCCGTGAATTCGGTGGCCGCCCCGAGCCCGCCGACATGCCCACCCCCGAGGCCGGACCGGGCCAGGTCCAGATCCAGCTCGAGGCCGCCGGGGTCAACCCGTTCGACCAGCGGATCATCGACGGCTTCCTGGACGGCCAACTGCCGCACGACTTTCCGATGATCCCGGGCACCGACGGCGCGGGCACGATCAGCGCGGTGGGCGCGGGGGTGAACGACTTCGAGGTCGGGGAGCGGGTGGTCGGGAAGTTCCTGACCCCGCCGGTCGGGCACGGCACCTTCGCCGAGTACATCGTGGTGCCGCACGACGGCGCCCTCGCCAAGCTGCCGGACGAGGTCTCCGCCATTCGCGGCGCCGCCCTGCCGACCGCGGGCATCACGGCCCTGGACCTCATGCACGCCGCCGGGGTCACCCGCAACCAGAAGGTGCTGGTCGTGGGCGCCTCGGGTGGCGTCGGCTCCTATCTGGTGCAGCTCGCGGCGCTCGCCGGCGCGCACGTCATCGCCACCGCCCGCCCCGACGACACCGATCGGATGATCCGGCTGGGCGCGACCGAGGTGGTGAACTACGGCCGGATCACCGTCACCGACTCCCCCACCCACGCCGAGGGCTCGGAGTTGTCGGTCGCGGATTCGGTGCGGATCACCGATCCCGGCGGCATCGACGTGCTGTTCGATCTGGTCAGCCCGCCGCCGGTTTTCGCCGACAACGCGAGCCTGGTCAAGTCCGGCGGTTCGGCCTATTCGACCATCTGGTCCGCCGACGAGGCGGATCTGCAGGCCCGTGGCGTGCGCGGCGGCAACCTCCAATCCCACGGCGGCGCAGCCGAATTGCGCGAGCTGCTGCGGATGGTCGGCGACGGCGACCTGATGG
>NZ_JBHZCS010000099.1:4819-30342 GCF_042755705.1 Nocardia sp. NPDC059154
GTCCCGATCAGCGCCATGCCGCCGCTGGCCGAGGCCCCCGGCGTGATCGGCGCATCCGGCGCACGCGGCAAGATCGTCCTGGTGATCTGAACTCAGGGTTACGCAAATCGATCGGCCTCCGGCTATATCCGTGCGACCACCGCGTTTTAAGGGATACTTGACGCGGAGGGCCGCCTGGCAGCAGGCGTTCCGGGGTAGCAGCACAGGAAGGAAAGCTCGACGTCGTGGATGCGCGTTCGGCAGCGCTGGTCCGCGCAAACTTTCGGACAGTCGTCGAGGCCCCCAACGGGCCGGAACGGCTGATCAGCGCGTTCTACGGTCATCTTTTCGCAGAGATTCCCGCCCTGCGGGAATTGTTCCCCTCCGCCATGGACATGCAGCCGAAACGGCTGGTCACGGCCATCTCGTTCGTGCTCGACAACCTGGAGGACTGGGATCGCGCGCAACGCTTCCTGGAGCAACTCGCGCGCGACCATCGCAAGTACGGGGTTGAGGCGGCGCACTACGACATCGCCGGGCGCGCCCTGCTCCACGCCTTCCGCAGCTACAACGGCACCGCGAACTGGAGCCGGCAGTTGGAGGCGGGCTGGCGCGACATCACCATCCTGATCTCGGCGTCCATGGCCATCGGCGCCAATTCGGATAAGTCGCAACCGTATTGGGAGGCGACGGTGGTCGGGCACCGGCGGGTGGTGGACGATCTGGCCATCGTCCGTCTGCAGACCGACACCCCGATCCCCTATCAGGCCGGGCAGTACGTGCCGGTGGCCATTCCGCAGCGGCCCAAGATGTGGCGCTACCTGTCGCCGGCCATCCCCACCAATCCGTACGGCGAGATCGAGTTCCATGTGCGGAAGGTGCGCACCGGCTGGGTGAGCCCGGGCATCGTGAACGAGACCCAGGTCGGCGACCGGTGGATGATCGCCGCTCCGCTGGGTGGTCTGCACGTGGATCTGAGCCGCCGCAAGGACGTGCTCATGATCGGGTCCGGTACCGGCATCGCCCCGCTGCGGGCACAGCTCATCGAGATGGGCCGGCGCGGCATCAATCCGCGTGTGCACCTGTTCATGGGCGGGCGCTACCCGTGTGATCTCTACGACGTGGAGAACATGTGGCAGCTCTCACAATCCAATCCGTGGCTCACGGTGGTCCCGGTCTGCGAGAACGAGACCAACCCGTGGTGGCACCCCTATCCGCCGGCCGAGACGCCGTTCGGCATGCATCGGCGGCTGATCGGCAACCTTGGCGCGGTGGTGGCCAGCTTCGGCGCCTGGGCCGATCGTCAGATCCAGATCGCCGGCTCGGCCCGGATGATCGCCGACACCAAGCGCGCCCTGCTCGCGGTGGGCACGCCGACGTCGGCGATAAGCTCGGATCCGGTGTAGTGCACGGCCTTTCGACAATCAGGAGTTATCGGTGACGCTCGGCCCGGACGAGACCGGAGAGCTCGCGCTCGGCGCGCAGACGGAGTGGAACGCCACGGTGGTGGGTGCGCACCGGCTGCGCGAGGACACCACGGTGGTGCGGTTGATCGGCGAGTTCGTGCCGTTCGCGGCGGGCCAGTCGGTGGAGGTGCGCACGCCGCAGCATCCGAACATGGTGCGCCGCCTGTATCCCGCGCTGCCGCCCTCGCTGGACGGCAAGCTGGAATTCCACGTGCGCACGGTGCCGGGCGGCTGGTGCAGCGGTTCCATCGTCGCCGACTCGCATCCGGGCGACGAATGGCGGATCAGCGCGCCCGCGGGCTGGCTGGCCGTGGAACCGGGGGCCACCGAGGTGGTCATGATCGCCGACGGGGTCGGGCTCGCGCCGATGCGCGCGCTGCTGCTGGATCTGTCGCGCCGGGAGCAGCCGCCGCGCACCCACCTGTTCGTGGGCGGGCGCTACCCGCGCGACCTCTACGCCTCCGACATGCTCTACCTGCTGACCGGTGAATTGCCGTGGCTCACGGTCGTTCCCGTGGTGCAGAACGAGTACGACCCGGATCTCGTCGACACCTGGTACGAGCAGTGCCGGGTGGACATCGGTTTCCGCCCGGAGGAGATGATGCCGGGCACCATCGCCGACATCCCGGAACGCTTCGGCCCGCTGGACCACCACCAGATCCTGGTCTGCGGCGGCGCGGCCATGGTCCGCAACACCATCGATCAGCTGGTCGCCATCGGCGCGCCCGCGGAAGCCATTCGCTACGAGGGTTTTTGATAATCGCCGACGCGACAACTGATTTCGCAAGGATCCGGGTAACTCTGCGGGTACCCCCGAGAGTGTTTTGGTTCCCAACCGCCGGCACGGGTGCCCAAGTCCGACGGCTCTCAGCCGTCCGCTGAATATCCGGGGAGGCGGGACAGCCGCGCTCAGAACAAGGGGTCGTGGCGGATGTTCTCGGTGGGGGTGCCCGCGGCCATGAGGCGGAACTTGGTGGTCTGCACCATGGACGGCGCACCGACGATCTGCACGTCCCGGTCGTCCCAGGAGCCGTGGCTCGCCACGATCTTGCCGATCTGACCGACCACCCGCGGCTGCAGGCCCGGATACTCGCGGATCCCGTCCAAGTCGTCGAAGTGCCACCACGGGTTCTCGGTGGACTCGGTGACCGGGTGCACGCTGAGCCACTTGTTGGCGCAGGCCAATTGGCTCAGCACCTCGAGATCGTAGAGATCGCACGGGTAGTGGCCGCCGACGAACAGATCCACCTTGGGGTTGGAGCGCCGGGCGGTCATGGCCATGAGCTGGGCGCGCAGCGGGGCGATTCCGGTGCCGCAGCCGATCATGAGCAGCTTGCGGCGGGTGTTGCGGGGCACGCCGAGCCCGCCCAGTGGCGAGCCGATCAGCCACTGCTCGCCGACCCGGCTGTGGCCGACCATGGCCGGGCTGACCCAACCGCCGGTCACGCCGCGGATGTGGAATTCCAGTTCGCCGCCGGCGTTGGCGGGGATGGCCGGGGACAGGTAGCGCCACATGCGCGGGCGGGACGGGATCTGCACGCTCATGTACTGACCGGCCGCGTACTGCATGGGCTGGTCCAGCCGCAGGCGCACGATGGCCAGGTTGCGCAGTACTTCCCGGTGTTCGATGACGGTGCCGGTCCATACCGGCGGGGTGGTCTCCCGCTCGGCCGCGTTGATCATGGTTTCGGCGATGACGCCGATGCCCTCGTCCCAGGCGCGCCCGATCTCGTCGGTCCAGATCTCGGTGCCGGCGTAGGCCTCCAGCGCGCTCTTGAGCGAGTTCCCCACGGCCTCATAGTGTTCGGCCACCACCCCGTACTTGCGGTGATCGCGCCCGAGCTGGGCCAGGAAGGGCAGCAACCGGTCCGGCTCCTCCAGCCGGTCCACCACGTAGGCGATGGCCTTGACCAGCCGGTCGCGCTGGGCGTCCAGGGCGGCGGGGAAGTGGTCGCGAACGTGGGGGTACTCCGTGAAGAGGATGGCGTAGAACGATCGCGCGAGTTTCTCGGGGCCACCTTCTTCCGCAGCAACCGCCTTGAACGTTGTTCTTATCAATGCGACGGTGCGCGAATCCATGTGTGTCACAACCCCATTTCGCAATCGAACGCAGGCGTGACCGGCGAGTGAAGTGCTGCGGGACACTCGACAGCAGCCGTTGCCAAGCAAGTGTAGGCGAGGTTAGCCAGCAACGGAACGGGACGTTTCGATAACACGGCCTTTATTCCTCGAAAACGTGAATGTTGCGGGGTATCCGAGCCGAAAACAGACTGTTCAACCGGAACACGCCGTGAGACACAGGCTTTCAGCCAACGAACCTGCCTGATCCGTTTTGCAAGACTCAGGAAAACAGCGATCCTGCCGCAACTGTGCCGGTCCTTGAATTCCCTTGCAGCATACGGACAAAACTCACGATCGGCGTCAAATTATAACGTACCGGTCTGTTTGCAATTCATCGGCGCCAAGAACTTCGCCAATCCCACAGTCCCCATTGGGAACTCAGCACATTGTCCGCAACAATCACAACCGGGCGAACACCCGTCCTCACCCGCAAAGCCTGATACAGCAAGGGAGGGGTCGGGAGCAACGCTCCCGACCCCTCCCCGTTCCCCAAACGGGACAACTGATTTCGCGAGATGCGGGTAACTCCCCGGGTACGCCCGAAATCGGTTCGGCTCCCGACCGCCGGCACGCGTGCGAAACCGACGACGGCTCCCGAGCCGGGCGCTGAAGTCCCGGGGAGGCGGCTACTGCCTTCGCCGGTTTCGGGGCTGCCACACCACGAGAGCGGTGCTGCGCTGCGGCGGGGTCAGGTCGGGGCGGTACCCCGACCGGAGCCTTTCCACCTCGGCGGTCAACTCGCTCACCCGCTGCTGCAGCTCCTCCACCTGGTTGGTGAGTTCGATGATCCGTTTGATGCCGGCCAGATTCACGCCCTCGTCCTGGGACAGGCGCTGCACCTCGCGGAGCAGCTCCACATCCCGGTCCGAGTAGCGCCGCCCGCCGCCCGAGGTGCGTTGCGGCGAAACCAGACCCAGCCGGTCATAGGTGCGCAGCGTCTGGGCGTGCATGCCCGCCAGCTGCGCGGCCACCGAGATCAGGAAGTACTGGGCCTCGGTCTTCTTCGGATCGGAACTCATTACGCACCTGCCCATCCCGCACGTGGATCGAACCCGCTGGTCTTCTCCGCCTCCGCGTAGCGCCGCAGCGCCTCGGCGGCATTGTCGTCCAGCTTCTGCGGTACCGCGACCTTCACCGTGACCAGCAGGTCACCGGCGCCGCCGTCGCGCTTGGGCACACCGCGCCCGCGCACCCGCAGGGTCCGGCCGTCGGCGGTGCCCGGCGGCACCTTGACGCCGACACGGCCGTCCAGGGTGGGCACGGAAACCGTGGTACCCAGCACCAGTTCGGCGTACGAGACCGGCAGCACCAGGGTCAGGTCGTCGCCATTGCGGCCGAAGACCTTGTCCTGGCTGACGTGCACGGTGACGTACAGGTCGCCCGGAGGCGCGCCGCGCAGGCCCGCCTCGCCCTGACCGGCCAGCCGGATCCGCTGCCCGTCGCGCACACCCGGGGGAATGCGCACGGTGATGGTGCGGGTCCGGTTCTGGATGCCGCTACCGCGGCAGTCGACGCACGGGTCGTCGATGATCGACCCGGTGCCCCGGCAGTCCTCGCACGGCTCGCTGAAGCCGAACGCGCCCTGGTTCCGGCTGACCACACCGGTGCCATTGCAGTGCGGGCAGACTCGCGGGCTGGTGCCCGGCTTGGCACCACTGCCGTGGCAGGTGGTGCAGGCGGCCGGGCTGGTCATGCGCAGCGGGACGGTCACGCCCTGAGCGGCCTCGCGGAAGCCGAGGGTGGTCTCGGTCTCCACATCCGAACCGCGCCGCGGACGCGACGAGGTCCGGGTGCCACCGCGATTGAACAGACCGCCCAGCAGATCGCCCAGGCCGCCGTCGGCGCCACCGGCTCCGGCGCCCGCGCCGAAGATGTCGCCGAGGTTGAACTCGCCGGAGAACCCGCCGCCGGGCTGGCCGTAGCCACCCCCGGGCGAGAACCCGCCGCGTCCGAAACCGCCGCCGGCGAACAGCTTCCGGGCCTCGTCGTACTCCTTGCGCTTCTCCGGATCCGACAGCACGGCGTTCGCCTCGCTGACGGCCTTGAACCGCTCCTCGGCCGTGCTGTCCCCGGGGTTCTTGTCCGGGTGCAGGTCACGGGCCAGTTTGCGGTAGGCCTTCTTGATCTCGTCCTGGGTGGCGCCGGAGGAAACACCCAGATCCTTGTAGAAGTCCTTCTCGAGCCACTCTCGATTCACCGGGCATCTCCTCCTTTCTGTGTTGTCGGTGACGCCGGGGGCGTCTGTGCGTTGTTAATCAGTGCCAGCGGCATCGGTGCCAGCGTTCGTCGTATCCGGCTGCGCCGCAGCCAGATCCGCCACACCGTCGGTGACGCCGACCAGCGCGTGCCGCAGCACGCGATCGCCGAAGCGGTAGCCCTTGCGCATCACCATGCCGAGGATCGGGTCCGCGCCACTGCCCTCGTGCTGCACGGCCTCGTGCAGGGTCGGGTCGAAAGGCTCACCCTCCGAACCGAATTCCTCGAGGCCCTGCTTCTGCAGGGCGGTGACCAGCTTGTCCGCGACCGACTTGAGCGGCCCGTTGTCGAGGTCACCGTGCGCGCGGGCACGATCCAGATCGTCGAGCACCGGGAGCAGTTCGCCCACGACCGCGGCCTTGGCGGTGTCGATGGCGGCCTTGCGGTCGCGCTCGACGCGGCGGCGGTAGTTGGCGTACTCCGCGGTCAGACGCTGCAGATCGGCGGTGCGCTCGGCCAATTCGGCCGTGATCGCGTCGGCGAGGGCGTCCTCACTGACCTCGGGAGTTCCCTCGGCCCCGAGGGCCGCGGCGGTGTCCGCCGCGGCCTCGAAGACCTCACCCGTGGCCGAGTCGACCATGTTTTCCGGGTTCTGGTTCGTCACTTCTTCTCAGGCTCCTCGACGACCTCGGCATCCACGACGGTGTCATCGGACTGCGGCGCGCCCGCGCCGTTGCCCTGGGCGGCCTGGTCCGCGGCCGAGGCCTCGTAGATGGCCTGGCCCAGCGCCTGCGACTCGGTGGCGAGCTTCT
This sequence comes from Nocardia sp. NPDC059154, assembly GCF_042755705.1. Taxonomy (NCBI): domain Bacteria; kingdom Bacillati; phylum Actinomycetota; class Actinomycetes; order Mycobacteriales; family Nocardiaceae; genus Nocardia; species Nocardia sp. NPDC059154. Next base: position 11,394 of record NZ_JBHZCS010000099.1, read on the forward strand.
CCACCGCGGTCTTGATGACCGAGATGTCGGTGCCCTTGAGCGCCTCGTTCGCCTCCGCGATGGCCGCCTCGACCTTGGTCTTGACGTCCGCCGGGACCTTGTCCTCGTTGTCCTTGATGAACTTCTCGGTCTGGTGCACCAGCGACTCGGCCTGGTTGCGGGTCTCCGCCTCCTCGCGACGCGCCTTGTCCTCGGCCGCGTGCGCCTCGGCGTCCTTCACCATGCGGTCGATCTCCTCCTTGGACAGGCCGGAGCCGTCCTGGATCTTGATCGTGTTCTCCTTGCCGGTGCCCTTGTCCTTGGCGGTGACGTGGACGATGCCGTTGGCGTCGATGTCGAAGGTGACCTCGATCTGCGGCACGCCGCGCGGGGCCGGCGGGATGCCGGTCAGCTCGAACGATCCGAGCAGCTTGTTGTGCGAAGCGATCTCGCGCTCACCCTGGAAGACCTGGATCTGCACGGACGGCTGGTTGTCGTCGGCCGTGGTGAAGGTCTCCGACCGCTTGGTCGGAATGGTGGTGTTGCGCTCGATCAGCTTGGTCATCACGCCGCCCTTGGTCTCGATGCCCAGCGACAGCGGGGTGACATCGAGCAGCAGGACGTCCTTGACCTCGCCCTTGAGCACACCGGCCTGCAGGGCGGCGCCGACGGCGACGACCTCGTCCGGGTTCACGCCCTTGTTGGGCTCCTTGCCGCCGGTCAGTTCCTTGACCAGGTCGGACACGGCGGGCATACGGGTCGAACCACCAACGAGCACAACGTGATCGATGTCGCCGACCGAGATGCCGGCGTCCTTGATGACCGACTGGAACGGCTTGCGGGTGCGGTCCAGCAGATCCGAGGTGATCTTCTGGAACTCGGCGCGGGTCAGCTGCTCGTCGAGGAACAGCGGGTTCTTGTCCGCGTCGACCGTGATGTAGGGCAGGTTGATCGAGGTCGACTGCGAGGACGACAGCTCGATCTTGGCCTTCTCGGCAGCCTCGCGCAGACGCTGCATGGCCATCTTGTCCTTGGTCAGGTCGATGCCCGAGGTGCCCTTGAACTTGTCGACCAGCCAGCCGACGATGCGCTCGTCCCAGTCGTCGCCACCGAGGTGGTTGTCACCGGAGGTGGCGCGGACCTCGACGACGCCCTCGCCGATCTCCAGCAGCGAGACGTCGAAGGTGCCGCCACCGAGGTCGAAGACCAGGATGGTCTGTTCCTTGTCGCCCTTGTCGAGGCCGTAGGCCAGCGCGGCCGCGGTGGGCTCGTTGACGATGCGGAGCACGTTCATGCCCGCGATCTGACCGGCCTCCTTGGTGGCCTGGCGCTGCGCGTCCTCGAAGTAGGCGGGGACGGTGATCACGGCGTCGGTGATCTCTTCACCCAGGTAGGCCTCGGCGTCGCGCTTCAGCTTCATCAGCACGCGCGCGGAGATCTCCTGCGGGGTGTACTTCTTGCCGTCGATGTCGACAGACCAGTCCTCGCCCATGTGGCGCTTGACGGACCGGATGGTGCGGTCGACGTTGGTGACGGCCTGGTTCTTGGCGGGCTGACCGACGAGCACTTCACCGTTCTTGGCGAAAGCGACGATCGACGGCGTGGTGCGCGATCCTTCCGAGTTGGCCACGACGACCGGTTCGCCGCCTTCGAGAACGGCGATGACAGAGTTCGTGGTCCCGAGGTCGATACCGACCGCACGAGCCATGGTGGTTCCTCCTAGTTGACGTACCTGAGCGCCCCGGAATCCCTTCCGAGCGACTCCGGCGCACTGCAATCCCAGTAACACTGAGCGTGGTCGGCTCAATCCTGCACCCGCCGGCGGCGGCGCGCAACTTGAACTTGAGTCCAACTCGCTCAACCTTGCTGACCTGTCCCAACGGGGACCGCACGTCATCTATTCCATGCAGCACAAAAAATTCTTCGACCGATCAGCTGGGCGGGTAGATCGCCATCGGCTCGCCGATGGCGGTGACCTTGAAGTAGCCGTGCTGGGAACCGTCGTCGACGTAGACGGTCACCACCGGACTGCCATCGGCGCCCCGGGCGATCTCGACGTGGCCGATCCGGCCGTTGGGCACGCCCGCCGACTGCGGAGCCCCGGCGAGCAGGCCCGCGATCTTCTTCAGATCCAGGACCGACATGTCGAAGATGTCCACGCCCGGAGACCGGGCGATGTCGTCATAGGAGTGGAAGCTGCCGTCGTAACGGATGTGCGCGTCACGTGGCGCCGACGGATCCTGGCGGCGCTCGATGATCACGTAGGTGGGATAGAGGAGAACCTGATCGGCCTTGGTGTCGCCGAAGTGGTCCTGGTAGGCCGCGACGAAACTGGCCAGGCCCGGGCCCGTGGTCGGGTCCGGCAGAGCGGGTTTCGGTGCGGCCGTGCGCGAGACGCACCCCGCGAACGCGCCGAGCAGGGCCGCGGCCACCAGGATCGCGGCGGCGACCCGCATGCGGGTGGACGGACCGCGCCGATTCGCCCGCACCACAGGCGAATTCACCAGATTGGCGGGAATCTGCAGATCCTCCAGTACCGCGTCCAGTTCGCCGAAGGTCTTGGCCGCCATGGCCTTCGCGGTCCGGTGGGTGTGTTCGGCCGCGGTGAGCTCGCCGGCGTCCCGGGCGGCGTCGAGCAGGGTGCAGGCATCCACGCGATCGGTGTCGCGGGCCCGCAATCCCTGGGAGCGTGCATCAGCCATGATCTCGACCTATCCCCCGAACGCCAGGGTCCGCACGATCCGGCCGTCGAGGGTCGCCTCGAGGTAGCCGTTCTCATTGGCCTTGTTGCCCACATAGATACGAACGATCGGCCCGCTGCCGGACCCCTCGATGTCGAGGTAGCTGACCGTGCCCTGATCCACCTTGGTGAGCGCCGGGGCCCGGGCCGCGAGCGCGGCGATGGCCGGCACGTTCAGCGCGGCCAGATCCGCGTTCGGCGTCTGCGGCGATCGGGTCTGCGGCTGGTCACCCTGGTCGAAGCCGCCGCGATAGGTGTAGCGGACCTTGCGGTTGGCCTGGGTCCCGCGGGTGACCACCGCGTAGTCGGGGAACAGGTCGACCTCGTCGACGATGGTGTCGCCGAACTTGGCGCGATAGGCGTCCCGGAAGTAGCCGATGCCCTCGGCCTCGGTGAGTTTCGGCCGGGGCAGCACCATCGGTCCGATCACACCCAGGTCGACCGCGGGCGGTCCGGCCGCCGGGGTGGCGGGGCGATCCACGGCTACGAAGGTGCCCACCGCGACCGCGATGCTCAGGGCCGCGACGCCGGCGGCGAACCAGTTCTCGCGCCGCGACTTCGGCGGGGCGGGATCCGGCGGGGCGTCGACGGGCCGCTGCAGATCATCGGTGAGCTGGGCCAGTTCGCCCAATGTCCGCGCCTCGCCGGCGAGTTCGGTGAGGGTGCGATGGTCGGCGGCGCTCAGCTGCCCGTCCGCGCGGGCGGCGTCGAGCAGGGTGCAGGTGGCCTGGCGGTCGCTGTCGCGGGCCCGGGTGCGCGGCGGATAGCCGCCCGCGGACGGCCGACGCGCCCGCCGGCCGGCGGGCGTGAGGTCGGCGGTCTTGGTGCTCGGCTGCAGGTCGCCGATGAGTCGTTGCAGTTCGCCGAGGGTCTGTGCGGTCTGCGCCTGCTCGGACCGCTGGTGGTACTCCTCGACCGCGAGCTCGCCCTCCTCGAAGGCGGCGTCGAGCAACGCCCGTGCGTTGACGCGGTCGATGTCCCGCGCCCGCATCCGCCCGGCCCCGGGCGAATCCCCGGGCGATCCGGACGATTTCGAGCTCACGCGGGGATCGTAAACGGAACCTGGCCGTACCGCGCGGTTTCCGGCAGGGCGGTGAGCACGGGCGGGACACGCCCGGGATGCGCGCCGACGTCCGAAATGCCGGTGTTGCACGCAACCGCCCACGAAGATCGTGAGCGTCGATTTCCGCTGGTGAGGAGGCGCGATGCAGGCAAGGTTCGGTATTTCGATCCCGCCCGTCGCGGCCGCGCTGCCGGACGTCATCGATATGGCCGTGGCCGCCGACGCCGAGGGGCTGGATCTGGTGGCCATCCAGGACCATCCCTACAACGCGCAGTTCGGCGACACCTTCGCGGTGATCGGGGCCTGCCTGGCGGCCACCGGCCGGGTCAGCCTGTATCCGGGCGTGGCGAATCTGCCGCTGCGCACGCCCGCCATGATCGCCAAGCAGGCCGCCACCTTCGACCTGCTCAGCGGCGGGCGCTTCGAATTGGGTTTGGGGGCGGGCGCTTTCGAGAGCGGCGTGGTGGCCATGGGCGGGCCCGCCCGCAAGGGCCGGTCGGCGCTCATGGCCCTGGCCGAGAGCATTGCCATCATCCGGGCGGAATGGCGGCCCGGGCAGCTGGTGTCCGTGGTGGGCACCGAATACACGGTGCAGGGCATCGAGGGTGGGCCCGCGCCCGCGCACAATATCGGGATCTGGCTGGGCGCCATGGGCCCGCACGCGCTGGACCTGATCGGCTCGGCGGCCGACGGATGGGTTGCACCGCTGCCGAATTGGATGCCCTGGGAGCAGTGGGCCGGAGCCAATGCCCGCATCGACGCGGTGGCGCGCTCGCTCGGGCGGGATCCGCGCACCATCACCCGGCTGGCGGCGCTGCCCGGCGTGGTGAGCGACCGGTCGCTACACCCGGATCCCCATGGCTCCGACCCGATTCACGGCTCCCCGGAGGAGTGGGCGGACATCATCGTCCGCCTGGCCCGCGACGCCGGGTTCGACACCTTCATCTACTGGCCGCCGGGTTTCGACGTCGACCAGGTGCAGCGTTTCGCGCGACAGGTGGTGCCCATCGCGCGAAAGCTCCTGGGCGACGGCTGAACCCGCGATCGGAGCGCCGTTCGCGGACCTCCTCGAGGTTACGGCGCCGCCTTCGCGGCCTCGACCGCCTCGATCTCGGCGGGAAGTTCACTGGGCTGGCCGACGCCGGTGGTGACCAGGTCGCGCAGGCTCTCGGTGATGTAGAACGTCCACGCCGGAGAGCAGGAGTCGTAGCACTCGTAGTCGGGAACGAGCCCGACGTGGGTGAAGCGGAGTTCGGTGCCGCCGTCGGTTTCGGTGATGTCGAAATGGATTTCGGTATTCACCCATTCGGTCTTGTCCTGGACGAAGGACATCCAGTTGTCCTTGACCAGCCAGACCACGCGGCGGTTCGGCACCACCTCGGTCAGCTCGATAGCACTGCGGTGGACGCCGGGGACCTCGAAGACGAAAGTGTCGCCCTGGTGCTCGGTGCCGCCCGTAATGCCCTTCCCCCACCACCCGCGGGCGTTCAGGACGGCGGCGAAGACCTCGGCGGGGGTGCGGTCGACGGTGACGCTGGTGGTGAAGTTCTGATCAGTCATGGCAGGTCCCATTTCTTTCCTGAACACACAGGACGGGTCGGAGTGGGTCTCGCGAGAACTTACTTGCATAACGATAGTGCGGTTACTTGCATCACACAAGCGGATGAGTCAATCTGGATACATGTTGGGACGCATGTACGACGGGGAGGTGTGCTCGGCCGCGCGCACGCTGGAGATCGTGGGCGAGCGCTGGAGCCTGCTCATCGTGCGCAATGCCATGTTCGCCGGGATGACCCGGTTCACCGAGTTCCAGCGTTCGCTCGGCATCGCGCCGAACATCCTCACCAAGCGGCTCGCCGAATTCGTCGAGGCCGGAATCTTCGAGCAGCGCAGCGGCACCGGCAGCCACCCCGAATATCTGCTCACCGCCAAGGGACTCGACCTGAAACCGGTCATCCTCGCGCTCACCGACTGGGGCGACCGCTGGGCGGCGCCGGACGGACCGCCGGTCACCTACCGGCACACCGGGTGCGGCGGGAAAGTCGATGTGCGCCTGGAGTGTTCGGACTGCGACGCCAGCCCCGACCTGGCAGCGGTGACGGCCGAGCTCGCGCCGTGGGCGTACGAGATGAAGTACGGGACGCCCGCGTCACTCCAGTAGCGGGAACCGCCCCGAACGCAGCAGCCCGGCGATGGCCTCCAGCTTCGCCTGCGGCGCGGCGTAATCCGGATGCGCGCCGAGCACGGCGGCGGCATCGTGCAGGCGCACCATCTGCCGCTCCGCCTCCTCCACACTGCGCCCGCCCGGCGTGATCGGGTGCGCGGCGAAGGCGGGGCGGCGCGGATCCACCCGGCCCAGCTCGACGGCCTTCTCCACCCGCCGCGAGCATCGGCAGAACGCCTGGGGATTCGCCAGCTCGCAGGTGGATTGCAGGAAGTTCCCGAGCCGTTTCTTGGCCCGCTCCACCCGTTTCCGATACGCGGCGGGTGTCGCGCCGACGATCCAGGCGGCCTCCTCCGAACTCACCTCGAAGACGTCGGAGAGCACGTACGCCACGCGTTCGTCGCGGCCCAGGCACTGCAGCATGGCCTGGCTGCAGTTCAGCCGCACCTCGTGGGTGAGCAGCGTGGACTCCGGGCCGCGGTAATCCTCCTCGGCCAGGCCGTCTTTCAGTCCCTCGCCGAACTGGTCGAGGCTGAGCTGCTGCGCTTCCTGCGGCGTCTGCCGCTTCAGATTCAGCAGGTAGTTGACGCCGATGCGGTAGGCCCAGGTGGTGAGCCGGGCCTCGCCGCGCCAGGTCGCGAGATTGCCGACCACCCGCAGCAGGATCTCCTGGGTGGCGTCCTCGGCGTCGGCGGGCCGCCACACCATGCGCAACGCCAGCCGGTAGATCGGATCCTGCAGCAGCCGAACGATATCCGAGACGGCGGCGCGATCGCCCTCGACGGCCCGTGCGACGAGCGCGCGCTCGTCGATGTCCGATCCGGTGTCCATATCGCCAGCATAGGGATCACGGGGCACACCATGGTGCGCCCCGCGATCAGCCCTGCCACGGCGAAACCAGGCTAACCGGTCGAACCGCCCGGCCGTGCGACCCGGCGGATCAGGCCACGGCCGCAGTGGCGGTGAGGGCGTGGCGGTGTATCCACTGCGCGACCGCCTGCCCGATGGCATCGGGCTGGTCCTCGGGGCAGTGATGTCCCGCCGGTCCGATATTCGCGAGCTCGGCGGCGGCGAAGGTCCGCCGCGCCCACTCCATCACCTCCGGCGAGCCGAGACCGACACCGTCCTCGACGTGCATGACCAGCTTCGGCACCTCGGGGCTCGCGGCCATCCACCGGTCGTAGTTCTCGATGATGGCGACCACGTCGGCCGGCTCACCCTCCAGCGGGAATTCGCGCGGCCACGCCAGCATCGGCCGGCGGGACTCCGGGGTCGGGTAGGGCGCGCGGTAGGCGTCCAGGGCCTCGGGGCTCAGATTCCGGGTGGCGGCAGGCAGGTTGAATTCGATGAACATATTGCGTTCCAAGACCATCTCCTCGCCTTCGGGAGAACGGAAGCGGCGGAACAGTTCCGCGCCCTGCGGCGGCATCTCCGACCAGCGCATCGGCCGCAGGAAGGTCTCCACCACGGCGATACCGCGCACCCGCTCGGGATGCCGTGCGGCCCAGTCCATTCCGAGTGCGCCACCCCAGTCGTGGCCCACGATCACGACCTGGTCCAGGCCCAGGGCGTCGAACCAGGCATCCAGGTAGCGGGCGTGATCGACGAAGCGGTAGTCGCTCTCCGGCTTGCCGGAGGCGCCCATGCCGATGAGATCGGGTGCCAGGGCGCGGGTCTCGCCGCTCACGTGCGGGATCACATTGCGCCAGAGGTAGGACGAGGTGGGGTTGCCGTGCAGGAACACGACGGGCACCGCACCGCTGCCGGTGTCGGTGTAGTTGATGAACGAGTCCAGAACGTCGATGGTGGCCATCGTCGGTGTCCTTCCGGGTGAGTTGCCTACACCTGGTTGGACACGCGCCGGCCCAGCCTGTGACAGCGCCTAGGTGTGATCTGGGCCATACATGGGCACGGTGCCCGGCGCGACGGTCAGGCCGGGATGGACACCCGGCGTCAGGCCGTTGCCGATCGCCGTCCGCTGCAGCAGCGCGAGCAGCCGCGACCGGTCCTCGGGGTCGAGCGCGGCGAGCAGTTCCGCATTGAGCCCATCGGCGATCGCGGCCGCGCGGGCGATGGTCTCGCGCCCGGCGGGCAGCAGGTGCACGGCGTGGGCGCGGCGATCGACCGGATGCTTGCGCCGCTCGACCAGGCCGCGCTTCTCCAGGTCGTCGATCAGGCTGACCATGACATTCCGGTGGATCCCCAGGGCATCGCACAGCTGCTGCTGGGTCCGGCCGTCATTGGCCTCGAGCAGGCGCAGCGTGCCGTATTGCGGCGGCCTGATCCCCAGGGGCGCGAGCAGCGCGTCGAAGCGGTACGCGGAATGCGATCCCAACTGCCCCAGCAGGAAGGCGGCGCTCTCGAACAGCGGTGAGTACTGGGGATCGGCGTCGGTCACCTACACAGCTTACAGCAATGCCCTAACCGTGATTGCCCACTTGATTGATAATCACTTCAGGTGCATAGTTTGAGGAGTCGATCCAACCCCCGATAGCGAAGAGAGCTCGCGCATGGATACCGACAATTCCCCCACCCTCGATCCACGCCGCTGGATCGCCTTCACCGTCGTGCTGGCCGCCGGATTCATGGACCTGCTCGACGTCACCATCGTCAATGTGGCCGTGCCGAGCATCCAGAAGGACCTGGGCGCGGCCTACTCGCAGATCGAATGGATCATCGCCGCGTACGTGCTGTCCTTCGCGGCCGTACTCATCACCGGCGGGCGGCTCGGCGACATCTACGGCCGCAAACGCCTGTTCCTGCTCGGCATGGCCGGATTCACCGCGGCCTCACTGGCCTGCGGCCTGGCGTCCTCACCCGCACTGCTCATCGGCTCGCGGTTCGTCCAGGGCGCGATGGCCGGGCTCATGGTGCCGCAGATCCTCGCCATCATTCGCGTCACCTTCCCGAAGGACGAGCGCGCCAAGGCCATTGCCGTCTACAGCGGCGTCGGCGGATCCGCGTCCGCGGTCGGGCTGTCCCTGGGCGGGCTGCTGGTGCAGTGGAATCTCTTCGATCTGAGCTGGCGGCCCATCTTCCTGGTGAACGTGCCGGTCGGCCTGATCGCGCTGGCCGCCGCGGCCCTGGTGATGCGGGATTCGCGGTCCGCGCACGCGCCGCGCCTGGACGTCGCCGGCATGGTGCTCGCCATTTCCGCGGTGCTGCTGCTGGTGTATCCGCTCACCGAGGGCCGTCGATTGGACTGGCCCGCCTGGACTTTCGTCATGATGGGCGCGGCGGCCGTGGCCTTCGCCGCCTTCGTGGTCTACGAACGGTGGCGCAGCCGCAACGGCGGATCACCCCTGATCGACCTGGACCTGTTCCGGTCGCGGCCGTTCACCGTCGGCCTGGCGAGCTGGCTGCTGTTCTGGATCGGCTTCGGCGGGTTCTTCCTGATCTGGACGCTGTTCATGCAGGCCGGGCTGGGCTGGTCGCCCATGCGGGCCGGCCTGACCTCGGTGTTCTTCGCGGTCGGCGCGGGCATCGGGGCGGGCGTGTCGGTCAGCATGCTGGCGCCGCGGTTCGGCAAGTGGGTGCTGCTGGCGGGCGGACTGGTCACGGCGGGCGGGTTCGCGCTGTACGGCGCGATGGCCGCCCACTACGAATCCGATTTCGCCTCCTGGCAGATGGTGTTGCCGCTCATCGTGACCGGCATCGGATTCGGCATCGTGGTCGCGCCGACCATCGACATGCTGCTCGGGCAGATTCCCGACCGCGAGGCCGGGGCAGCATCCGGGCTGCTGAACACCGGCCAGCAGCTGGGGATGGCGCTGGGCGTGGCACTGGTCGGCATTCTGTTCTTCGCCCAGCTGGATCATGATTCGGCGCGCGGCGTGGATTCCGTTGCCGCGCAGACCCGCACCGAGCTGGCCGCGGCCGGGGTGCCCGGACCCGCGCAGGAGCAGATCCTCGCGAACTTCCGGGCCTGTGTGCGGGATCGCTCCGCCGAGGTGGATCCCTCCGTCATCCCGGCGAGCTGCCAGTCTCCGGCCGCGAATCCGGCTGTCGGCCAGGCCCTCGCGCATGGGGGTGAACAGGCCAATGCGGTCAACTTCGCGCACACCTTCGACCACACGCTGGTGTGGGGCATCGGGCTGATGGCGCTGGTGTGCCTCGGATTCCTGGCGCTGCCGCGCGACACCCGGCTCGAGCAGCACGAGGTGGAGACCGAGGAGGAACTCGTGGGAGTCTGACCCCACCGGCGGGATCCGGACACGGAGTCCGGCAAAAACGGCCGCGGGTTCGGTGATTCACCGGACCCGTAGTCCGTTCCGGTGAAGAATCCACAATGTCACCGGCATTCGACAGGAGTCAGGCATGCGCGCGACCGTGGTCAGCAAGGGCGAATTCCGGGTCGAGGACCTGCCCACCCCCGTACCCGGGCCCGGTCAGGTACTGCTGTCCGTCACCCGCTGCGGCATCTGCGGGTCCGACCTGCACGCCCGCCTGCACTGCGACGAACTCGCCGACCTCGCCGCCGCCACCGGCTACGACCACTTCATGCGCTCCGACCAGCGGATCGTCATGGGACACGAATTCACCGGCGAGATCGCCGAATACGGTCCCGGCACCCGTCGGCGCTGGAAGCCCGGCACCCCGGTGGTGGCACTGCCCATCCTGCGCACCGGCCGGCAGCCCGAACTCACCGGACTGTCGGCCAACGCGCCCGGCGGCTACGCCGAGCAGGTGCTGGTGCAGGAACCCATGACCTTCCCGGTCCCCAACGGCCTGTCCCCCGACCACGCCGCCCTCACCGAACCGATGGCGGTGGGCTGGCACGCGGTCCGCCGCAGCCGGATCAGCAAGGGACAGACCGCCTTCGTCGTCGGGTGCGGTCCCATCGGGCTGGCCGTCATCTCCATGCTGAAGGCGGCGGGCGTGCGCACCGTGATCGCGAGCGACTTCTCGCCGCGCCGCCGCGAACTCGCGGGCCGGTGCGGGGCCGATGTGGTGGTCGACCCCGCCGTCGAATCACCCTGGGAGGCAACGCCGAAGAAGCCGCGGATCACCGGCGCCTCCGACATCCTCAATCTGGGCTTCGACGCCATGGAACGTCTGCGGCGGATCCCGAACTTCCCGTGGTGGTACCTGTTCCGCGTCGCGCACACCCTCGACCGCGGTCCGACGGGGCCCGTCGTCTTCGAATGCGTCGGCGTGCCCGGCATCATCGACCAGATCCTCACCGCCGCACCGCCATTGACCCGCGTGGTGGTCGTGGGGGTGTGCATGCAGCAGGACGTCTTCCATCCCGCCACCGCCATCAACAAGGAGATCGAGCTGCGGTTCGTCCTCGGCTACGACCCGGGCGAATTCCGCGACACCCTCCATATGATCGCCGACGGGAAGGTGGATCCCAGCCCGCTGATCACCGGGACCGTCGGCCTCGACGGCATCGACGCGGCCTTCACCACCCTCGCCTCACCCGAGCACCACGCCAAGATCCTGATCGACCCGCGCAGCGACCGCACGGCACCCTGACGCCGGGCGCCTAGTGGCCGGGCCGCCGCAACGCCGAGAAAGGCGTGGTCGGGGGCTCGTGCAGGATGTCCAGCAGGCCCTCCGCGCTGCGGGCCGCGGTCAGGCAGGCATTCGCGGTGAACTGATCGGCCAGCGGGTGGCGGGCCCGGGCACGCCATTTCTGGACCGCGGCCAGGGCCGCGTCGCGCTGGGTGGCGAGATCGGTGTGGGCGGACAGGCCCAGTCGCAGCGTAGGGGCCACGCCGGTGCCGCCGATGAGGCGGTTCAGTTCGGCCAGATCTTCTGGGGGCAGGGGCAATTCGTCCGAGCGCAGGTGCGCCAGCAGGCGGAGTTCGGCGAAGCCGTGCACATCGGCGAGCAGGGTGCGCACCCGCGGCAGCAGGGCATCGGCCGCCGAACCCGGGTTGGCGATGAGAATGCGGGCCAGGGCGGTGAGGGCCGAATGGGCCTTCAATTCGTCGGCGCGCTGGGCGAATTGGACGTCCAGGACGGTGCGGAGTTCGTCGAGGCCACTGCGGTTGGACAATTCGGCCGCCAGGGCCTCCGAGCCGCGGACACCGAGCCGGATCAGGGTGACGGCCAGGCGGATTCCGAACAAACCGAAGCGGGCCGTCAGGTGGGCGCGCAACTCGGCCGGGACCGGCAGCGGCAGATCGGGATGGGCGAAGCGGTCCGCCGACAGCAGGGCCGCGGTCAGCTCGTCCACCGGGATGGCGGCCAGCGCCTCGAAGGCATCGTATTCGCGCTGGCGCAGCGTGGCGGCGGCGAACGCCAGCAGGCCCGCCACCGGAATCACGGACTGGCACAGGCCGGTTCGCTCCAGCTCGGTCGCGAAGCGGGCGGCCACATCGCGGGCGGAATGCAGGGCGTCGATGCGCCCGGCGCCGATCTCGTCGGCCCGCGACACCACGCCCACCACGCCCAGCGGACCGGAGAAGGACTGCGGCGCACCGGAACTCGCGCTCGGGCCGGCGCCGATGCGCTCCAGGAAATCCACATCGGCGGCGTCGAGACGACGCAGCAGATAGAGCACGGCATCGGCGGGCGGCAGCGCCGGGCCCGGGCCGCCCGGCGTGAGCAGCCGCGAGGTGCGCGCCGACACCTCCCGCGACAGCGAGGAGATGCCGGGCGTATCGATGATGGTGGTCTGCGCCAGCTCGGCCGACGGCCACTCCACAGCCAGGTGGTCCACCTCGCGTGGCGCGGGGGCGTTCCAGCGCAGCGCCGACAGGTCGAAGGTGAGCCCGTGCGCGCCCGGCAGCCCCTCGGCCCCGCGGCCGCGCCGCACCACCACATCGGCGCGCGCCCCGTCCAGGCTGAACGCGGTCACCCGCGGCGCGGTCCCATTGCGGTACCAGGTGACCAGCCGCGTGCACTCGGTCGCGTCGGTCGGCGCGATGTCCTGCCCGACCAGGGCGTTCAACAGCGTCGACTTACCGGCCTTGAGCTGGCCCGCCAACGCCACCCGCAGCGGCTCGTCCAGCCGCCGCGCGCACTCGTCCAGCTGACCGCGCACCCGCGGCCGCTCGCCCAGCGCCCGCCGCGCCGCCGCCACCAGCCCGCGCGTCTCCGGCACCAGCCCATACCCGACACCGCTCGCGTCGTCCCTCATAGGCTCCCGATTCCGAAGCACACCGCACCTCCACGCATCGCAAGGCATTCGCCCGGCCACGCCGAATCGTTATCAGAACCGCGCAGCTCTCACAGCCGATTCCCAGTTCCGAGTGGCAGCTCACCACACCGCGAACCCGGCCACCCAGCCCTTGATCTTGCCCGCCCGAACGTGAACGCCCTGCCTTCCTCCCGGTGCGCCGCGCCTGTTCCCGGCCCCGCGCCGGTCCGGCACATTGCCCAACTGGCCAGTGCCACTGCCACGACCACGCCCGGAGCCGGCCTCGCGCGGTGGGATCGTCCAACGGTCGCCCCGCTGACCCTCCTCAGGTGCGGAATGACAGGCCCGGTCGTGAGCACTGGAACCGCCTCGGCAGCGACACCCGGCCGCTGGCGGGCCGAGTCGTCTGCACTAGTACGCGGTGGGCGGAAGCTGCGGCTGGGCGGCGGGAGCCAGCGCGGCCTGGGGTTCCGGGCCGAGGAGGGTGTTGGCGTGGCGGCGGAGTTCGGCCACGACGTGCAGGCGGCGTTCGAGTTCGGCGGCGCGTTCGGTGCGGCGAGCGGCCTCCAGGTTGGCGGCCTCCTGGGCGGCGCGCAGGGATTCGTCGATGGAGCGCAGAGTGCGGTCGGCGATGGCGGTGAAGTGATCGCGCAGCAGGCGGTGGATGCGGTGCAGGCGGTCCTTGGTCTCCTTGCCGGTGTGGAAGGCGATGTCGTCCAGGTAGCGGCGCACCGCCATCTTGGCATCGGCACGACGCTTGGCCAGCCGGGCCTTCTTGTCATCGCTGAAGGCCTTGCCGCCCAGCAGGACTCCCGCACCCAGCGAGAGCGGGTTGATCAGGGCCAGCCCGGCCATGGTGCCGACCATGCCCGCCATCACCACGCCGCCGTAGGAGCCGCGCACACCCACCAGCAGCTTGTGGCCCAGTCCCAGATCGGGTTCCAGATCGGCGAGGGTGCAGGATTCGGCGCGGGAGTCGTCGTCGAGGGTGTCGCGCACCTCGGGCAGATCCACCGCACCGAGATCGTCGAAGTGGGTGGCGACCCGCTCGGCCAGCTTCACCGCGCGGGTGCCCGTCCACACCAGGTTGTCGCCGACCGCGGAACCCACGGTGGCCGTGAGCCATTCGTCCATGCTGTCCCAGTGCCGGCCGGGATCGTGCTGGTCGATCCAGTCCTCGGCGGTACGGGCGATATCGCGCAGGCGGTTGCGCAGATCGTGGTCGATATCCCCCGCCAGATCGGTGATGCCGTCACCCAGCGTCTGCTGCCAGGCGGCGGTGTGGCGATGCAGTTTCTCCGCCTCGGCCTTGGCGGCGTGCAGCTCCCGGATGGCCGCCGCGCCCCGCTCGGGATCACGCAGCGCGACCAGCTCACTGCCCAGCGCCAGCGCCAGATGCTCCGCGGCGGAGGATATGTCGAGGGCGACCGCACGCTGCATCGCCGCCTGATCCCGGGCCACCACCTGCTCGCGCAGGAACTGGAACACCAGCCCGAACCCGGACTCGCGACCCAGGCCCTCGTCCTGCAGGCGCATGGCGTGCGCGCGCAACACCGCTGACACCGGCAGCATGGGCATCTCGATCCCATTGGCGTGCAGGTGCTTCCGGTTCGCCTCGAACACCTGCCGCCAATGCGGATACAGGTCGATCTTGGTGACCAGCACCGCCACCGCCGGGCACAGCTCCCGCACCTGCCGCAGGAAATCCACCTCGGTCTCGGTGAGCTCGGTGGAGGCGTCGGTGAGCACCAGCACCGCGTCCGCGGCCGGGGCCTGCGCGAGAACGCCTGCCGCGCCGGTGGTTCCGTGCACGCCCAGTCCCGGCGTATCCACCACCACGATGCCGTCGGCCAGCAGCCGGCTCGGGGCCTCCAACTCGAGCCGCAGCACGGCGCGGCCCTGCGGACTGCGAGCGGTGAGGGCGGGGACCGCCTCGAAGGGCAGCGGCTCCCGGGTGTTCTCGCCGCCGTCGGCGCCCGCCGCGACCACGGTCGCCCGCGGTTGCTCACCGTAGGACAGCACCGTGGTGACCGCCGTGGTCGCATCGTCGGCGACCGGGCAGACATCCATGTTGATCAGCGCGTTGACGAACCGGCTCTTGCCCTGATTCCCCAGACCGGCCACCAGGATCCGCCGCCGCGGATCGCGCACCTTGCCCGCGACCGTCTCCAGCCGCGCGACCAGATCCCCGCGTTCCGCGGCCTTCGCCACCGCGATGGTCTCCGACACCATCGTCAACAGCGGATTCGCCGCCACCATGCCTGTCACAGCCTGCTCACCGAACCTATTCCAGCCGTTTGTGTTCCGACAGGTCGTCGCTCACCGCGGCGAGCGACCCTTCGATCTACGAGTGCAGCATGTCGCCGACGACGTCCCCGCCCGGGTGCGTTCCGAGATCCACCCCGGTGTGCGCCCCACCATCCCCGAACAGCGACGCGTCCGCACCCGGAGCATGCACCCCGCCGCCGAACGCCTGCGAAACATCCACACCCGCCCAGGGATTCGTACCGGCACCGTGCAACCCGGCATCCACCGCGGTCCCACCGTGCACCCCGGCATCGAGCCCACTCCCCACCTGCACGCCCCCACCGGCCTGCGTCCCCACCCCGGCATCCAACCCGCCGCCGACCCCGGCGACCGAATTTCCCACCCCGGTCAGACCGGTATTCACGCCCCCGCCCAGCTGCGTCCCCGCATCCAGCGCCGAATGCACACCCGCACCCAGCCCGGTCCCCACATTCGCGGCCCCGCCGAGCCCCGTCTCCAGACCCGCGCCCACCTGAGTCCCCGCGCCGAGGGCCGAGTGCACCCCGGCATCGAGGCCACTCCCGACCTGGGTCCCGAGCCCCGCACCAACATTCGCGGCCCCGCCGAGCCCGGTCTCCAAACCGGTCCCGACCTGAGTCCCGGCGCCCACCGCGGTGTCGATCCCGGTCCCGAGACCACCCTGCACGCCCGCGCCGATCCCGGTCACCGCAGTACCCACGCCGGAAATGCCCGTATCCAAGCCACTTCCGAGCTGCGCACCCAGATCCGCACCCGTGTGCAGGCCGCCATCGAGCCCCGCACCCAGCTGCGTCCCGGCACCCGCCAGAGTGTCGGCCGTACCGGAGAGACCGGTCTCCAGGCCGGCTCCGACCTGCGTGCCCAGGCCCGCGCCGACGTTCGCGCCGCCGCCGATGCCGGTCTGCAGTCCTGCGCCCGCCTGGGTACCAGCGCCCAGCAGAGTGTTGATTCCGGTATCGAGACCCGCGCCCACCTGGGCACCGGTGTTCAGACCGCCCGAGAGGCCACTGTTCAGGTCGCCGCCGAGCTGGCTGCCGACCCCGACCACGGTGTCGGCCGCCCCGGAAAGCCCGGTCTCCAAACCACTTCCGAGCTGCGCGCCCACGTTCGCCGCACCATTGAGGCCGGTCTGTACGCCCAGGCCCGCATCGAGTGCGCTGTTGATTCCGGTGGAAAGCCCGGCGCCGAGGCCGGTTCCGAGGCCACCCGCCGCGTTCACCGCGCCATCGAGACCCGTCTGCACGCCCGCGCCCACTCCGGCGGCGGTGTTCAGCGCGCCGGTGAGGCCCGCGCCGACGCCGGCAGCGGAGTCGAGGGCGCCGGTCAGGCCGGTGGTGAGGTCCGCGCTGGCCTGGGTGACGGTGTCGAGGGCGCCCTGGAGGCCGGTCTGGAGACCGGCGCCGGCGGTGAGGCCGCCGGTGAGGGCGGAGGTCAGGTCGGCGGCGGCCTGCACGCCGAGCACGCCACCGAGGTCGGTCTCCACGCCGGTGGCGACGTCACCGGCCACGCCGAGCGCGCCGCCGAGTCCGGCGGACAGACCCGCACCGAGGTCGGCGGCCGCACCGACGACCGCGCCGATGCCATCGGACAGGCCCAGTTCGAGACCGGTGCCGGTGTCGCCGGTCAGGCACACCTGGGTGGCGGTGGCAGCGGTGGTGCCCAAATTCACACCCGCGGAGTCGCCGATCGTGGCCGAGCCGCCCACGCCGCCGTTGGCCCCGAGACCGGTGTCGGCGCCCAGCCCGGCTGAGCCGCCCAGCCCGGTGTCGGCGCCCAGGCCGGTCGTCCCACCCGCAGCAATGATGTCGGACAGCTGCGAACCTCCCGCAACCAGTGCGGACTCGGCCACCATGGGGGCCACGGCGGCGATGTCCTCGGGGGTCACATTCTCCAGCCCGGCGGCGGCCAGCGCCCCGCCCGGATTGTTGCAATAGCTGACCGCGGCCTCGTGGTCGCGCAGCAGATTGAGGATGAACTCGAGAATTGCGTTGGGGCTCATGGCGAATCGTCTCCCTGGATGGGCGGGCCCCGCTGACCCGCGCTGCTCGAATTGCCTTTCACGTTAGGAAGGCAACTCGTTACGCGTAACGGGGTGAACTCCCCCAAGTTCCACAGCGATCACCTAGGGGGGCAGGCGAACATTAGGGGAATTTCCCCAAACCTGCGGGGGAATCGGTAACGGGATCCCCTCAGCTACCGACAGGCGGGGTGGGCCACGCGGCCTAACCCGAGATTTTTCGTACGAATCGGACCGAAGAGCTTTCGGCACGCGATCCACCGGTCGCGCGTTGGGTAATGACAGGGGAACTCGAATGAGTCAGGGGCTGGCGCTCGGCATCACCGTCGGGTCGTCGCATACGGTTGCCGTGACGACTTCGGGGGGACAACACACAGTACATACGTGGCCCAGCGTGCTGGGCGCCGAGCCGGAGGTTCCGGACGGTTTCCTGGCCCGGGTCGGGGATCCCGTGGACATCAGAACCCGGGACGGATCCGCGGTCCGCGCCGCCGACCTGGTGGCGGCGGCCATCGGCCGCGCGGTGGACGGCACGGGCCCGGCCGCGGCCACGGTCGCCTGCTACCCGGTCTGGTGGTCGCAGCACACCGTGGAGGTGCAGCGGGCCGCCCTGGACGCGGCCGGCCTGGACGCGGTGGCCCTGGTCCCGGAGCCGACAGCGGCCATGCGCTGGCTGCAGGAGGTGCACGAGTCCAGCCACGACGGCGCGATGGTGGTGTACGACCTGGGGGCCACCGGCCTGACGGTTTCGGTGGCGCGCACGGGGGCCATGTCGGGCCTGCTGGGCGAACCGGTACGGACCACCGAGGTGGCCGGGTCGGAATTCGATCTGCTGACAATGCGTTTCGTGCTCGCCCATGCGGTCGGCGAAAAGGATTTCGATCCTTTCGACCCTTTGGTGGAACAAGAATTAGCGGCGCTCCGCGTTCGCTGCAAAATTGCGAAAGAAACTCTATCCACAAATACCGCCACCATGGTGCCCGTGCGTTTGCCCGCCATGGCCGAAGTGGACGTACGACTGGTTCGCGACGATATCGAGGAACTGCTGCGGGGTCCGCTCCTCGGTTCGACCGATCTGGTCCGTGAGGCCCTGCGCCGGGCCGGACTCACCGCGGCCGATCTGGACGGCTTCCTGGTCATCGGCGGCGGCGCGAGCATCCCGCTGGTAACCGAACTGCTGTCCACCGAATTCGGCATCCCGGTCGCGGCCGCCGCCGACCCGGCCCACCTCAGCGCGCACGGCGCCGCCCTGCTGGCCGCCGACCTGCTCGCCGACACCACCGACACCGAGGCGCATCCGGCGATCGCGGTCGGCGGCGTGGGCCTCGCCGAGGCCGACGGCGGCCCGGCCCGCGCCCCCGGCCGCACCGCGGCCGGGCTCCCCCAGCGGCCCCGGGCCGGCTCCCCGGCCGGGCCCGCGGATCCCGAACCACCGGGCCCCGGCGGCGATTCCGGCCGAACGGCGGCGGACGATACCGCGCTGATGGCGGAATCGCCTGCGGCCCAGCGCATTCCACTGCTGCCAGACCTCCCGGTCGAGGAACCCGCCGGCGGCTTCCGGCACTGGAAGCGCCTCGCGGTGATCGGCGCGGCCGCGGCCGCGGTGGCCG
>NZ_JBHZCS010000100.1:0-29976 GCF_042755705.1 Nocardia sp. NPDC059154
GGTGGCGGTTCCGCCTCGGAACGCGAATCGGTGCGGATGGTGATGGACATCGTATTCGTCCTTGCATGCTAAGCCCCACCCCGGAGAAATGCTGTCGTCTACAGCCTGCTCTGCACTGGGCGGTACCTGTGACGGCTGAGTTGCCACAGACATACCTATTACTGCGGCTTCCGCACTCGCCATAACCACTCATCCACCCGTTTGAGCTGCTCACCCCGCACGGAGCGCCCGCCACATCCAGAGGCGTGGTGGAAAAATGCAACGACCACGCGCGCATCCTCGTCGCGACGGCGGCCCGCCTCGTGCCTGGTGACTCACACATGCTCGCCGGTTCACCGCTGGCCGGGCGAAGCCCACGTCGTTCCTGGTGTGCTGCATCACGGAAAACAGTCGGCCTTCGCGATCAGGTCGGTGACCATCAGCAGGTCGAACAACTCCAGCGCGTGACTATAACCGGCTCGGGTTCGCACTCCAGCTGGTCACGGTCCGCTAC
The DNA here is from genome assembly GCF_042755705.1 of Nocardia sp. NPDC059154. Classification (NCBI taxonomy): domain Bacteria; kingdom Bacillati; phylum Actinomycetota; class Actinomycetes; order Mycobacteriales; family Nocardiaceae; genus Nocardia; species Nocardia sp. NPDC059154. Next base: position 494 of record NZ_JBHZCS010000100.1, read on the forward strand.
CTGGGGTTGTTCCTAACTGATCCGTTGGACGTGCCAGCCGAGCTGATCGAGTATCTGGCGGAGCAGCTTGACACAGCCCGCCATGCAACCCCCACAACCGAATCCGCTCGCCGAGCAGCACGAATCATCCCATCCCGTGTCAGCGTTCAGCAGGTCAACTACCCTGCGGCCTGCTTTTAGCCTCGACCAATCACGCCAGGTGAGTCGATAACGGCTCTGGGATGGCGAAAGGTGCTCTGAACTGTGATGATTCGATTTGTCTAAGGTTGAATCGGCAGTTCGAGGAGCACCTAATGATCTGAAAGACAACGGGTTTCGATCTGCTCGGCGCGCCAAAGCCGGGCGGGAAGGTACGTCCCATGCTCAAGGTAATCGACGGCGGCGCCGAGTCCAACCAGGACGGCGCGGCGGGTCCGGTGTCGGGTTCGCCAATCGACGAGATCGTGCGCGAAGGCGCGCGGCAGATGCTGGCCGAGGCATTGCGAGCCGAGGTCGCGGCCTATACCGACCGGGTCGACGAGAACGGCCGGCGACTGGTGGTGCGCAACGGCTACCACGCGCAGCGGCAGGTCATGACGGCCGCCGGCGCGGTCACCGTGACCGCGCCGCGCGTCAATGACAAGCGCGTGGATCCGGAAAGTGGTGAGCGGCAGCGGTTTTCCTCGGCGATCCTGCCCGCTTGGTGCCGCCGCTCACCGCAGGTGACGGAAGTCCTGCCGCTGCTGTACTTGCATGGGCTGTCCACGGGCGACTTCGGTGCGGTGCTCGAGCAGTTCCTCGGGTCCGGGGCCGGGTTGTCGGCGGCGTCGATCACGCGGTTGACCGCGTCGTGGCAGGACGAGGCGAAAGCGTTTGCCGCCCGGGATCTCTCGGGCACCGACTACGTCTATCTCTGGGTCGATGGTATCCACACGAAAGTGCGCCTCGAACAGGAGAATTGTGTCTGCTGGTGATGCTCGGAGTCCGCGCCGATGGCCGCAAGGAGCTGGTCGCGATCAGCGACGGTTACCGGGAGTCGACAGAGTCGTGGGCCGATCTGCTACGTGATTGCCGCCGTCGCGGCATGACCGCCCCGGTGCTGGCGGTCGGGGACGGCGCACTCGGGTTCTGGAAAGCGCTGCGCGAGGTGTTCCCGCAAACCCGAGAACAGCGCTGCTGCTCCCACAGAAGCCGTAAGGAATCAACCTGTCGGTGTGTCGCGGATATCTTCCGCGGTGAGGAGTTCGGTGGCGGTGCGGTAGCGGGTTGCTGCCGGTGTGGGGTTGTAGCCATCGTCTTCGAGCAGTGGTCGTGTTTCGCGGACGACGCCGCCGATCAGGGAGCGGCTGACGTCGCCGAGGGCGTCGGCGAGAACGTCGAGGGTGCACAGTTTTCGGAGGTAGAGCACGGTCAGCAGGACGCGTTCGGCGTTGCCGATCTTCTGCGGGAACACCCCGCCGCGGGTGCCGTGCTGGCGCGGTCCGCCGCGGCGGTGGTGGGAGAGACGTTCGGCCTGGGCTGCCTGCCGGCTGGCGAGGCGCTGGGTGAGATCGGCCAGTTCGCAGCGGCTCATCCCGGTCAGTGCCGGTGCCGACAGTGTCTCGATGATCTCGGTGCGGGCGGGCTGGATGTCGTGGTCGAGGAAGGCCAGCAGGTCGCGGGAGGAGTTGAACCGGACCGGGGCGGTGCCGGGGTCGTGGCCGTGGTCCTCGAGTGCTTCGCGGGTCTTTTCACCAGGTCACCGATGCACATGTCGGTCACCTCGAGCAGGTCGGCGAGGACTTTCATCGAGCACACCTGACGCTGATAGACCAGGGTGAGCAGGACACGGTCCGCGTCGTCGAACAGTGGTGTGACCCACAGTGCGCCGGTGGCCCGGCGAGCTCGGCCACCGCGTTGCTCACAGTGACGCTGCTGCGTCCGGGCGGCCTGCAGCGGTGCCAGTTCCGCTCGCAATTGGGCGAGTTCGGTGCTGCTGAGCCCGGTCAGCCGTGGGTCGTCGAGCTTGCGCAGCGTGTCCAGGCGGTGGGTGGGGCCACTTTTCTGCTCCGGAGATGCGTTGTCGCCGACCGCTTCCGGGTGCAGGGGGTAGTTCCAGGTTCCGTGGATGGCGTGAGGTTGCAGCGGCAGTGCGGCGAAGCGCTCCCGGCTGACCGACACGCCGATGGGGTAGTCGCCGTCGTCGAGGGCGGCTTCCACGCGCAGGCCGGTGCTGGTGCGGGTCGAGGCAATGGTTTCGATGACGACTTCGTGGCTGGTCAGCGGCCGGCCACGCCAGTTCATCGAACACCGCTGACTCCGCGGCGAACCTATGCGAAACTTGCACCCGAAGTGCCCTTCTGAGACCGGACGATCACTGCCTAGACAACAGCGATCACCCCAGCTCGAAGGGCACTTTTCTCGTTCATCAGACACCAGCGGACACAAGACCATCGGTCGATCGAGGCTCAGGGTCGAGACAAAATCTCTAGCCGCAGGAGTCGCCAGCGAAGGCCGGGCTTTCTAGCGGCACGAGTGACTCGTTGGCCCCAGGTAAGCTCTTCGATGTCGCACACCGGGGTGACCTTTGCTTGATCGGTGACAGTTTGTCGCTATCGCAGCAGACGGATGCGGACGCGTTGCCCTGGCCGTATCTGAGCAGCGGAGTCGATATCGGCCTCGGCGAGCACAGCGATAACAGGATATCCGCCCGTCACGGGATGGTCGGCGAGGAAGATCACCGGCTGTCCGGAAGGTGGGATCTGAATGGAGCCGGGGGCGACAGCTTCGGTCGGCAGTTCCCCGGGACAGGACCGTTCGAGCATAGGCGCGCTGTTGTCTGTCCGGTCCAACCGCAGACCGATACGGTTGACATTTGTTGTGGCCTGCCAGGTTCCGAGCTCAAGCGCCTCGGGGTTCTTGAACCAACCGTCACGGGGGCCGCGAAGGGCGCGCAAATCGATGATGTCAGCCTGCAGGCCGCATATCGGTGCCAGAGTGATCGGCGGGAGTGGCTGCTGTGCATTGCCGATGGGTAGCTGCGCGCCTGCTGATAGCGGCGCTGGGCCGAGCCCAGAGAGCGTGTCGCAGCTGCGTGAGCCGAGTACCGGTTCGACCTCGACTCCACCGCGCACGGCAACATAAGTCCGTAGTCCGTGGGTCGGCGTTCCAAGCTGCAAGGTCTGGCCTGGGTGAAGCCATATCGTGCAGGCGTGTGGGTGGGGGGTGCCTGCGATCGTAAGCGGCGCATCGGCACCGGTCACAGCGACGGCAACGGTGGCGTCGGTGGAGATGGTCAGGCCGCCAAGAAGGCATTCAATGCCGGCGGTGCCGGGGGCGTTGCCGACCATGCGGTTGGCGAGGTCGAACGAGGCTCGGTCGGCGGCTCCGGAAGCCCCAACGCCGGACCTCCGCAGTCCGGCGCGCCCATGGTCTTGAATGAGTGTTTGCGGCCTGCATCTGTGGATAATGATTGTCATCGCTTCCGGTTCCCCGCATCCTGGAACCTGACCCTGGTCCCGGCCGTCAATAGGGAGGGCGGTACAGCATCTAGATCCCACAGAGGTGTGTCCGTGGAACCGATCAGTTGCCATCCTCCGGGCGACGAACGAGGATAGATAGCACTGTATGCGCCAGCGAGAGCTACCGCTCCGGCGGGCACAGAGGGGCGGGGCTGTGCGTGGCGTGGAATATCGAGCATATTTTCAGGGGACGTGAGATAGCCAAATCCGGGCGCAAACCCAACGAAACTGCAGGTCCAGGTGATGCTGGTGTGTAACTCAATGAGCTCGTCTCGCTCGAGTCCTGCAAAATGAGCGACGTCGTCGAGATCCATGCCGTCGTAGCGCACGTCGATGACGATCTCAGGTCCCAACACCATATCGCCACTACAACCATGCGGTCGAGCGCGGAGGTGGTCGGCAACGACCCTGCGCAGTTCTGTGGCGCTCACGTTGGCGGCAGCGAAAACCATGGCCGTGCGGGCGGCGGGCACAATGTCAGCCACCTGTGGTGGCTTCATCGTGTGTAGGTAATGGGTGAAGGCGACGACAGCAGCACGATCGTTGAACTCGACCAGCACCGCGCGCTCCCCGGCTGACATGATGGTTGGCAATGCGCTGGTCATAGTGAGCTTTCAAAGAGAACACTGTCGGCTGCGGTTGCGCGTACATGCCGAGCGTGGAACGTGTGGCCGTGGCTGCAGATGCTGCGGACGCGCGCACCCTGGGCCACCTCCACATTGACCACGCCTGGCAACATTGCCGCGGCATACTCGCTCACACGAGGGAGTCTTTGCACAGCGCCGACCTCGCTTTCTCATAGGAAACCAAACGCTCGGCAGGAGCTGATGACACCCACAGCTTGAGCGGCCACAACAACAAGATACAAAATCGTAGAACGATTCGGCAATCCTGCGTTTGAGCTTTCGGAGCGCTACCTCTAATCTGGAACGAAGGTGAAGGCGCGCATGCAGGAGTTCACAAGATGACAACTTGGCAGAGCGCCAACGAGGTGGCGCACGCCCGGTTGGCCGAGCAACGATCGACACTGGAGCGGACTAGCACTTCGGAGCGAGTTGCAGAACTGGTGCGTCAGACGATCGTAGACGGCACCTTCCGGCCGGGGACCCACCTGTCGGAACCTGAAATATGTACGGCCCTCGGAGTTTCGAGAAACACACTTCGCGAGGCTTTTCGTTACTTGGCGAAGGACCGGCTCGTCACGCACGAACTCAACCGCGGGGTCTTCGTACGGCTGCCGACTCTCGACGATATACGCGAGCTCTATCGCTGCCGGCGCCTCGTAGAGTGCGCTGCAGTCCGCGGTTTCAACGGCAGTGCCGAGGCTCTCACGCCTGTTCATGAAGCACTGACCATGGCCAGAGAGAAAAGCAACGAGGGCGACTGGATCGCCACTGGGACTGCTGACATCCACTTCCACAGAGCTCTCACCGCGTTGGCCGGAAGCACTCGTATCGATGAGCTGATGGAGGTCACTTTTGCCGAGCTCCGTTTGGTGTTTCTGACAATGGGTGATCCGCAACCGTTCCACGAACCCTACATCGAACGCAACTGTGAGATAGCCGCCCACCTGAGGGCTGGACGAACCGAAGAAGCCGAACGCAAGCTGCGTCATTACCTCGTCGAGGCCGAACACGAGATCTTCGCCGCCTACCAGCAAACCCAGAATTCTGTCGAACTGAAGTACACGCTGTAATGAGACTATGGACGCAGGGGTAGGCTCGCCACGACTGGCCGCAGGTGGAGCGCGACGGAACGTCACTCGATATGGCGTAGGTCCGCGGTGGACGAAGACTTCAACCCCGGGATCTCATCCAGCCCCGCACCGGTGCACGCGTGCTCAGCGCAGCGGCGATGGCATACCAGCACCGCTGGCTGGGATCATGCCATCGGTCTCAATGGAACGACTTCAAGACCGGCCACACTTGCACTCACTGCTCGGCTCCGTGACATAATCACAGCGATCTGCAATGACCACTGGCATGTGAATGGATTCACTAGCACTCGGAGGTGCGGCAGGGCGCACAAGTAGCGTGTCGATGTCCTGCCAACGTCACCACATGGCATGACCACGCTGCAGACTACTGACGGCATTTGGCGAGTCGCGAATACGGCCTACGCTGCCTGATCGCGGAGCGTGGGTGGCCAAACGACGATGAACTGGACCGGCGCGAGACCGGTGTAGTAGTGCCTTTCCCGCAGGTTTGCTGCGGTCGGCGCTGCCAGTGCCGTGGATACTGCAGTCGACAGCCTCATCGATGGAATCGACGCCGAATATTTGCGTTGCTGGTATTTTGACCATCACTGGGCCGATCGACGAGCCACCACAGCATTTCCGCCTCGGCGATGGTGCGGTACGTGTCGTGCTCGCGCACTGGATCCAGGTCGATGGATACCAAGTGACCGGCCTCCGCTGGATCTATAGACTGACGAGAACTCATCGCATGCGACACGGTACATCAGCGCACAACAGCAAACGGGCGACGTCAACAGCCGCAATCCGGAAGTGCGTGAACCTCTCCGCAAATCCAGTCCATACTGCACGGGATCTTTCACGCGTGCTTGAAGACCACTGGGAAGGTGGCGACACCTCTGACACCCGCACGCACCATCCGTGCCAGATCTCCACAGACAATTAGCTGCCTGCTCAATCCGTCGAGCCAAACAGAAACGCCCTGATCGGTCAATTGCTACAATCCGCCCAAACACTACGCCATGAATGGAGGCGGCTGTCACTGCCAGCGTTTTTTGAGCGCGAGCAGCCGCGACGGCTGGGCGAGGGAAGCAGGGCCGTCGGAGCGGCGAATAACCTGACAGACCTGCCCCCTTTTCCGCGCGGCCTCGCTACTCAGACCAACGCGAGGGCCAGCGCCGTGCAGGATGCCGACCCTAACCTGCGCAACCCGACTCTCTTACTTGCAGCGAAGTTTGAAGATTTTTGTGATATATGGCGTCGATTTTCCCCTTCGTCGATGGCGTATTCCTCCCGTTGCGATTTTAAAGCAACTTCCTGTATAGCGTGTTGCCGTAATTCTGACGCCCCCTGCTCTCGCGGTCGATTACCTCTCGTGCGAGATTACAAATCATAAGACTGCTAATCTAGGATGGAAAAAGTACGTGCGCGGGTGATGGCGGTGCTCATGCGCTTTGGCTTCGGTAGGTGCTCAACCAACCGAGGCCCTCGCTCGTGCCAGCTATGGGGTAGTACTCACAGCCGACCCATCCTTCGAAACCCATGTCATCGACAGCGTTTAGGAGATATTCGATATTAAGCTCTCCTGAATCGGGCTCGTGGCGGTCGGGGACGCTCGCGATTTGCACGTGACCGACTCGGCCGGTAGGTATGTCTCGGCGTAGCGTCGTGGCGAGATCGCCCTCCTCGATCTGACAGTGGTAGAAGTCGAGCTGGACCTTGAGATTTTGCGCTCCCACCTCCTGCACCACGGCGTGGGCTTGGGCTTGCTTGTTCAGGAGGTAGTCGGGAATGTCGCGGCCGTTAATCGGTTCGATGAGGATGTCGATGCCCGATGCCGCTGCGCGATCCGCGGCCCAGGCGAGGTTGGCGCGGTAGGTGTCGTGCTGCTTGGTCCGCTCCGCCGGACTAGCATCTGGCCGAATCACCCCAGCCATCACATGCACCTGCCGACAGTTCAGTTGCGAGGCGTACTCAAGAGCTCGTTCGATCCCAGAGCGCGTCTCCGACTCGCGTCCTGGAAGCGCGGCAATCCCGCGTTCGCCCGAGTCCCACGCACCGGAAGGCGCGTTGAACAGGACTTGCTTGAGGCCGTGATCATCGAGTCGACGGCGCAACTCGGTAACGTCGTACGCAAACGGCGAGAAATATTCGACCGCCTCGAAACCATCAGCCGATGCAGCGGCGAAGCGGTCGAGAAAGTCGTGTTCGTTGTACATCATAGATAGGTTCGCAGCGAACCTCGGCATGTTGGCTCCTATGTTTGGACTGGGCTCTTTTTGCCCGTCAACGGTGACGAGCTGCTAGTCAGAATTTCGAGTGTCGCATAGGCCGCGATAGCGGGGTGGAGCGCGGATCGCAGATTTCCAGTCACTCGTCTGCGAGCGTGCAACTTCGAGCGTCGATGCGGACCGCCGTACATGTCCTCGTAGCCTGTGTGACGATTGCCCGTTCGGGGATCGGACCCGAACCCCCATCAGGTCGCCCCCCTGCACGAACTTGGCACTATCCACGAAAACGGGGAGCGGAATGATGCGAATGACGAACGATGGGTTCAGCGGACATAGCAGAGCCTCACTGAGGGGACATGCATGAGAAGCCAAGGAACTGAACTGCGAAACCGGCACACCCGGGGTGGCACGGTTTGCACGACCGCTAACGACTTCCAGAGACGGCCACGTCGATACAGCGCAGGTGGACCCGTGCGGGCTTATGGCTAGAAGCTGAGCAGGAGGGATCATGGACGCCGCTGAGCAGTGTGGTGCGAGGATGGCGGTCGCACTATTGCGACTGAGCTGAGATCGCCATCATGGGTACCTCCGTCGAACCTATAACCGGGAAGGTCGAGAACCTGAGGCTGCGATGGAGAGCTAGCAGCGGGAGCGCCGGCGGTCACAGAGCAGTCATGTCCCCGTAATGCTGCCTGGTTCATTTCAGTGTTGGATGTTCGCCTGATGGGGAGGAAGTGGCGTAGTCCGCATCCTCGTCGTTAGCCCAGGTCACTGGCCTCACAGGGTGCATCACACCGCAGCTCCTCATTATCGATAATGTTAGTGATCTAATAATCGACATCGAACCATGCGAAGTGGGTGAAGACAAGACTTGTGCGAGAATGAGCTCCCCTCTCACCAGCGAAGGAGGTCAGGTCCCGTGTCAGATACGCACGATGCGAAGCGTGGGCCCCGGGCCTTAGGCGACGTGGCGGACCTGCTCGAAGAGGAAATCGTCCTCGGAATCCGGTACCCACGTGAGCGCCTCGTCGAGGACGAACTGATGGACCGGTTCGCTGCCAAGCGGCATGTCGTGCGTGGTGCCTTGCAGGAACTGGAGAACCGCCGCCTCATCGAGCGCCGGCATAATGTCGGGGCATTTGTCAAGGCTTACACTGCCAAAGAGGTCCGGGATATCTATGCTGTGCGAGAACTGCTCGAGGTCCACTGCGCGCGGATCATCAAGCTGCCGGTGGCGCCGGAACGTATCGAGGAACTCATCGCAACCCAGCATCAACACGACACCGCAATTAAGTCCGGCGACCTACGTGGCGTTGTGCGGGCGAACACAGCCTTTCACCAGGCGCTATTCGCGTTATCCGACAATGAAGCACTCGTCGCCGCGATCCTCCAGCACGCTCAAATGACGTACGTGATCCGGTCGGTCACCGTCACCTCTAGGGAATACCTCGAGCGTGCCCAACAAGAGCACTGGGCTATGATCCGCGCCCTCGAGGAGCAGACCCGAGAACTCCTCCTCGAAACCTGCAAGGCTCATTTGCTGCCCTCTCGCGACGCATATCTGCAGCGGATAGCCGCACTGTCCAGCTCGTAAAACGAGCGTTCTCTTTGTGTAGCCCCGTGGCGGCCTAACAGGCGAGATTCGTGCGGCGTCGAGAGCGCAGGTTAGCTGCTTTCACGGCCGTTTGGTCGGCAAATCCGCCGATCCGGCCTGCGCGCTGGCCAGCGCTACCGACGAACTGCACGAGGCCTCGGCGAACTGGAGACCGTGCTGGCAAAGGGCGAGGGTCCCGTCCGTCTCGACGAGGACGGCGACCTGGTGATCTCGCCGTTGACCGCCGAGGACGTCCCGGAGGAGGCGAGGGCACTCAAGGCCGAGCTGAGCGAGATGCTGCCGTTTCGCGCCGATCGTGGCGCTGCTGATCGAGCTGGACAAACGCACCGGCTACCTGGACTGCTTCACCCAGGCCTCCGGCAAGGAGCCTCGCAGCCCGGAACTGAAACGCAACCTGATCGCGGTCCTGCTGGCCCTCTCCACGAACCTCGGACTGACCCGGATGGCCGACGCCTCCGCCATCTCCTACGACATCCTCGCCTGGACCTCGGAATGGTACGTGCGGGAGGAGACGCTGCGCGCGGCGAACCTGATGCTCATCGGCTACCACCAAAGCCCGCCACTCACAGCCGTTTTCGGTGCCGGCACGCTGTCCTCCAACGACGGCCAGCGGTTCCCGACCCGCGGCAAGTCCATCACCGACGCAGCCTTGAGCCGCTACTTCGCCAACGAAGGGCTCAGTACATACACCCACGTCACCGACCAGCACGCCACCTGCGGCACCAAGGTCATCGTCGCCACCAAACGCGAAGCCCACTACGTGCTCGACGAAATCCTCGGTAACGCAACCGATCTGCCGATCACCGAACACGCAACCGATACCCACAGCGTCACGCTTCGTCAACTTCGGGCTGTTCGATCTACTCGGGATGAAGCTCTCGCCGCGCATCCGAGACCTGGGCCGCATCACTATGTACCGACCGGGGCCACGCGCCGAGGCCGAGCCGCGGTTCCCGCACGCCGGGCCGCTGCTGACCCGCAAGCTGAATCTGGATCTCATCGGCGAGCACTACAACGACCTGCTCCGGCAGGCCAGCTCGCTGAAGGTCGGGCACGCCACCGCATCATTGCTGGTCGGCAAGCTGTCCGCATCCGGTCGGCAGAACGCCCTCGCGGCGGCCCTCAAGGAATACGGGGCACTGCGCAGAACGATCTACGCCGCGATAAGTACCTGTCGGATCCGGACTATCGGCGCAAGATCTCCCGCCAGCTCAACAAGGGCGAATCCCTGCACGCCCTGCGTCGGGACCTGCTCTGCGCCCACGAAGGCATGATCCGCGCCTGGCATCTGGAATCCCAGACCGAACAGGCATGGAGCCTGACCATGGCCACCAACGCCGTGATCGCCTGGACCGCAGAGTAGTACGGGCTGGCGGTGGAGCAGATGCTCCGCGAGGGCCAGCGCATCGACGACGAGGTGCTGGCGCACGTCTCACCCGCTTTCCTCGGGTTCTCTGGGGTGTAGTGGACTGTCGCGTGGAAGAGTCGGTGACTTCGTGCGCGACATCATTCGTAGGCCTGTCGTGCGTGTAGTTCACGTCGGAAGTCCTACGGGTGTGGAGGATACGTCGGTTGCGGCGGTTCGAGGTTCGGTTGCCGTCCGGGGATCGGTACTGGACGGTGCTCGACGATGAGTTGCGGGTTGTCGGTTGTGTCGATGAGTTCTTGCGACACTTGAGATTTGGGCAGGACTGCGCGGAGGGAACCACGGCTGCCTACGCGAGTTCGCTGGTGTTGTATCTGAACTGGTGCCAGACGACCAGCCGCGAGTGGCGAGAAGCAGGTGCCGCGCTGGGAGCGTTCATCCTGTGGCTGCGGTACACCCCGGATTCGAAGTCGGCCACCGTGTTGATTGGGCCGGGACGCGAGCCGGTCCGTGGTGAGCGGCGGGTCAATGCGATCCTGACCGCCGTGCGTGGTCTGTTGGCGTTCGCCGTGACGGCGGGCGAAGCCAGGCCGGAGGTCATGGCCCAGATCTACGAGTTGGGCAGCACTCTGGATCTGCCGACAGAGCTGCGCGGCGAGGGAATGGCCGTGCTGCCGCGGGCGAAGGCTCGCCATCGGCTCAGCGAGCCGGACACGACGGTGGACAGAGCCAGCGACGAAGAGGCCGTCGCTCTGCTGCGCGCCTGCCGGTTGGCCCGAGACCGTTTCATCCTCCTGCTGTTGGGCCGGGCCGGGCTACGGCGCAGCGAGGCCGCTGGGCTGCGACGTGAGGACCTGCACTTCGTTGTCGACTCGACCGTGCTGGGTTGTCCGGTGCAGGGTCCGCATCTGCATGTCGCGCGGCGGGCGAACTCGAATCAAGCCTGGGCGAAATCCCGCCACGCTCGGTGCATTCCGGCGGATTGGCTGGTCGTGCAGGCCTACGACCAATGGTGTTGGGAACGCAAGAATCGCGCGTTGCCCGTCGACAGCGACTACGTGTTGGTCAACATCGCCCGCGGTCGGCTGGGTGAGCCGATGACGCCCGGCGCGCTGAACGAACTGCTGGACCGGCTCGCCGGGCGCGCGGGAATCGAGCGCGCGGTCTCACCGCACATGCTCCGGCACGCGTTCGCCAGCAACGTGCTCGACGCCGGCGGCGCAATCGACGAGGTCCAACAGCTCCTGGGCCATCGCTCACCCAGTTCGACCCAGGTTTACATCCATCCCGACTTCGGGCGCCAGCGAGCCGCGGTCGAGCGGGTCGCTGCCCTGCGCGAGCCGGTTGGGGGTGCTCGGTGATCGGCGCAGAGAGCCTCCTCGTGGTTCCGAGCCGGGACGGCGACGCTCTTCGGGAGCGTTATCAGGCGGCGCTGGAGCCGGAGTTCTTGGAATCGGTCGGCTGGGATCCGGACAACAGGGTGCTGATGATCCCTCCGGACCATCCAGCGCTGGGCTACGCGATCTGCCATGTCACCAGCTGCGATGTTGTCGCTACCCGAACCCACGGTCTTTGCCCTCATTGCCACGTGCGCTGGAAGGCGCTCGAAGAGCCGATGACGATCGAGGAGTTCTGGAGGATCGGCCGCACCGGCCGGATGATCGGCGAGGGCCCCTGCGCCGTCACCGACTGTCCGCGACCAGCATTGAGCACCATCAAGGAACTCTGCCGGGCCCACAACTGGCAGCGAACGCGCCAGATGAAGGTGTCGATGCAGACGTTCTTGTCCTCGCCACTGGTTGCCGCTTTGCCGTCCTTCGGGCCTTGCCGGGTCGTCGCATGTCCTCGCCAACGCGACTCGGCCGGCCCGCTGAGAATGTGTCGGTCCCACCGCATGAAGTGGGCGATCCTGGTCAAGAAGAGCGTGAACCCGCTCGACCTCGAATCTTGGTGCCGGACAGAAGGAGCCGTGGTCGAACGCGGTCAGATCAGCCTGCGCGGCCTGCCCGATCTGATCGTCGCGGAGCTGCTGCTGGGTCTGCAACTGCGGTCGGCGACCGGCACGAAGACACCGTTGCGGACCCTGCGATTCTTCACCTACCGGCTGCGGGTCCGACAGGTCGCCTCGATCGTCGATCTCGACGGCATCGACCACGAACAGAACGTGGCCTCACTATGGCGGTCTCTCATCGGACACCTGCGCCGAGCAGCTTCGACACCGGAAGACGAACGTCGCAAAGATATCTGGGACGCAACAATCTTCGGGCATCGAGGAACGATCAACTTCACCGGCATCCGGCAACGATGGATGCGGGAATCACTGAAGGAATGGGCATTCGAAGAACTGCCCACCCACCGCGGAAAGGGCGCCGCCGCGGTCGTCGCATCGAAGGTGAAAGCGATACGGTTCCTCTCCGACAGCCTGCACCTGCAACGCGCCGACCATGGCGAGACACCGGGACTGCTGACCCGCATCGACATCGCCAGCTTCCTCAACTACATGGCATATCTGGAAACCAGCGGCACAGTGAGCAGGTCTTGGCGGGTCAGGCTGACCCGCGACACCGCACGCATCCTGAACGACCTCCGAGCACTGGGATTGACCCAACCCGGTCGCTCGGCGGCCGGGATGCCCGAAGACTTCACCCTGCGTCGTGGCGATATCCCGCAGGAAGCCGACGACGACAGCCCAGGCCGCGCGCTGCCCGATCCCGCGCTGCGGCACCTCTATTCAGCGCTGCCGATTCTCGAGGACCGCTCCAGCCGGGAGATCCGCGTCGCGACCGAGCTGCTGATGGACACCGGACGACGCCCGGACGAGATCCTCAACCTGCCGCTGGACTGCCTCGACCGGGACCGCGACGGCAAATACGTCCTGATCTATGAGGACTTCAAACTGCACCGCAAGAATCGACGGCTGCCGATCACCGACGGCACCGCATCGGTGATCGAGGCGCAGCGCACCGCTGTCATCGCCCGCTACCCGAAGGCCGACCGCAGCACGCTGCCGCTGCTGCCGTCACGGCTGAGAAACCCACGCGGCCAACGACCCTTACCCCAGGCGAGCTTCGGCGCTGCGCACCGGACCTGGATCCACGCCCTGCTGCCGATCGAGCTGCCCAGCGGCATCGTGATCGACAAACCTGATGATCTGGTGCCCTACGCCTATCGGCATTCCTACGCCCAACGCCACGCCGACGCCGGAGTTCCGCTCGATGTATGCGAGATCTCCTGGGACACAACTCAACTGCCACCACCGAGATCTACTACCGAGTCACCGAGAAACGGACTCGCGAGGCCATCGACCGAGTCAGCACGTTCCAATTCGACCGGCACGGCGACCGGATCTGGCGTCAGGCCGAGGCCTTGCTCGACGACGAACGCGCACGCATGCAGATCGGCCAGGTCGCCGTTCCCTACGGCATCTGCGCCGAACCGACCAACGTTCAAGCCGGCGGGCACGACTGCCCGTTCCGGTTCCGATGCGTCGGCTGCGGCCATTTCCGCACCGACGCCTCCTATCTCCCGGACCTGCGGGCCTATCTGCAAGACCTGCTGCGGGACCGCGAACGCGTCCTGGCCACAAGCGAATTGGATCAATGGGCCCGCGCCGAGGCGGTCCCGTCCGAAACGGAAATCCAGAAGGTTCGCCAACTCGTCCGTCGCGTCGAACACGACCTCGACGAGTTGTCCGCCGAGGAACGCGACCAGATCAACGACGCCGTCAAGGTCATCCGCAAGACTCGCCGCACCGTGAACCTCGGGACACCGCGCGTCGCCCCGCCACGCCCCGACCAACTCGGAGAAACAGCATGACCACGGGAAACACCGATTCGCTGACCCGCGCCCGAGCTGACGATAGCTCCCGCCGCCGCCAGGCAGTCCTCAAAGCCCTCAACGCGGCCCGCAATTCAGGTGAGGCCATCACCGTCTCCGGGATCGCACGGGCCGCCGGGGTCCATCGCACCTTCCTCTATCGGCACGCCGACCTGCACGCGACAGTCCTCGCCGAAGCGGCCAAACCGCTTCCGACTCCGACGGGTCATCCGGCGGTCAGCCGCGAGTCGTTGCTGGCCGACCTGGTCAACCTGCAGGCTCGCAACGCTCGCATGGCCCAAACGATCAGCACCCTCGAACGGCGGCTCTCCGAAACACTCGGCGAAGACGTCTGGCGGACATCAGGACTCGGCGCACCCACCGACATCGACACCCTCCAGCGCCGCATCACCGAACTCGAACAGATCAACCTCGATCTGCGAGACGAACTCGCCGAGCGACAGGACGAACTCGACGCAGCCCGCGATGCGAACCGGGAGCTGATAACCCGTCTCAACACGCGCTGACCGAGCCCCTTGCGCAACACCTGTCGCACCCGATAGCCTACTCGCGCACCGGCTTTGACCTGCGCAGAATCGAGCTTCAACAGCCCTCAGCGCTCCGGGAGCCCGAGGAAAGCCAGTACACAGCGAGAACATCAACTAATGACTCCGGAACGCCCAGAAGGACCCCGTCGAGATTGGCGAAGGGGTGCCCCAGCGTTCCGGAGGATCGTGGCGCACTGACCTCTGAACATCAACTGACCGTCGAGGTCTCGAAAAAGACTGAGTGCGGTGCGGCACCCACGGTGGTGGCCCAGATTTGCGAAGGCCTGACGGGGCCAATGACAAGATCAACTGCCTTGCCTCAGCGGCACTCGGCATGTCGAGGCCACCACCTTTTTGGTCAAGAATTGCTCGTGGTTCGAGCCCGTCTGCATGGTCGACACCCCGCCGAATCGGGAACCTGTGAGTTCTGATGCGAAAGACCGGAGCCATGCGGATCGCTGCGATCGCGAACGGCTCAATCGGAGGGAAGACCATGAGTCTCGTCATTAGGTCGCCGCGCGTTCTCGCCAGGGTCTCTGACCAGGCACAACAACAACTTTAGAGATGGAGGGTAGAGCTGGGTGAAGGTGTTTTGCGGCATCGACTGGGCCGAGCGGCATGTGCGCCACGAGGCGCTCGAAGTCGAGCGGAGGTGAGAGACCTTCTCCTTCCGGCCGTCGCAGCGGCCGGATGAAGCTGAGGACAGCCTGATCTGGGAGACGCCGGGGAAGGCGGGAGCAGTCCTGACAACGCCGGGACGTGCCAGCACTGCCAGATGGCGCGGGTCCGGTCAGCGAGACGGAAAGGTATACGCGAGAAACCAGTGTTTGACGCCCCTTAACGGCCCTCCAGCTTAAATCTGGCGGATATGGGCTGGTCGCGGCGCGCACCCCGATGCTGCTGTGAGGTCGGGGAACTCTTGGCGGGGATGTGACGAGCCGTCAGGAGGCCACGGTGAATGCCTGCGGCGTAACCGTGGCGATGCCGCAGGGGTAGAGCTGGATGCCTCATCCGTCGATCGACTTTCGAGTGAACGTGGGAACCGTTCGGTGTCGTCCCTGTCTCGTGCAGCCAGCACGAACCGGGGACAGGCCCGTCGTCGGCTGACGACACCGGGCGGGGCGGACGCTTCGCAGTAGTCCGAGATCGGGAAAGCCGGTCACATGGCGAAGGGAGCCAGCAAATCGGCAGCGGAAGTGTTGGAAAGCCAGGAGGGCACTCGTGAATACAAGTGAACTGTCGCTCAACGGGATTCGCGCTGAGCGGCGGGTACTGGAGATCCAGACCAAGCTGCATCGTTGGGCGAACGACGATCCTCATCGTCGGTTCGACGATCTGTCCAACCTCGTCGCTGACCCCAGCTTTCTGTGGATGGCCTGGGAGCGGGTTGCGGGAAACAAGGGCGCGCGCTCGGCCGGAGTCGACGGGATGACCGCCGCCTTCGTCCGGGACAGGATCGGCGAGGAACGGTTCCTGGCCGAGTTGCGGGATCAGTTGAAGGCCCGCAGTTTTCACCCGACACCGGTCCGAGAACGGATGATCCCCAAGCCGGGGTCGCGCAAGCGGCGTCGCCTGGGCATTCCGACCGTGGCCGATCGGGTGGTCCAAGCGTCCTTGAAGCTGGTGCTGGAACCGATCTTCGAAGCGGACTTCGCTTCGTGCTCTTACGGTTTCAGACCGAACCGGCGTGCGCACGACGCGATGGCCGAGACGCGCTTTCTGGCATCCAAAACCTACGAATGGGTGGTCGAAGGCGACATCAAGGCATGCTTCGACGAGATCTCGCATCCGGCCCTGCTGGACCGAGTGCGGGCTCGAATCGGGGACAAGCGGGTGCTCGCGCTGGTGAAGGCGTTCCTGAAGGCCGGCATCCTCACCGAAGTCGGCACATCCCAGGAGACCGTCACCGGCACCCCGCAGGGCGGGATCCTTACGCCTCCAACGCAGTTGGCAACTTCTGCTTCGATGCCACGCTGAGCTATCGGCGGTTGGAGCGGCCTCGCCGCGCTGGGAAGGCGCGGTGACATGTCGGGTAGTAGTTTTGTGGCATGGTTGGGAGTCGTTGCGGCGCTGCTGAATTCGCTTGTCGTGTCAATGCGGCCGTGGAGCTTCTGGACGCTGGCGCGCCGGCTGCCGAGGCGGCGCGCATGCTGGCGGATCGGTTCGATTGTTCGCAGCGGCAGGCCCGACGGTATGTGGATCGGGCTACTGGCGGCGGCCGGGTGGTGGTTGCTGCCGAGGAGACGGTGGTGTTCACTGTCAAATTGCCTGCGCCGCTTGCGATCCGGGTGCGTGAACGCGCTCGGGAGTCCGGGGGCACGCTCTCCGCCCTGGTAACGCGGGCGTTGACAGAGTTTCTGGTGCGGGGCCAGGCGCGGCCCCGGCTCCTGTGAGCAAGCGGCGGGTCGAGACGCAGTTCGTGTTCGACCGCCACGTGGCCACGGAGGTGTCGGTGGCCTACGAGATTTTGGTACCACAGCGACGGGCCCGCATTCCGCGGGCCGGTCAGGAAGGACGACCACCCCGTGACGAGCACGGTGATCTATGCCCGGGTGTCCTCGGCCCGGCAGAAGAAGAACGAGACGATCGGCTCGCAGATCGCGGCCCTGCGCGCGCACGCCGAACATCTCGGGCGTCATCCGCACGGTGTCTGACGACATGATCAGCACGGTCATGAGGACCCCGGGCTCGAACAGTGCCTGCACGATCTCGTCCGGCAGGAACCGCGGCCGCCGCGAACCCTTGCGCGGCGCAAGTGGATTCGATTCGACCGACCGTTTCGACCGACCGTGCTGGGTGAAGCCACGGCCGGACGTCAGCGCCTCCACCGGGTCCGGCCGGACCTCGCCAGTTAGCCAGCCCAAAAGACCAACTGGTAGTCACCAAGCTCGACCGGCTCGGACGCTCCCACGAGCACCTGATCGAACTGTCGAAGATGCTCCAGGACCGCAGTGTGGACCTGGTCGTGCTCGACCAGGTCCATCGACACCTCTACCGAGGTCGGCCACATGTTCTTCCAAATCCTCGGCGCGATAGCCGAATTCGAACACGCCCTGATGTCCGAACGCACCCGCGACGGGCTGGCCGCCGCCCGCGCCCGCGGACGTGCCGGCGGCCAGAAACCCAAACTCGGCCCCAGACAGGTCCAGCTGGCCCGGCAGATGTACGGCGAGCTCGACGAACTCGGCAAGCATCGCAACACCATCGACCAGATCGCCGCCGAGTTCGGCGTCACCCGCCCCACCATCTACCGCCACTTGAACAAGACGACCCCCTAGCCGCACCGCGCCTGACCAGGAGTTACGAGAACTTCGTTGGATTTTCGGCGATTACTACCGGAACACCGATTTTCTGTGATGGTAAAAAGTCAGAAAAGATCCACGGATATCCTGAATAATGGGAATATTTCGATCATGCTCCATGTCTATTTAACTGGGCGCCGCATAGCGGCTGAGCACTGAGCTCAACTCGGTGAGAACAGCCTGGGTTGCTGGGCTGCCATCGGCGCTTCGCCTCCATGCTACGTGTATCTCGCGTTTCGGCGGGTGTCGCAGAGGCTGGGCGATAAGTGCTTGCTCTGACGGCAGGGGAATAAGACGAGGGATTAGGGCGACAACTTCTCCTGAAGCGACCAGCGAAAGGTGGGTCGCGAAATCATCTACCACGTGGCGCACGTTGGGGTATTCTGGCATATGGGCTAGTAATTGGCGAAACCACTGGTAGTTCACAGTGCCAGGGGGGCTTATCACCCATGCGTGACCCACTAGGTCGGCGCCGACCAATGGTCGGTCGAGGCGCGCAAGGGGATGCAACGGATGCATGACGATATCGCCGATGTCGGTAAGGATGTGGCGTTGAGTCAGGGATGAAGGTGTTGGGGCGGGCAGTCCGTCGACGTCGAGCGTAACTGCCAGGTCGGCGGTTCCGGTTTCCACGCTGTGGAGGGCTTGGTGGCTGTCGGCTTGATTGATGATGTGCACGCTGAGGTCAGGATAACGGGTCGAGAGTCGAGGAATCCCGGGAGAGAGCAGGCTGCGGATAGCGGAGGCGAAGGCGACTACGCGGACAACACCGCGTGGTGGGCCCTGCGTCACGGACCATGCTGCTTCGACGCAGCGCTCCAGCGCTTGAATTACGTCAGGCGCGGAATCGACGATGGCTTGGCCAGCCGGTGTGAGCACGACGCCGCGTCCTGCGTGTGCGAGAAGCGGCACCCCAAGCTGGCGTTCCAGTCTTTTGATCTGCTGAGACACCCCGGAGGTCGTAAATCCCAGCTCGCCGGCTGCTCGGGACACAGTCCCTAGGGAGGCCACCGACTGCAGCGCACGCAGGGCGCCGAACTGTACCGCCTGCAAGGCGCCAAATTCGATCATGGATCAATATTACACGTTATCGGAAACCAAACATCGACTCCTTACTTGCAGAGCTCCGAATCGCAGACCATCGCAACCAGACGCCGTGCCGGCCTGTGTCGCCTGGAACCATGAATCCTGGCCTGGATACTGTGGTGGTCCGCGGAGTTGAGTTCCTTCTTTTGCATACGATCGAGGTTCTTATTTTGTTCGCCTCGAACGGCGTCTTTACATGTTAGGTTCCCAAATTCAGGGATTCCTGTTCGCATCAGAGATTCGCAACTTGGCTCGGCGTGACACTTCCAGGTTTTCGGTACGACGGGAACCGTCCAATCTGATATTTTCCTGATGGCCACTGATGGGCCATTAGATATAATTATCGCTCAGGCGATCGCCTCCGAACGTGCTCACTGACCGGCGGACCTCGTTGCTGAGAGAACACGCTTCGTCCGGACCAATATGCGGTCGCCCGCTGGGCCGGCCGTGGGGTCTGGCGCCTGGACCGGACGCGGACGTCATACGCTGACTGTGAACTGCCGTGGTGACAGCCTGACCGCGATCCGCGCGCGCAATCATTCGTCGTTTCATCTTCCCAGCATGCGGCTACCGACAGCCAGACACGTCCCCGAGGAGACCGAGCCCATAACTCATTGGCACCAACGCTCGGGGCCCAGGTTGACCATAAAGCTGCGTTCCACAGTATCTGGAAGCAAGAATCGATGGACCGCCCTGCTCAGCTGGTGCATGATTGATCCTGTCCAACCTGTAAGTCCGCAACCAGGTTCAGGAGAACTGGCGCAGAAGTTTAATTCTGTAAAATCTAGCCTTAAATGATGCTTGAATTTCAGCATCTAAACGTGGCTAAGATCGTGCGAGAAAATCCATCTTCTCATGGAGAAGTCGCTCGGAAAATACAATTAGCGCCCGTGCTTCTCGATTGGCTTGTGGTGATCATAGTTGTCAGCGATCTGTCCGTATAGGCGGGCAAATTTTAGCGAAAGGAGAGGGTGAGAATGCTCTCCGAGGTGTTTATCACCTGTGCCGTCACCGGGGGTGGGTCAGCGAAGCGAGAGAATGTGCCGGTTAGTCCGGCCCAGATCGCAGACTCGGCGATAGAGGCTGCGCGGGCGGGCGCAGCGGTGGTTCATATTCACGTACGGGACCCTGAGACAGGACTGGGCTCACGGGAGCCGAGGTTGTACCGAGAGGTAGTCGAACGCATTCGTGAGTCCGACGTAGACGTGGTACTGAATCTGACTGCGGGAATGGGTGGCGATCTCGTTCTGGGCGGGCCGGAGTCGCCTCTTCCGCCAGCGGATGAAACTGACATGGCTGGCGCACGTGAGCGGCTGATTCATGTCGAGGAGTTGCGTCCAGAGATTTGCACTTTGGATTGTGGGCCATTGAATAGCAGGTCCAGCCAAGATTACGTCATGATCAACACAGCTGCGATGGTGCGGGCAATGGCTGCGCAGATCCAAGAGCTTGGAGTGCGTGCAGAGCTCGAGGTATTTGATACAGGCCAGCTGGTATTGGTTCGTGATCTAATCGCCGAGGGACTGATCGCGGACCCCGCACTTATCCAGCTATGTATGGGGATCGGCTACGGCGCGCCTGATGACCCTACCACCCTTATGGCGATGGTGAATCAGCTCCCGCCCGGCGCAATTTATTCGGCCTTCGGGATCGGGCGGATGGAGCTGCCGTACGTAGCGTTGGCACCGCTCGTGGGAGCGAATGTGCGGGTGGGGTTGGAGGACAACTTGTATCTTTCCCGCGGCCGCTTGGCGACTAACGCCGGTCTGGTAACGCGCGCAGTGGAGATTCTTGACCGGATTGGGGTCCGAGTAATGAACCCGGACGAGGTCCGCGACAAGCTCGCGCTGAAGGTACACGTCGGAAGGGGTTGACTTTCGTGTCTGGGAACTCACAGTTTACGGAAGATGAGCTTGTGGAGATTGATAGCCGCAGCCTGCTGCGGATGCCGCGGCGGCAGATACCTTCCGACTGGCTAGATGGTAACGGACACGTAAATGAGAGCCGCTATCTCCAGCTCTTTAGTGAAGCCACTGGCGTCCTTGAACGCTATATCGGAATCGACGCCGATCATCGCTGTAACATCGGTAGTTACTTCACAGTTGAGACGCACTTGTTCCATCTTCGGGAACTTTGTGTGGGCGAGTGGGTCGAAGTAGTCACGCAAATCCTTGGGACCGACGAAAAGCGCCTTCACCTTTTCCATGTGCTCACGCGCGACGGTGATGAGAAGCCGGCAGCCATGGGCGAACAGATGCTGCTTCATGTAAACGCGCGCAGCCGTCGAAGTGGACCAGTGCCGGAGCATATCCGTGAAGGCCTCCTTATGCTGGCACGACTGCACGCGAATCTGCCACGTCCTGCGCAGGCGGGCGCCAGTATCGGACTGCGCTGAGCTCGTGGTACGTACTTGTGAATCTCTTTACGCCGAGGTCATTTATTAGCCTCGTGCACAGCGACGACGATGAAAGGAATACGACTATGGCGACTTCGCCGTTTTCTGAGGCCGGAAAGACCGAACCTATGGGGCTGCCTACTGTTCGCCAGTGCCCCTTCGATCCGCCGGTTGAACTAGGCAAGTTGCGAAACAGTCAACCACTGAGTCGGTTTCGCTTTCCAGATGGACACGTGGGTTGGCTGGTAACGAGTCATGAGCTAGGTCGTGCCGTCTTGGGTGACTCGCGTTTCAGCTACTTCCCTGCTGGTCCGGCAAGCGTGGATCCGGATCTGCATGCTGAACAGCTTTACGATTCAATCCAGCGTGACGCTTCCTTTCCGGACGCTGTCCGTGACAGTGTAAATCGCTATTGGCTGGACGGTCGGATTTCTGACGCTTTCCGGGACCCCGAGGTGGTGCAGGCACTCCATGAGAATCCGCTAAGCGACCCCCCCTTCGCCACTCTCATGGATGCCCCCGGGCACACTCGGTTGCGACGATTGCTCGCTGGCCAATTCAGTGTGCGCCGCGTCGGTGATTATCAGTCACGTATCGAACAGATCGTCGAGGACCGCCTGGACGCTATGGAAGAACTCGGTGCCCCCGTCGACCTAGTCGAGATATTCGCTCAGCCGATACCCTCACTGGTGACATGCGCACTATACGGCGTGCCGGAAAGCGAACGTGAAACTTTCGAGCGGCTCGGTGCGGTCAGGCATATTCCAGGCGCCACTGTCACCGATGTCCTGGAGGCAAACGAGGCGTTTCGTGCTTTCACTAGTGAGCTAGTCCAGCGCAAGCGAGCACATCCAGGTGATGATTTGCTAAGCACGTTGGTTCGCAGCGGTGAGCTGACGGATGACCAACTTGTTAGCGTCGCGATCCTGTTGGTGCGAGCGGGAAACGGAACGACTGCCCTGGCTCTTACGTTCGCTGTAGCCACACTTCTGCAGGACCGCGATCGGTGGCAATCGCTCAGGAGCGAATCAAGCCCGATTAGTCGCACGGTAGAAGAGCTGCTCCGATACACCACAATTGCCCCAGCATCCGATGTGCGAACCGCGTTGGAGGATGTGGAGCTCGGTGGCGTGGTGATCAAGGCATTCGAGTCAGTCGTCGTCTCGTATTCGGCCGCCAATCGCGACCCGCAGATGTTCGCTGAGCCGGACCGTGTCGACTTTGCTCGCCAACCTGCGCAAAACCTCACCTTTGGGTACGGCGTCCACCAGTGTCTCGGACAGCACCTGGCGCGGCTGGAGCTGCAGGTTGCGTTACGGGGCCTGGCTCGCCGGTACCCCACCCTTGAGCTTGCCGTGCCGGCGACAGATATTCCTTGGCACCGCGGTGATCGCCAAACATATGGACCGCAACGGCTTTTGGTGACCTGGTGAGGTAATTGCTGGTAACAGTTCGCATGTTGTTGGAATCGCGGGCCACAGCGTGCATCCTCACCAACCCGGGGCAGCTCCCCGCGAGGGCATGACGGTACGTCGACCTCGACATGACCAACGGCCTGGTTGCCAGCGACCGACGCTGCAGCCCATAACGACACAAATAGCTAAATTGGAATGGAGATGATGACCATGCGTATCGAAATTGATGAGGATAAATGTGTGGGGGGCGGTCATTGTGTAGCAGCCGCAGCGGCGGTCTTCGACCAGCGCGACGAGGACGGCGTCGTCGTGTTGCTCGACGAGACGCCGCGTGCTGAATTGCACGGGGCTGTACGGGAAGCCGCTACTCTGTGTCCTGCGGCGGCGATTCGGATCCTCGAGTGACTCAGCGTCTCGACCGGATCGCAATCGTGGGTGCATCCGTGGCGGGGGCGACGGCGGCAGAGACACTGCGTCGACGCGGGTTCGATGGAGTGATCAGCCTGATCGGAGACGAGAAGCATCTTCCGTATGACCGGCCGCCGCTGTCCAAACAGATCCTCACCGGTGGATGGGATGCAAGCCGCATCACCTTTCGGGATCACGCCGCACTCGACGACCTTGGAGTCGATCTGTGGTTGGGCAGCCGTGCGAAGGCGTTGAACCTGAACGAGCACACCGTGGCGCTCGATGACGGTGTACATGTGACTTACGACGGGCTGATCATCGCAACCGGAATAGTGCCACGCCGTTTGTCTACCGGGCACGAACTAGCAGGGGTGCATGTCCTACGAAACGTCGAAGATGCACTCCGCCTGCGCGCGGATATGCGCCCAGGGGCGCGCCTGGTAGTGATCGGTGCTGGTTTTCTCGGCTGTGAGGTCGCCGCCGCGGGTCGGCAGGCCGGTCTGGAGGTTTGCATCGTTGACCCGCTACCTGTGCCGATGGCGAGGCAGCTTGGTGACGACATCGGTCGCCACGTTGCCAATCTGCACCGCGAGCACGGAGTGGACTTCCGGTGTGGTTTCCCGGTTCGGCGACTGCTCGGTCACGGTAGCGTGACTGGTGTGGAGCTGGCGACCGGTGTAGTCCTTGACGCCGACGTCGTTCTTGTCGCGATCGGCTCAACGCCAGCGACCGACTGGCTGGCGAACAGCGGCCTCAGGCTCGATGACGGCGTAGTCTGCGACGCGACGTGTCGTGCCGCACCGGACGTTTACGCCGCCGGAGATGTCGCTCGTTGGTGGCACGAAACTTTGGGCACCCATGTGAGGGTTGAGCACCGTATGAACGCCACGGAGCAAGCAATTGCCGCGGCCACCAACCTGCTCGGAGCCAATACGCCCTTTAAACCAGTTCCCTACTTCTGGACCGACCAATATGATACAAAGATCCAAGCTTATGGGTCATTCTCGTCGAATTCCAATGTAGCGATCGTCCATGGCGACCCCGACGAAAATCGATTCATCGCGCACTACGTCGACGACAACCGCATTACGGGCGTCCTTGCGTGGAACATGCCGAAGAAGTTGCGCTCCGAATGCGTGAATCTCGGACAGCCCGCCATGGGCGTGTCGGTATAGGAGCGACTATCAGGCCAGCAGGAGGCCGCCGACTAATTGCGACATTTCTCACCGCCACACTGGAGGGTGGAGGACTTGAGAGTTATTCGAGACCGCCGGACGACGACTCTTCGCCAGTAAACAATAGCCACGAGGGCAACAGCTTCGATTTATCGCGGGGCTTCGGCAGCGCCCGAACCCCGCACCCACTATCCAGGAGAACCCATGACCGACCACAGCCTGCGTGAGACCAACTCCATTGACGTGACGACGCCCCGCAAGGTCGCGTTGGTGACAGGAGGAGGGTCGGGCATCGGCCGTGCAGCCGCCCTAACTCTAGCCGGCAACGGCTATCACGTTGTGATCACCGGACGCACGAAGCAGGCTCTCGTCGAAACTGCAGCCATCGCGGAGCCCGGGACGGTGGAGCCAGTCGTGTGCGACGTGACACGGGGCAGCACGGTGGCCGAACTGTTCGAGCACATCAAGAACCACCACGGGCGACTCGACTTGCTCTTCAACAATGCGGGCATCGGAGGTCCGGGTGTGCCAGTAGAAGACATGACCGAGGAGCAATGGCGGGCCGTAGTCGACACCAACCTCACTGGCTCGTTCCTCTGCGCACAAGCAGCGTTCCGATTGATGAAGGCTCAACAGCCGCAAGGGGGGAGAATCATCAACAACGGGTCGGTCTCGGCGGCCCTGCCGCGGCCGCACTCGGTGCCGTATACCGCGACGAAACACGCGATCACAGGACTGACCAAGGCGCTGTCACTGGATGGGCGTGCCTACAACATCGCGTGCGGGCAGATCGACGTCGGAAACGCGGCGACTGATATGGCCACCGCGATGCAGCGGGGCATCCTGCAGGCCGACGGGAGCACTAAAATTGAACCCACGATGAGTGTCCAGCATGTTGCCGACGCGGTTCTGCAGATGGCCTCGCTGCCACTGGAAGCCAACGTCCTGTTCATGACGATCATGGCGACCGCGATGCCGTTGATCGGTCGCGGCTAGCGGACCGCTGCGCGGACGTAAATACTTCGATCAAAATTGGAGGACAGATGACTTATACCCGTATGGACGAAATGACCGCTGAGGACCTCAGCTTTGATATGCAGCGGCCTCGATTGGCTGTCAGCAAGTTCGTACTTGAGCAGCTGGAGCTCCTCAAGCAGGAACAGCCTACTGCAGCCGGCGTCGACCGGTACACGCACTCGCTGCAGACTGCGAGCCGAGCCCTACACGATGGCGCCGACGAAGAAACCGTGGTCTGCGCACTTCTCCACGATGTTGGAGACACTTTGGCACCTAATAATCATGCCGAAATGGCCGCAGCGATACTCCGACCGTTTGTCAGCGAACGAAATTATTGGGTCATCAAGTACCACGACCTGTTTCAGGGCTACTATTTCTACCACATGCTCGGTAAAGACAGGATGCTTCGTGACGCCTATCGTGACAGCCCGCACTTCAAGGCCTGTGTCAGGTTTTGTGAGCGATGGGACCAGCGTTCGTTCGATCCCGCATATCCCACCGAAAGTCTGAACAGGTTTCTGCCGATGGTTCGCGACCTATTCGACCGCACCCCAAAGGATCTTGCTATGCTCCGTGACTGATTGGCATTTATTCGATAAGCATTACTTACACGTAAGGGAAAGAACCATGGCAAACGTAAACGTGGCTTCGCCAGCTGAACGAGTAAACCGTGATAACCTGAAGCAGGTGCAGGGCCATATTGCATTCGCTCGGCGCACTCCGGATGAGGAAGCTCCAGAGTGTGCGGGAGGTAGTGGTTACGATATAGCCTTCGTCGATTATGATGTCCCCATTCGCGACGCTCGTCCAATCGTCGACGAGCTCTCCCTTGATAGGGAAGGCTTCATTCTCGTTCCGCACCCGATGCCCTGCGGAGAAGAGCGTGATCCAGATGTTCTGAAGAGGAATTACCTGAAAGAGATGGTCCCCTTCGTTAAAGAATACTTCAACGCATCGTGGGTGACGACCACTGACCTAGGCGGTGTGAATATCCGCTCTATTGGTGGCAGCTCCTTCGGCTCGTCTCCCGCAACGGATGGAAATCAGGGAGAAAAGGGACGAAACCTGGTTAGGAACTTTGGGGCCGGGTACGCCCATTGTGACTTCTCGCCGGTGGCCGCGCCTGTGGTTGCGGCTCGCGATAACCAGCTGCAAGGAAACGAGATCCGTTCCTATTCGCGATTGTTGATAATTCAAACATGGCGTGTTCTTTCTCCGCCTCCGCAGGATTTGCCTCTCACCCTCTGTGACAGCTCCACTATTTCAGATGGTGATCTCCTCGATGTGTCGCAGAATAAATACGGTACCACTGGTAGGGTATGGATTCCTCACTTCAATAACTCTCAACGGTGGTACTATTTCCCCAATATGACTCAAGACGAGTTCATTATGTTCAAAGGCTACGATTCCGACGCCCACTATCGGCCAAATTCCGCTCATTCGGCTTTTGATAACCGTCGCGCCTACCCCAATGCAATTCCCCGTGAGAGCATTGAGACGCGATTCTGTGTCTACTATGAATAAGTAACGGCGACCGACTCTCAAGGGATCGGCTCTGGCTGGATGGTCCGGTGACAATTTCGGCTATCTTCGCGGTGGCTAGTAGAGCTGGAACTGCAAGTCTGCCGCCGACGCGGCCCGGCTGTCTGGGCGGCTGCGTTCGACGGGGCGGGGCTATCTATATACACCCGGTTTACAAAAGTTTTTATCCATCAGGAGGTAGCGTCCTTGACCATCACCACCGCTCAAGTCGTGAGCGACATCGCTGAGTCGATGCCAACGCACGTGTATTTCTCAAGCCCTGAATATGCCGATCGGAGACTTCGTGTTCAGGGCGCAATGGCTCAGCGCGGCATCGACTGTTTGCTGATTACGCGCGGTGAGGACCAATACTGGCTTTCGGGTTTCGACTCAAGCGCCGCATCGGTCTTTCATGTATTGTTTTTCACCAGTGATGGCCAAATCTTGCATCTGTCACGGTCGGCTGATCTCGCAAATATTGCATTCACCTCACAATGTCGTGACGTGCGTGTTTTCGATGAGTCCTATGGCAATAGCAGGGGCGAAGCCATCAAGGATGTATTGAGGCACTTCGTTCTAGCGGGTAAACGAGTCGGTGTCGAGTCTGACAGTTTGGGCATGCCGCTAGCGCTTTATACGGAATTGCGCGGTTTGCTCGATGGTTGGTGTGAAATAGTTGACAGCTCCGAACTAATTCGTGAGCTGAGACGTGTCAAAAGCGTTGAGGAGCTCCAGTATCTTCGCCGCGCTGGCGAAATCTTGAATCAAGCATCCCAAGCGGCCATCGACCTCACTCGGCCGGGGGTCTTCGAAGGGGACCTGATGGGGGAATTCCAGCGAGTCGTATCTTCTGCCGACGGTGAGACGTTCGCAGGGTTTCCCCTGGGTGCGGGCGGCCGCGCGCTCTTGGTGCGCCGAGTCGCCGGGCGCGGGTACGTTAGTGAGAACGATCAGGTCTTGTTTGAACCCGCTGCGTCGTATCGGCACTACTGCGCCGCATCTATGTTCACCGTCCTAACCGGGCCTGTGATTGACCCGCGGTACTTCTCAATGCACGCCGCGTGTCTAGAGGCGCTTCATCGTGTCCAAGACACCATCAAGCCCGGAAATACCTTTGGGGACCTCTACTCGGCGCACCGCGCGACCGTCGCTGAGCATGGATACAATCATGCAGCACTGAATGCGTGTGGGTACTCAATGGGTGCCGTATGGACGACGGGAACGTGGATGGAACCGCCGATGATTGCTGCGAACGTTCCGCTGGTGCTTGAGGAGCGGATGACCATCTTTACACATATGATTCTGACCGATCGGTCTGCGGGTTTGGCGATGTCGCTTGGGGAGACTGTAGAGGTCGGGCCAGATGGGCCGATCGCCATCTCGACGGTGCCATGCGAGCCGATTATTAAGTGAGCGACACCTCGGCCGAGGCCGCTGCGTAGCAGGTGGCGACTGATACAGCTTGCCGAGGGCAGGCCAATCCCTGCGCCAAGATGGTATTCCAAGGAGTTCGGTATAGGCGCGGTCCACGTCGCCTCGTTTTAGCAACGCGCAGGACCTGACCACCCGCAAGATTGACAGCCCTTAATGGTGTGGCAATGCGCGTGCCGCGGTAGCGATATCGCCGCACTTGCATCGTCGCCGAGTTGTAAAGGACCAGTGTGTCCTCGCGGATTCGATCGGCCCCGTAGTAGCGGCGCCGGATCTGTTACCAGGTCAGGTGCGGATGTTTGCGGCGAATCCAGTAGATGACCCGCCACCAGGCGTAATAGCCCAGGTAGGAGAAGGTCTTCTTGGATGCGCCGTAGCGGAAGTAGGCCGCCCAACCCCGCAGGATCGGGTTGATCTTCCGCAGCAGCCACCCCAGCCGCAGCGAGGTCGTCGCCGGCCCTGTGGCCTGCTTGATCTTTCGCATCACCCCGGCCAATGCCTGTTTGGACGGGATGGTGCGTATCACCCTGCGGCCGTTGCCCTGCCGCCACCGCTGGATGCGAAACCGAGGAACACGAAACCGTTGGCCACGTGGGTGATATGCGTCTTCTCCACGGCCAGCTTCAGCCCTTGACCGGCCAGCAGTTCAGCGGTGGTGGTCCGCAGGTGTTCTGCCTGCGCCCGGGTTCCGTGCACCATGATCACGAAATCATCCGAGTACCGGATGAGCCGATAGGTAGCGATTCCCTTGAAACGCAGGTAGTTACGCTGTCCACGATAGTTCGACGTCGCCGCCCAGGCCGCCTCGAAAGGCTCGTCCAGTGCGGACAACGCGAGGTTGGCGAACAACGGGGAAATAGCTCCTCCTTATGAACAGTGCCGGGTTATGCGCCAATGCCGTTAACTTACGCGCCGATGTAGCAGGATCTCGGCAGGCTCTGGGTGATTGATGTTCTTGTGCTGCACTGTTTTTCGCGGGAATTTG
>NZ_JBHZCS010000101.1:0-28414 GCF_042755705.1 Nocardia sp. NPDC059154
TTGCGGGCCCGCTTGCGCGGCGCGGCCTTCGGCGCCTCCGCGACCACCTCGGCACCGTCCGCCGCCTCCGCGACCACCTCGGCCGCACCGTTGGCGTCCACGGTCGCCGCGGCCGCCTTACGAGTCCGCTTGCGGGGCGCGGCCTTCGGCGCTTCCGCACCGTCCGCCGCTCCGGCGGTGGCCTCGGCGGCGCCCTTGGCCTCGACGGTCGCAGCCGCGGCCTTGCGAGTCCGCTTGCGCGGCGCGGTCTTCGGAGCCTCCGCGGCGACCTCGGCGTCGGCGCCGGTGGCGGTCTCGTCGGCGGTCGGCGCGGTGCTCGCGGCGCGGCTCGTGCGCTTGCGCGGCGCCCGCAGGGCGGGTTCGGCCGAGTCGCCATCGGTGGCAGCCGATTCCACCGCGACGGCGGAACCCTCTGCGCCGGTGCCGGATTCGGCCACGGCGGCCTTGGTGCGGCGGGTGCGCTTGCGCGGCGCGTCCGCTTCGGCGGTCACGGGAGCCGCTGCCGCGACGTCGGTCTCGGCGACGACGGCCGACTCTGTGGCGACCGGTGCCTCGGCGGCGGCGATCGGTGCCTCGGCGGCGGCGATCGGTGCCTCGGCGGCAGTGACCGGTGCCTCGGCGGCAGTGACCGGTGCCTCGGCGGCAGTGACCGGTGCCTCGGCGGCAGTGACCGTGGCCTCGGCGGCTGCCTTGGTCCGGCGGGTGCGCTTGCGGGGCGCGTCGGCCACGACCGCGTCGGCGTCGGCGACCGGCTCGACCGTCGTGGTGGCCACGCTCGCCTCGACCGGCGCGGGCGTCTCGGCGACCGCGGCCTCCGAGACGACGTCGGCGGCCTCGGTCACGCCGGTGCCCTCGGCGGAACCCTTGCCTCCGCGGCGGGTGCGCTTGCGTCCCCGGCGGGCGCCGTCCCCGGCATCCTCGGAGACGACGTCGGCAATCTCGGCGGGGCCGTCGGTGTCGAGTTCGGTCTCGACCGTGGTCGCGACGATGGCGTCGGCCGGGGTGTTGCCGCCCTTGCCACGGCGGCGACGGCGGCGACGGCGGCCGGACTTCTCCGGATCACCGGTGGCCGAATCGGCCTCGGCGGCGGGGGTTTCGGTGGTCACCACGGCCGCGTCGCCCTCGACCGGGTGGCCGCCGCGGGTACGACGGCGGCTGCGGCTGCGGGTGCCGCGGCGTTCGCGCTCCACCACGACGGCATCCTCGTCGCGCTCGGGCTTGCGCTTACGGATGACGCCGGTGACGCCCTCCGGGATGCCGAGCTCCTCGTACAGGTGGGGGGAGCGGGAATACGTTTCGACCGGTTCCGGGATGCCGAGGTCGAGGGCCTTGTCGATGAGGCCCCAGCGGTTCAGCTCGTCCCAGTCCACCAGGGTGACCGCGACACCGGTCTTGCCCGCCCGACCGGTGCGGCCGATGCGGTGCACGTAGGTCTTCTCGTCCTCCGGGCACTGGTAGTTGACGACGTGGGTGACGTCGTCGATGTCGATGCCGCGGGCGGCCACATCGGTGGCGACCAGCACGTCGATCTTGCCCTCGCGGAACTTCTTGAGCGCCTTCTCACGGGCGATCTGCCCCAGGTCGCCGTGCACCGCGCCGACGGCGAAGCCGCGCTCGGCCAGATCGTCGGCGACCTTCTGCGCGGTCCGCTTGGTGCGCGCGAAAATCATTGTCGCGCCGCGGGTTTCGGCCTGCAGGATGCGAGCCACCAGCTCGCTCTTGTCCAGCGCGTGGGCGCGGTAGACCAGCTGGGTGATCCGGTCGTGCACCGCGGACTCGTGGTGCTCCTCGGCGCGGATGTGCGTCGGCCGGTTCAGGAAGGTGCGGGCCAGGGTGATGATCGGACCCGGCATGGTGGCCGAGAACAGCATGGTCTGGCGCTGCTCGGGAACCATATTGAGAATGCGTTCGATATCGGGCAGGAAGCCCAGGTCGAGCATTTCGTCGGCCTCGTCGAGGACCAGCACCTGCACCTTGCCCAGGATCAGGTGCTGCTGCTCGGCCAGATCCAGCAGGCGGCCCGGGGTGCCGACGACCACGTCGACACCGGTGCGCAGCGCCTCGATCTGCGACTCGTAGGGGCGGCCGCCGTAGATCGACGTGATGCGCACCTTGGTTCCGGTGCTGTCGTCGAGATACTTGGCGGCGTTCTCCAGATCCTGGGTGACCTGGATGCACAGCTCGCGGGTCGGCACGATGACCAGCGCACGCGGGGTGCCGTCGAGGGCCTTGGTGCCGGAGTCGCCGGTGGCGATGCGGTGCAGCAGCGGCACACCGAAGCCGAAGGTCTTACCCATACCGGTGCGGGCTTGGCCGATGAGATCCTCACCGGCCAGCGCGAGCGGCAGGGTGAGTTCCTGAATGGCGAAAGTGCGTTCGATGCCGATCTCGGCGAGGGCCCGGACGATTTCCGGCCGCACGCCCAATTCGGCGAAAGTGGGAGCGAGGTGGGTGTCGTCGAGTTCCGCGGTCAGCAGCGTGTCCGCCACACCCGGTTCCTGCTCTACGGTGATCTTGCTCAGGTTCTTGCCTTTCCTCGTTTATCGCGTCTCGCGCGCACGAGGCGTGGGGCGGACCCGGTCGGTCCGCGACGACCACTTGATCCGTTCTCGCCGCTGCGGGATGCCTCTCCGGTGGATGGGCGTCGACCTGGCGCGGCGGTGCAGTGCTGCGGATCGGAGTGCGCGCACATTTTCCATGGACTACGGGTATGAATTCCGCCGTCCGCGGAGATTGTAGCGTGATACGGCCTTCGCCCTGATTTCCGCCACCGCTAATGTGTGGCGTTATTGCGCTGGTCGGCGCGCTTATCGGTAGCGAAAGACGGTCTGATCCGGGGTTTCGCATTGCCGTTAATGATTGTGGCGCACCATAATTCGTCCGGGGACAACCGTGTCGGCCACCGCGCGGACAGTTGAGTTGCTCACATAGGTGATACGCCGTGTAGCACTATCTGCGAAGGTATTGCCGTGAGCTTGGCAGACACCGTGAGCACCGCCGCCCGCAACATGTGGTCGCTGACCTTCGGCGACGGCATCGAGGCCCCCGAACCCGCCCCGTCGACGGTGCTGTCCGACGCGCCGCATCGCGAACTGCGCCGCTACGACGGCGCCGGCCCCGACGACCCGGCCGTGCTGCTGGTCCCGCCGCTGGCCGCGCCCGCCTTCTGCTTCGATCTGCGCCCTGATCAGAGCCTGGCCCGCTTCCTGCTGGAGACCGGCCGCGCGCCCTACCTGGTCGACTACGGCGACATCACCTTCGAGGACCGGCGCATGGGCTTCGAGACCTGGATCGACGACATCCTGCCCGAGGCCATCCGCGAGGTCTCGGCCGATCGCGGCGGCCGTCCGGTGGATCTGGTGGGCTGGTCGATCGGCGGCGTCCTGGCCCTGCTGACCGCCGCGGCCGATCAGGCGCTGCCCATCCGGTCCATCACGGCCGTCGGCGCGCCGCTGAGCTACGACCACATGATCGGTGCACGCGAACTGCGCACCCTGGCCCGCATCGACGGCGGCCGCACCGCCACCGCGGCCATTCGCGCCGCCGGCGGGGTCTCGGCGCAGCTGACCCGGATCGCCTACCGCGCCACCGCCTGGGATCGGGAACTCAAGCGGCCGTTCTTCATTGCGAGCAATCTCGCGGACACCGCGACCCTGGCGCGGATGGAGACCATCGACCGGTTCCAGAATTCGCTGCCCGGCTATCCGGGGCGTTTCTACAACCAGCTGTGGGGCCGCTTCATCCTCAACAACGACATCGGCAAGGGCGTGGTGCACCTGGGCGAGCAGCAGATCGCGCTGGCCGACATCACCCAGCCGGTGCTGCTCGTCGGCGGACCGAACGACGTGATCACCCCGGCCGCCGCAGTGGAGCACGGGACGACGACGCTGACCGGCTCGCCGGAGGTGCGGTACGAGACCGCACCCGGCTCTCACCTCGGCATTCTCATCGCCCGTGACACCACGTGGACCCATCTGGACAAGTTCCTGCGCAACCAGCCATGAATTGCGTTGTGTCGCAAGGCCTTACGAAGGTATCGAGGGTACACTCCGGGTGTCGTCGCCGATGGGTGAATGCGCGTCGTTTCCGGCCGCTAGGGTGGGGTCCCATGGGAGCAAACTCGTCCACTGCGCTCGGCGCTGCCTCGGAGTCTTCCGACGGCCGTATTCCTTCGTCTTCCGACGGCCGCATCTCCGCCGAACATCCTGGAGCCACCGACCTCTTCGCGGTCCTCGCCTACGGTGAGATCTCCGCCTTCTACCGTCTAGCCGAAGAGGCCAAGCTGTCGCCCACGCTGCGCGGCCGGGTGGCCGTCGCCAAGATGGCCGGCAACGAGATGGAACACTTCAAGACCCTGGAGCAGGCGCTGGCCGACCGCGGCGTCGACATCTTCGACGCCATGGCCCCGTTCGTGCGCGCCCTGGACGCCTATCACGCCTCCACCGACCCCTCCACCTGGCTGGAGTCGATGGTCAAGTTCTACGTCGGCGACGGTATCGCCGCCGACTTCTACACCGAGATCGCCGGCGCCCTGGCTCCCGAGGTCGCCGACGTGGTGCGCGACGTGCTGGCCGAGACCAGCCACTCCGAGTTCGTCATCGAGGAGGTGCGCACCGCGGTCGCCCAGAACCGGTCCGAGCGGGACCGGCTGGCGCTGTGGGGCCGCCGCCTGCTGGGCGAGGCCATCACCCAGGCGCAGTACGTGATGGCGCAGCGCGACGGGCTCACCGAGCTGGTGCTCACCGCCACCGGCGATCTGAACGGCGTCGCCACGCTGTTCGAGCACATGCAGAACAGTCACGCCGAGCGCATGCGCGTACTCGGCCTGAGCTGACGCTCCCGTTCTTCCTGCCGTCTGCGCTGTTCCCCGACAGTGTCGTGGGTGCTGTTCGCTGACAGCGCAGGCGGTCGCGGCCGGACGCTGTCCCGGCTGCGCTAGCGTGATCAGGACAGCACAAGGACTCTAGGTTCGGAGGTTGGCCGTGGAGGTCAAGATCGGCATTTCGGATAGCCCGCGTGAGCTCGTCATCAACAGCTCGCAGACCCCCGCCGAGGTCGAGGCGGCCGTCACCGGCGCGCTCCAGGGTGAGGGTGGCGTCGTCACGCTGACCGACGAGAAGGGCCGCAAGTTCCTGATCCAGGCCTCGAAGGTCGCCTATGTCGAGATCGGCACCCCCTCCTCGGGTCGCGTCGGCTTCGCGGCCGTCTAGCCGAACTCTCGGGGACTTCCTGAAACCCCTAGTGGCATAAAAGAATTGCCCCGCCGAGCAGCTCGGCGGGGCAATTCTTTTGTTGTTGTCGCGGATTCAGGTTTCAATCCATCGGGTGCAGCGGCACGTGCTTCAGGCCGCCCCAGCACAATGCGACAGTGGTGTCGACCGCGTCGTCCTTGCTGATCGGCCGGTCCGCCTCGAGCCAGTAGCGCGCGCTCAGCTGGCTGGCGCCGACCAGGCCCACGGCGAGCACCCGGGCGCGGTAGGGCTCCAGGCCGGAGTCGTGGGCGACCAGGTCGAAGACCGCGTCCACGCAGGCCTCGGTGGCCTGCTCGACACGGCGCTGCACCTGCGGCTCATTGGTCAGATCGGATTCGAAAACCAGTCGGAAGCCCTGGGTTTCGTGATCGACGAAGTCGAAGTAGGCCTGCACGGCGGCGCGCACGCGCTGCTTGTTGTCGGTGGTGGAGCGCAGCGCCTGGCGCACGCTCGACACCAGGGCGTCGACGTAGTTCTGCAGGACCGCCAGATACAGTTCGAGCTTGCTCGAGAAGTGCTGGTAGAGCACCGGTTTGCTGACGCCGGCGCACTGCGAGATCTCATCCATGCCCGAGGCGTGATAGCCGCGTAGCACGAAGACCTCGCTGGCGGCCGCGAGTAGCTGCGCCCGGCGCGCCTCACGGGGCAGGCGGGTTCCGCGCTTGCTCGCCGCCATGGCCTCGGATGACATGCGGTGCGACGTCATCCGGTCCACGAGGTCAGTCATTGCCTTTTCTCCCAGTTGATTCCCGGTGGGAAGGATGTCACCGGTATCCCACGAACGATACTCGCTCATGGGGCCCGTGCCGATCCAGGTTCCGAATTTTGGTGTGCTGGTTGTTGTCGATCAGCACCTGTGATGGTCGAGTGGGACTCGCATCGATTATGCGAGGCCGATCACAACTGTGTAGCACATGTTCTGATTTGTGAGCTCTGCCGCATTGGCGTGAGATATCTCGCAGCAATAGCAGCGCGCGGCGACGGCCCTTCCGTGCGTGGGGGCGGGCTATGAGAGTCTGTCAGTCGTGACCGACCATGGGGGCAGTAGTTCCGGCGGGCCTGATCCGGGCCGCCCCGTGGGGGCAGGTGTGCCGAAGACCGCCGGTAACAAGCGCCGAGGAAGACCCAGCGGGCCGGTCTACGATCCGCTCGGTTTGCACACCGGCGCCAGCGCATCGCAGACCGGCCCCTCGGTAGCTTCCGGGCTCATCACACCGCCCGAACCCGCACCCGATCCAAGTCAGCCCGCCGGTGATCACCTGCCGCTGCCGCACCAGCCGCTGCGCGCCCGCTGGGATCCCACCGCCCCGCCCGCCGACACCCGCAATCGGCAGCGTCCCGAGCGCGAGACCAAGAAGCAGAGTCCGCTGGGCCGCTTCGTGAGCACCTACGGCTGGCGCGCCTACGCCCTGCCCGTGCTGCTGGTCATCACCATCCTGGTCGCGGTGGACGCCCTGCGCCACACCGGCGACGCCAGCACCGGACTCCCCGGCTTCGGCCGCCTCAGCGAGCACACCGACAAGCCCAGCGGCATCATCGGCGGCGCCCCCAAGGGCGACGGCAAGTACGCGGCCGATCTGCCCACCGGCGCGGTCCCGCCCGGCGGGGCCTACACCGACACCGGCACCGGCAACTGGCACGTGGTGCCCGGCAATACCGCGCAGGTCGGCACCGGCTCCCAGCACGTGTTCACCTACACCGTGGAGATCGAGGACGGCGTGGACACCGCCAGCCTCGGCGGTGATCCGGCCATCGGCCAGATGGTCGACGCCACGCTCGCGAATCCCAAGTCCTGGACCCATGATCCGCGTTTCGGCTTCCGGCGCGTGGACACCGGCACTCCGGATTTCCGCATCTCGCTGACCTCACGCGACACCACCCGCAAGTCCTGCGGTTTCGAGATCCCGGTCGACTCCTCCTGCTACAACGCCGATCTGGGCCGCGTGGTGCTCTCGGAGGTGCGCTGGGTGCGCGGGGCGCTGGCCTTCGAGGGCGATGTCGGCTCCTACCGGCAGTACCAGATCAATCACGAAGTGGGACATGCCATCGGCTACCACGAGCACCAGCCGTGCGAGGTCGACGGCGGGCTGGCGCCGGTCATGATGCAGCAGACCTTCGGGACCAGGAACAACGACATCGCGAAGCTCGATCCCGAAGGCGTGGTGCCGATGGACGGCAAGACCTGCCGCTTCAACCCGTGGCCCTACCCGCGGGCCTGAGCGCCCTCCACCGCGACGGCGGGCACGGATTCCGTTGCGGCCGAAGGCCGGTGCCGGGCGACGCCCAGACCCGCCAGGGCGCCCAGGGTCGCCGCCGCGGCCGCGGTGAGCAGCGCCGCGCGGAAGCCGTGCTGAACGGCCGCCGTCGAGGTGTAGCCGCCGGTGACGGTGAAAACCGCTGAGGTGACCGCGATTCCGAAGCTGCCGCCGAGCTGGCGCAGGGCGTTGTAGATCCCCGACGCGGTACCGATGGACTCCGGTCCGACCGAGCTGATCGCCGCGTTCTGCACCGCGGGCATGGCGGCCGAGATGCCGATACCGGTCAGCAGCATCGGCCCGATCAGCGCCGGGTATCCGGCCCCGGCCCCGGCGGCCAGGGCGATCCAGAGCAGGCCGATCCCCGCCAGCAGCAGTCCGGCCACGATCAACCGGCGTTCGCCGATCCGGCTGATGCGCGCGCCCGCCAGCGGCGCGACCACGAAAAGCGTTGCGGTCCAGGGCAGCAGGCGCAGCCCGGAGCCGAGCGGGGTGTTGTGCAGCCCGGCCTGCAGGTACTGGGCGAAGAAGAACGCGGTGCCGAAGATCGCGGCGGTCATCAGGAGCCCCGCCAGATTGGCGGCGCCGAAGCCGGGGCGGGTGAACAGCCGCATGGGCACCATGGGCTGCGGGGTGCGCAACTCCCAGCCGACGAAGGCCGCCAGCAGCGCACCGCCGCCGAGCAGCGCGCCCAGGATCTCGGCGCTGGTCCAGCCGATCGCATTGCCGCGCACCAGTCCGAGCACCAGCCCGAGCACGCCGAGCCCGGACAGCAGCACGCCGACGGTGTCGACCTGGGCCGCGGGCCCGGTGCTCTCCGTGACCCAGCGGTGGACGGCCGGAATCAGGGCCGCGCCGATGGGCACATTGAGCCAGAAGATCCACTGCCAGGTCAGGCCCTGTACCACGGCCCCGCCGACGACGGGTCCGCCCAGGATGGCCAGCCCGGTGACCCCGGCGAAGATGCCCATGGCCCGTCCGCGCTGGGCGGGCGGGAAGGCCACCCCGAGCAGGGCGAAGGCGGCCGGCATGATCATGGCCGCACCGACGCCCTGCACCGCGCGGGCGGCGATCAGAGCGCCGATGCCGGTGGCCAGCGCGCAGGCGGCGGAG
Source organism: Nocardia sp. NPDC059154 (assembly GCF_042755705.1). Taxonomy (NCBI): domain Bacteria; kingdom Bacillati; phylum Actinomycetota; class Actinomycetes; order Mycobacteriales; family Nocardiaceae; genus Nocardia; species Nocardia sp. NPDC059154. The sequence goes on from NZ_JBHZCS010000101.1 coordinate 8,621, forward strand.
GAGACGGTGAACAGCGTGAGCCCGGCGATGAGCAGGCGGCGGCGGCCGATGCGGTCGCCGATCACCGCGGCGGTCAGCAGGAACACCGCGAGTGCGAGCGTGTAGGAGTTGAAGGTCCAGCCGAGCGCCTCGAGCGACGCGCCGAGCTGGACCCGGATGGTGTTGAGCGCGGTGGTGACGACGAGTGCGTCGAGCCCCACCATGAGTGACGCCACCGAGGTGAGGGCGAGCGTCCAGCGCTGGTGAGAGGTCATGGGGGAGTGACCTTTCGGGTCGGTTCGGGTGTCACGGGTACGTACTCACCGGCTCGCGAAAACTCATCGGCCGCTGGTCGGCGGCCTATCGCTCGACGGCTCGGCGACGCCGTGCTAGCAAGGTGGGATGACCGCCACCGTCGACGACGTGGTCGCCGTCGCCGATTCGCACCGCCCCGAACTGCTCGCCTACTGCTACCGGATGACCGGCTCGCTGCACGATGCCGAGGATCTGGTGCAGGAGATCCTGGTGCGCGCCTGGCGGTCGGCGGATTCCTATGACCCGCAACGGGCTTCGCTGCGCACCTGGCTGTATCGGATCGCCACCAATGTCTGCCTGACCGCGTTGAAGAGCGCGCAGCGGCGAGCGCTGCCGGTCGATCTGGCACAGCCGAATCCGGTGGTGGGGGCGGAGCGTCTCGATCCTTCGCCCGAACTGCCGTGGCTGGAGCCGTTCCCGGACGCACTGCTCGGGGACGGCGATCCGGCGGCGGTGGTGGCGGCCCGGGAGAGTGTGCGGCTGGCGTTCGTGGCCGCGCTGCAACACCTTCCGCCGTTGCAGCGCGCGGTGCTGATCCTGCGGGATGTGCTGGCGCTGCGGGCGGCCGAGGTGGCCGGGCTGCTCGACACCAGCACCGCCGCCGTCAACAGCGCCCTGCAGCGGGCGCACGCGCAGCTGTCCGGCGTCCAGGCGGGTCCCGCCGAACTGGGCGACGACGAGCAGCGCGAGCTGCTGAAGCGCTACGTCGAGGCGTTCGAGGCCATGGACATCGACGCCCTCAAGCGCATCCTGCGCGAGGACGCCATGCTCCAGATGCCGCCGTTCCTGGCCTGGTTCCAGGGCCGCGACGCCGTCACCGCCTTCCTGGGCCGGGTCTTCGCCCGCGGCGAGGTCTTCCGCCTGCTACCCACCCGCGCCAACAACCGCCCGGCCCTGGCCGCCTACGTCAAGCGCGGCGATGTCTTCGAGGCCGCCAACCTCCACGTCCTCACCCTCGACCGCGACGGCTTCGCCCGCCTGGACCTGTTCCACTCCCCGGACCTATTCCGGCTGTTCGACCTCCCCGCCCGGCTGTGACGTGACATCCGTAGGCTTGGGGAAGAACGCCCCGCCCTGCGGTGTTGCAGCAATGGCCGCGAGTATCCGGCGAATTCGATTGAGGAGTCCGAAGACGTGTCATCGCATCCCTCCCTGCCGCCCCTGGTGGAGCCGGCGGCGGAGCTGACCCGGGACGAGGTCGCCCGCTACAGCCGCCACCTGATCATCCCGGACCTCGGGGTGGACGGTCAGAAACGCTTGAAGAACGCCAAGGTGCTGGTGATCGGCGCCGGCGGGCTGGGCTCCCCGGCTCTGCTGTACCTGGCGGCCGCCGGTGTCGGCACGCTCGGCATCGTGGAGTTCGACGAGGTCGATGCCTCCAACCTGCAGCGTCAGATCATCCACGGCGAGTCCGATATCGGCCGTTCCAAGGCGGACAGCGCCCGCGATTCGATTCTGGAGATCAACTCCGGAATCACCGTGGAGCTGCACAAGATTCGCCTCGAACCCGACAATGCGGTCGAGCTGTTCAGCCGTTACGACCTGATCGTCGACGGCACCGACAACTTCGCCACCCGCTACCTCGTCAACGACGCCGCGGTCCTGGCCGGCAAGCCCTACGTGTGGGGCTCGATCTACCGGTTCGAGGGCCAGGTCTCGGTGTTCTGGGAGGACGCCCCCGACGGCCGCGGCATCAACTACCGCGACCTCTACCCGGAGGCTCCGCCGCCGGGCATGGTCCCGTCCTGCGCCGAGGGTGGCGTGCTGGGCGTGCTGTGCGCCTCCATCGGCTCCATCATGGTGACCGAGGCGATCAAGCTGATCACCGGTATCGGCGACCCGCTGCTGGGCCGGCTCATGGTGTACGACGCACTGGACATGAGCTACCGCACCATCAAGCTGCGCCGCGATCCGGAGCGTCAGCCCATCACCGAGCTCATCGACTACGACGCGTTCTGCGGCGTGGTGTCGGAGGAGGGCCAGGCCGCGGCCATCGGCTCCACCATCACCGCCCGGGACCTGAAGGAGATGCTCGACGCCGGCAAGGACGTCGCCATCATCGACGTCCGCGAGCCCGTCGAATGGGACATCGTCCGCATCGAGGGCGCGACCCTGATCCCCAAGGACCGCATCCTCTCCGGCGAGGCCCTGGCCGAACTGCCCCAGAACACCCCGATCGTCCTGCACTGCAAGACCGGAATCCGCTCCGCCGAGGCGCTCGCGGCGCTCAAGAACGCCGGTTTCTCGGACGCCACCCACCTCCAGGGCGGAATCATCGCCTGGGCCAACCAGGTCGACCCGTCGCTACCGGTCTACTGACCGAAAGCGTTGATTTATCGGGACGTGACAACTGATTTCGGAAGTATCCGGGTAACCCACCGGGTACGTCCGAAATCGGTGACGCGCCCGACCGCCGGTCGCCGACGACACTCCGACGGCTCCCAGTCTGGCCTTAAGTCGCGGGGAGGCGGTACAGCGGTACCGTACGCGCGTGACCATGACTGCTGTGGAACCTCCCGAGCATGTGCGCTCGACCTTCGGGTTGCGCGAGGAAGTGCCGGTTCCGCTGGGGAACTGGGACGGCGGCTGGCGTTGTGGTGATGTGGTCCTGAGCCCGGTGACCGATCATGCGCGAGCGGCGTGGTCGGCGAAGGTGCGCGAGACCCTGCGGGTGGACGGGCTGCGCATGGCGCGGCCGGTGCGCGCCACCGATGGACGGTATGTCGTATCCGGTTGGCGCGCCGACACCTTCCTCGAGGGCATGCCGGAGCCGCGGCACGACGAAGTGGTGTCGCTGTCCTTGCGCCTGCACCAGGTGACCGCGCGGCTGGAGCGTCCGCGTTTCCTGGCCGCGCAGCCGGTCGCGCCGTGGGTGGATGTGGATGTCTTCGCGGCCGCTGATCGCGCTGCGTGGGAAGCGGTTCCGCTGCGCAGTCTCAAGCTGGGCGGCATGCTGCAGGCCACCTCGCCGGACGGCGACCGCAGCCAGATCCTGATCACGCAGCTGTCCACGCTGCGCAAACCGGTGACCACTCCCGCGCAGCTGGTGCACGGCGATCTGTTCGGAACCGTCCTGTTCTCGGGCGGTTTCGCGCCCGGTCTCACCGACATCACCCCGTACTGGCGGCCGGCCCCCTGGGCGGCGGCGGTCATCGTGGTCGATGCCCTGTCCTGGGGCGGCGCCGACGACGGCCTGCTGGAACGCTGGGGCGATCTCCCCGAATGGCCGCAGATGCTGGTGCGCGCGGTCATGTTCCGGCTCGCCGTGCACGCCCTGCACCCGCGATCCACCCCCGAGGCGTTCCCGGGCCTGGCCCGCACCGCCGACATGATCCGCCTGCTGCTGTAGGGGGATGAACAGACCGAAAGGCCGCGCCGGGCGACGAATCCGGCGCGGCCTTTCTGTTCCCCTGAGGATGGGGATCTCTGGAAGGGCGCGCTTCCAAAGTCATTGCCTGAGAGTTGGGTCTCCTCAGACGTTGGCGTGGGCCAGGGAGGGTGCGCGTCCGACCGCGAAGGACGAGCGCAGATAGAACCACCAGCAGATCGCGCCCATGGCGAGGTAGGCCACCACGTAGCCCCAGAAGGCCGGATTCATGCTGTGGTAGTGGGTGTTCGACAGTCGCAGGGCCTGCTGCAGGATCCAGCCGCCCGCCGCGCCGATCGCGCCGATGACGCCGATGGCCGCACCCGCCTGCCGTTTCGCGGAGATCAGCGCCGCCCCGATGTCCTGACCTGTCTCCGAGGCGTGCCGCCGCGCTTCAGCGGTGAAGATCATCGGGATCATCCGGTAGGTCGACCCGTTGCCGATGCCGCTGAACACGAACAGCAGCAGGAACGAGATCAGGTACAGCGGAAAGTTCTTGGCCGACAGCGACGCCACGATGAGCGCGGCGGCGACCGCCATGCCACCGAAGACGTACAGCGTGATCTTCGCGCCGCTGAGCTTGTCGGCGATCCAGCCGCCGAAGGGCCGGCTCATGGAACCCACGAGCGCGCCGAGGAAGGCCAGGTTGCCCAGGGTGCCCATCCAGCCGATCTTGGCCAGGCTCGGGAAGTTGGCCTTGAGCAGGGTGGGAAAGGCGAAGGAGAAGCCGATGAAGGAGCCGAAGGTGCCGATGTAGAGGATGGCCATCACCCAGGTGTGCCGGTTCTTCAGGGCCAGTTTGTAGGACTTGCCATCGGATTTCGCGCCGGACAGCGAGTCCATGTAGCGCAGCGCGCCGAACAGGGCGACGAGGATGAACGGAATCCACATCAGCACAGCGAGAGTGATGCCGAACCGGTAGCCGCCCGGGTTCTTGGCCATGATGTGGGTGCCCAGCGTGATGATGAGCGGCACGAACAATTGTGTCTGTGCCACACCGAGATTGCCGCCCGCGGCATTGATACCCAGCGCCGCGCCCTTCTTACCCTCGGGGAAGAAGAAGTTGATATTGGCCATCGACGACGAGAAGTTGCCGCCGCCGACACCCGCGAGTGCGGCCAGCACCATGAACACCCACATGGGTGTGCTCGGCTGGTTGATGAAATACGCCAGACCCAGCGTGGGGATCAGCAGCATGGCCGCGCTGAAGGCGGTGAAGGCGCGGCCGCCGAAGCGCGGGATGGCGAAGGTGTAGGGCACGCGCAGGGCCGCGCCGACCAGGGTCGGGGTGGAGGTGAGCAGCAGCGCGTTGTTGACCGAGTCGGGATTCTTCGCGCTCAGGAAGGCGAATCCGGCCGAGCCCATCGCGGTGACCACGCTGGCCCACAGCACCCAGACGCTGAATCCGAGGTTCTCCGCGAAAACGGAGAACATCAGATTTTTCCGGGCGGTTTGTTTACCCCCGTTTTCCCAGAATTCACTGTTATCCGGTTCCCAGCGGTCGATCCACCGTCCGCGTCTTTGGAAGGCGAGGGTCGTTTCCGGTGCCTCTACTACGGTTGCCATGAGCAGCTGTCCTCTCGGCTGTCGCGACCGCCCTCATCATGGGTTCCCGGTCATCGGGGAACCGCTGCGGTCGCGTCCAACCGTAGGAAGCGCTTTTTACGTCCGAGTGTTTTTCCGTGACGGAGACGGTAATTCGACCTCACCCGGCGGCGTGTCGCGTGGTGACCTTTCGGTTACTCGAATTTCGTATCAAGCGTCCGGTATTCGGCCATGAGCGAGTCGAGGAAGCAGTTGGCGGTGCGGGCCGCCCGTTCCGGATCGCCGTCGATGACCGCCTGCACCAGTTCGGCGTGCTCGTCGTGGTACGTCTCGCCCTCGCGCTCGGACCGGAAGCGGATGCCGGCCGCGATGACGGGCAGCAGCGAGTCGTAGAACTCCAGGTATACCGCATTGTGGCTGGCGACCACGATGGCGCGGTGCAGTTGCACGTCGGCCTCGATGGCGGCGTCGAAGTCGGTGTCCCAGTAGCGGTTTCGTTCTTCGAGCACGCGTCGCAGGGTCGCGATGTCGGTGTCGTCGCGGCGTTCGGCGGCCAACCGGGCGGCGGTGGTGTCGAGGGCCCGCCGCAGTTCCAGGACATCGCGCTGCTGGGCGTCGGCCAGGTACTCGGTGAGGGTGCCGCCGAGGGTGGAGGTGGAGATGACGTAGGTGCCCGAGCCCTGTCTGCGCTCGAGCATGCCGGCGTGCACGAGGGCCTGGACGGCCTCGCGCACGGTATTGCGGCCGGTGCCGGTGAGTTCGGTGAGCTCGGGTTCGGTGGGGATACGCGAGCCGACGGCCCAACGGCCGGAACGGATTTCGGCACGAAGCTGCTCGGTCACCTGGGCGATGAGGCTCGTGCGCCGGACTGGTTGCACGGGTGACAGCGTACCTTGCCTCACATTCGTTGCATCACATCATCGGGTCATCCTATGATTTCCGGGTGACTGCGACGATGGATGAGACGATGGCCCCGGTGCGGGGCCTTTCCAATGCCCCGAGCGAGACGACCGGGATCCGCCCCGAAATGTCGAAGCGCGCCCTGTTCGAGGGCCGCCTGCTCGTGCTCGTCGCCATCGTCATGTCCGCTCTCACCCTTCGCGTCGCCGTCACCGCATTCACTCCGCTCGCCGCCCGCATCGGGCAGGACATCGGCTACTCCACCGCGGTGGTCGGCGTGTTCGGCATGCTGCCGACCGCCATGTTCGCCCTCGGCGGGCTGCTGACCCCGGTGCTGTCGCGCCGCCTGGGCCTGGAGACGACCGCCCTGGTGGCCATGCTCATGACCGGTGTCGGCTCGGTGATCCGCGCCCTGGTGCCCGCCACCTGGGAGCTGCTGGCCTTCTCCGCGCTGGCCCTGGCCAGCATGGGTATCGGCAATGTGGTGATCCCGCCCCTGGTCAAGCGGTACTTCTCGGATCGGCTGGCCGCGCTCAGCTCGGTCTACATCGTGATGGTGCAGCTGGGCACCGTCTTCCCGGCCCTGATCGCGGTGCCGGTCGCGGACGCGCACGGCTGGCGGCTGTCGCTGGGCATGTGGGCCGCGCTGGCCTTCGCTGCCGCGCTGCCGTGGATCGCGGTGCTGCGGGTGCGGCGTGACCACGCCCGCTCCGACACCACCGAATTGCCTTCGGAGGCGGTCGAATCCACCGGCAAGGTGTGGCGTTCGCCGGTGGCCTGGGGCATGGCCTTCATGTTCGGCATGACCTCGCTGATCACCTACTCGCTGTTCACCTGGATGCCGACGATCTTCAGCGACGCCGGCGCCAGCGCCTCCTTCGGCGGCAGCATGGTCGGCATCTTCGCCCTCATCGGCCTGGTGGCGGCGTTGAGCGCGCCGATCGTGGTGGGCCGCATGGCCAATCCGTTCCCGGTCGTCATCGGTTGCGCGGTGTTCTTCTTCATCGGCTTCGCCGGTCTGCTGCTCGCGCCGATGAGCGCCCCGCTGCTGTGGGTGCTGGCGGTGGGCCTGGGCCCGTCGACCTTCCCGATGGCGCTGACCCTGATCAACCTGCGGACCCGCACCGGCGCCGGATCGGCCGCGCTGTCCGGCTTCACCCAGGGTGTCGGCTACTCGGTGGCATGCGTGGGCCCGCTGCTGTTCGGCGCGCTGCACACGATGACCGGGAGTTGGCTGGCGCCGTTCGGCTTCCTGGCGGTGGCGGTCCTGATCCTGATGGCGGGTGCCTGGGTGGCGTGCAAGCCGCAGATGCTGGAAGACACCTGGAAATAAATTCACCGTTCGAGTTGCCGAGCCGTGAGGTTGGGGCCATGATTTTGTGGCAAGGCTCTCAACTTCCGGCTCGGTTACGCGTTTCTTCGCGTTTCCTGGCGATTTGTGGCCGCCGGAAACCCTTGTGTCACATGGTTGAAACATAAGGACACTTCTCACGCCGGTTGCCCGATATTCGTGAGCAACCGTTGATTTGCCGGTCATTTCGCGCAGCATCGACGCAATACCGATTTCCTACCTTGGGGCCATCCAGATTTCAGGAGGGCCTCTTGTTGACGACGCTGACCCGCAAGCGCGACATCGAGCATTGGGATGCCGAGGATGTCGTGGCTTGGGAAGACGGTGGTAAGGACATCGCTCGCCGCAACCTGATCTGGTCGGTGTTCGCCGAGCACGTCGGGTTCTCGGTGTGGTCGATCTGGTCGGTCATGGTGCTGTTCATGCCGACCGACAAGTTCGGCATCGACCCGGCCGGCAAGTTCTTCCTGGGCGCGATGCCGACCCTGGTCGGCGGCTTCATGCGGATCCCGTACACCGTGGCGACCGCCAAGTTCGGCGGTCGTAACTGGACCATCGTGAGCGCGCTGCTGCTGCTGATCCCGACGCTGCTGACGCTGTATTTCATCAACCAGCCGGGCACCTCCTACACGACCTTCCTGGTCGTGGCGGCCTTCGCGGGCTTCGGCGGCGGCAACTTCTCCTCGTCGATGTCCAACATCAACGTCTTCTTCCCGCAGCGGCTCAAGGGCTGGGCGCTGGGCGTCAACGCGGGCGGCGGCAATATCGGTGTGCCGGTGGTGCAGCTGGTCGGCCTGGCGGTGATCGCCACCCTGGGCAACCACTACGGCAATGCCTCGGTGGTGTGCGCGGTCTACCTGGTCCTGATCGTGGTGGCGGCGCTGGGCGCGGCCCTCTACATGGACAACGTCAAGAACCAGAAGGCCGACCTGTCCTACATGCTCAAGGCGCTGCGGGTGCCGCAGTCCTGGGCCATCGCCTTCCTCTACATCGGCACCTTCGGTTCCTTCATCGGCTACAGCTTCGCCTTCGGCCAGGTGCTGCAGATCAGCTTCAAGGCCGGCGGCGCGAGCGTCGCCGCGGCCACCCTGCACGCCGCGCAGATCGCCTTCATCGGCCCGCTGCTGGGTTCGCTGGCCCGCCCCTACGGCGGCAAGTGGGCCGACCGCATCGGCGGCAGCAAGGTCACGCTGCTCACCTTCGCGGCCATGACGGTGGCGGCCCTGGTGGTCACGGTGGCCTCGACCCTGGGTGATCGCGCCGGGCACCCGCAGGGCGGCGTGCTGGTGGCCATGATCATCGGCTTCACCGCGCTGTTCGTCATCTCGGGCTTCGGCAACGGGGCCGTCACCAAGATCATCCCGTCGGTGTTCGAGGCCAAATCCCGCTCCCTGGACGGTGATTCGGCCACCCGGGCGGCCTGGGCCCGTAACACCTCCGGTGCGCTCATCGGCTTCGTCGGCGCCATCGGCGCGCTGGGCGGTGTCGGCATCAACCTGGTGCTGCGCTCCTCCTACGCCTCCACCAAGTCCGCGACCACCGCGTTCTGGGTCTTCATGGCCTTCTACGTGGTGTGCGCCGTGGTCTGCTGGGCGGTCTTCATGCGCCGCCCGAGCCTGCGCTCGCTGACCTCCGAAACCACCGACGCCGATGTCGTCGTCGAGGCCGAGGCACTGGTCCTCGAAGCCGAAACCGGCTCCGCCGCAACCGATTCCTCGTCCACCTCGTCGGCTCGCGCCTGACGTCCATTCGCGAAAGGGACTGTCATGACCCACAGCATCGAACGCAAAACCGTTGTGGTGGTCGGCCACGGCATGGTCGGGCACCGCTTCGTGGAGGCGCTGCGCTCCCGTGACGAGGCCGGAACCTGGCAGGTCATCGTCCTCAGCGAGGAGAAGCTGGCCGCCTACGACCGCGTCGGCCTGTCCTCCTACGTCGGCATCTGGGAGGCGTCCGCGCTGGCGCTGCCCGGCAACGACTACGAGGGCGACACCCTGGTCGATGTCCGGCTCGGCGTGAAGGCCGACGCCATCGACCGCATCGCCCGCAAGGTCACCACCTCCACCGGTGAGGTGATCGGTTACGACGCACTGGTTCTCGCGACCGGCTCCTATGCCTTCGTGCCGCCGGTGCCGGGCCACGACGCCGAGGGCTGCTTCGTCTACCGCACGCTCGAGGACCTCGACGGCATCCGGGCCGCTGCCGAGGCGGCCGGTCCGGGCGCGGTCGGCATCGTGGTCGGCGGCGGCCTGCTCGGCCTGGAGGCGGCCAACGCGCTGCGCCTGCTGGGCATGACCCCGCACGTGGTCGAGTTCAACAAGTGGCTGATGCCGGCCCAGATCGACGAGGGCGGCGGCGCCATCCTCGAGAAGCTGGTGACCGAGCTGGGTCTGGCCGTGCACACCGGTGTCGGCACCTCCTCGATCGAGACCGTCGAGGGCGCGCCGGTCGCCGAGCGGCTGTCGGTCAAGTTCTCCGACGAGAGCGAATTGCGCGCCGCGGTCGTGGTTTTCGCGGCCGGTGTGCGTCCCCGTGACGAAATCGCCCGTACCTCCGGGCTGAACGTCGGCGAGCGCGGCGGTGTCCTCACCGACCTGAGCCTGCGCACCTCGGACCCGAACATCTACGCGATCGGTGAGGTCGCCGCGGTGGAGGGCGTCTGCTACGGCCTGGTCGCCCCCGGCTACAACACCGCCGAGGTGGTCGCCGACCGCCTGCTCGGCGGCGCGGGTGAGTTCCCGGGCGCGGACCTGTCCACCAAGCTGAAGCTGCTGGGTGTGGACGTGGCCTCCTTCGGTGACGCGCACGCCCGGACCGAGGGCGCGCTGTCGGTGGTGCTGCACGACGCGGCCAAGGGCACCTACGCCAAGCTGGTCGTCTCCGATGACGCCCAGACCCTGCTCGGCGGTGTGCTGGTCGGTGACGCCACCCAGTACTCGGCGCTGCGCCCGCTGGTCGGCCGCCCGCTGCCGGCCGATCCGGCCGCGCTGATCTCCCCGGCGGGTGCGGAACTGGGCGCGGACGCGCTGCCCGACGACGCCCAGATCTGCTCCTGCAACAACGTGTCCAAGGGCTCGATCTGCGGCGCCATCGCCGACGGCGCCTGCGACGTGCCGGCCATCAAGAGCTGCACCAATGCCGGAACCTCCTGCGGCGGTTGCGTTCCCATGCTCAAGAAGCTGCTGGAGCAATCGGGTGTGGAGGTCTCCAAGTCGCTGTGCGAGCACTTCACGCAGTCGCGCGCGGAGCTGTTCCACATCATCCAGTCGACCGGCATCCGTACCTTCTCGGGTCTGATCGCCAAGTACGGCACCGGAACCGGCTGCGACATCTGCAAGCCGACCGTCGCCTCCATCCTGGCGTCCACCTCGAGCGACCACATCCTCGACGGCGAGCAGGCCTCGTTGCAGGACACCAACGATCACTTCCTGGCCAACCTGCAGAAGAACGGCACCTACTCGGTGGTGCCGCGCATGCCCGGCGGTGAGGTGACCGCCGAGCAGCTCATCACCATCGGTGAGGTGGCCAAGGAGTTCGACCTGTACGTGAAGGTCACCGGTGGTCAGCGCATCGACCTGTTCGGCGCCCGCGTCGAGCAGCTGCCGCTGATCTGGAAGCGCCTGGTGGACGCGGGCATGGAATCCGGCCACGCGTACGGGAAGTCGCTGCGCACGGTGAAGTCCTGCGTGGGTTCGACCTGGTGCCGTTACGGCCAGCAGGACTCGGTCGGCATGGCCGTGCTGCTCGAAAAGCGTTACCGCGGTTTGCGTTCCCCGCACAAGCTGAAGCTGGCGGTGTCGGGTTGCGCCCGCGAGTGCGCGGAGGCGCGCGGCAAGGACGTCGGCGTCATCGCCACCGAGCACGGCTGGAACCTGTACGTGGGCGGCAACGGTGGTCTGACCCCGAAGCACGCGGTACTGCTGGCGGGCGAGCTCGACGACGAGACGCTGATCAAGTACATCGACCGCTACCTGATGTTCTACATCCGCACCGCCGACCGGCTGCAGCGCACCGCGCCGTGGCAGGAGGCCCTGGAGGGCGGCATCGACTACCTCAAGCAGGTCGTCTGCGAGGACAGCCTGGGCATCGCCGCGGATCTGGAGGCGGCCATGGCCAAGCACGTCGAGGGCTACAAGGACGAGTGGGCCGCGGTGCTCGAGGACGAGGGCAAGCTGTCGCGCTTCGTGTCCTTCGTGAACGCGCCGGAGGAGTCGGACCCGACCATCGGTTTCGACGAGACCGGCGAGCGCAAGGTGCCGGTCCTGCTCGGAATCCCGGACATCCCTGTCAATGCGACCCACACCACAGAGACCGCCACGCACGGGAAATGACTGCTTAACCGCGAGGAAACAGGGCGCCGGTACCAATAGGTAGGGCGTTCGGAGGAGAGTACCGATGACCGTGATCGACACACCCGGCACCGCAGTGACGACCGTTTCCGGTTGGACTCAGGCCTGCCGGCAGGACTATTTGATTCCCGGCCGCGGCGTGGCGGTCCTGCTGAAGGGCGGCCGCCAGGCGGCGCTGTTCCTCACCGCCGACGGGACGCTGTTCGCCGTCGGCAATATCGATCCCTTCGGGCGCGCGGCGGTCATGTCGCGCGGCCTGGTGGGCGACCGCGGCGGTGTGCCGGTGGTGGCGTCGCCGCTGCTCAAGCAGGCCTTCTCGCTGATCGACGGGCGCTGCCTGGACGACGACTCGATTTCCCTGCCGGTGTACGCGGTCCGCGTCGCGGACAGTGTGGTCTCGGTGTCCAACGACCCGGTCCAATTCATCGGCGGTACGGCATGACCGAGGTTGACAGCGGTACCCCGCTGGCCGGCTTCACGGTCGGCATCACGGCCGCCCGGCGCGCCGAGGAACTCGGCACCCTGCTGGCCCGCCGGGGCGCGAATGTTGTTTCCGCCCCGGCCATCCGGATCATTCCGCTGGCCGACGACACCGAGCTGGAGCGGGTGACGCGGCAGCTGGTCGCGGCCCCGCCGCAGATCACCGTGGCCACCACCGGCATCGGCTTCCGCGGCTGGATGGAGGCCGCGGAGGGCTGGGGCCTGGCCGAGGAACTGCGCGCCACCCTGGGCTCGACCCGCATGCTGGCCCGCGGCCCCAAGGCCAAGGGCGCCATCCGCGCTGCCGAGCTGCGCGAAGAATGGTCTCCCGCTTCGGAGTCCAGCGCCGAGGTGCTGGATCACCTGCTGGCCCAGGGGGTCGAGGGGGTCCGGATCGCGGTGCAGCTGCACGGCGCCACCACCGAGTGGGAGCCGGTGCCGGACTTCTGCGAGGTATTGCGCTGCGCCGGAGCCGATGTGGTTCCGGTCCCGGTCTACCGGTGGATTCCGCCGGAGGACCGTACTCCCATGGACCGCCTCATCGAGGGCATCGTCACCGCCGGACTGGATTGCGTGACCTTCACCAGCGCTCCGGCCGTGGCGTCACTTCTCATGCGCGCCAAGGAGACCGGGCTGCTGGAGGCCGTCCTGCACGCCTTCCGCACCCGGGTGCTGCCGGCCTGCGTCGGCCCCATCACGGCCGCGCCGCTGGAGGAGCTGGGCGTCACGACGTCCATGCCCGGCCGCGCCCGTCTGGGCGCGCTGGCCCGCCACGTCGCCGAGGAACTTCCCCGGCGCGCCAACCGGATTCAGGCCGCCGGGCACCTGCTCAGCGTCCGCGGCGGTTGCGTCGTCGTGGACGGTCAGGTGCGCCAGCTGGCCCCCGCGCCCATGGCGCTCATGCGTTCCCTGGCCCGCCAGCCGGGCCGGGTCGTCTCCCGTGAGGACCTGCTCGCCGCCCTGCCGGGTGGCGGCGACGACACCCACGCCGTGGAGACCGCCATCGCCCGTCTCCGCGCTGGCCTCGGCACCCCCAAGGCCATCCAGACCGTCGTCAAGCGCGGCTACCGGCTGGCTCTCGACCCCGCCGAGTGCACCGACAATCCGCACCCGGAGGGTCCGAATCAGGCTGCGCGCCAGCCGGTTCCGGCGCACAACCAGGGTCTGGGCGCGCGCCGCGACCTGCCGCCGCGCATCCCCGGCACCCGTGCGCCGCACGCGGAGGTCCCGCCGCCCGCCGCGGCAGCCCGCCGCCCGATCGCCCCGGTGAACGGGACGGGCCGTCCGGTTGGCTTCCCGGCGCAGTCCGTCTCCGCCGCCCGCCCCGCGGTGGCCGCGCGCCCCGGCCGTCCGGCCGGGAGTGCGTGGTGAGCGCGCCGGCGCTGGTGCTCGTCGCGCACGGCACCCGGAGCGCCCGGGGTGTGGAGATGATCGCCGAACTGGCGGGAGCTGTTGCGCGGGAGCTGGGTGCGTCGGCGCTCGCACACGGTGTCCGCGGCGGGATCGCCGAGACAGGTGCCGGTGCCGATTTCGGGGCCGCATCGGCATCGTTGCGTGAGATCGCGATCGCCGGTACGCCGCGGGTGCGCACCGCGTTCGTGGATGTGCTGGGGCCCTCCCCGGCCGAGGTGTTGCGGGATCTGGATCCGGTTCCCGCCGTGGTGGTTCCGGCCTTCCTGGCCTCGGGCTACCACGTGTATCAGGACGTGCCGCGAGAGGTGGCCGCGAGTGCTCATGACGCGGTCGCGGTCACCCAGGCGATGGGTCCGGATCCGGCGCTGGCCGAGGTGATGCACCTGCGGCTGCGGGCTGCGGGCTGGCGGCCCGGGGACGCGGTGGTGTTCGCCGCCGCGGGTTCCTCGGACGCGCGGGCGCGCCGGGATGTGCAGCGCGCGGCGCGCCTGCTCTCGGAGCGTGTCGGCACGACCGCCCACCTGGCCTATATCGCGACCGGTGAGCCCAAGGTGCCGGAAGTGGTTGCGGCGGTGCGGGCTTCGGGCGCGCGCCGGGTCTTCGTGGCCTCCTATCTGCTCGCCCACGGGCTGTTCCACCAGCGCCTGCACGAGGCGGGTGCGGACGGTGTCGCCGAGCCGATCGGTGTGCACCCGGCCGTGGTGCGCTTGCTGACCGATCGCTACTTCGCGGCAATAGATTCGCTGACGGCCGTCCGGGTCGCCTGATCGGCAGGGTCCGGGCCCGGTCGGATTAGGGGCTCGCCCCGATCCGTTAGGGGCCCGGCCCGATCCGAATCGCCCAATTCCCCTATCACTTGGTGATTTTCGATTCGCATGGCAACCTTTACCGCAATTCGGTAAAGACCCTGGAGGATCCCCACGTGAAGAAGTTTGTCGTCGCCGCTGTGATCGCGGGCGGTATCGCCGGCCCGGCCGCCACCGCCGCCGCCGATTTCCCCACGATCTACGACCCGTGGACGGCGTGCATCCAGTCGGGCCAGACCTACGACCAGTGCCAGGCGCTGGTCAACAACACCCAGCCGACGGATCAGGGCGCGGGTTTCGGCTGGACCGGTTCCGCCGCCGGCCACTGAATTCCAAAACAATTTAATTTCAGATTCCGGGCCGACGCCGAATAGCGTCGGCCCGAGTCGTGTCCGCGTGATCCGCTCCACAGTAGCTACTCCTCAACAGTGGTTAAGGCGCTCCGCTTATGTGCCGTCTTGCAGCCTGATCTGTCTCGCTCACCGGTATTCGCCGGTTCCCTTCGGTTCGGCGGCGATCAGGATGGCGGGATGTCGCCCGAACATCCCGCCCGCCGCGCCGGACTCGCCTCGCAGGCGGCGGTGCGCGCCAAGCGCAAGGCCGAGTGGCTCGCCCTCTTCGCGGCGGACGCGCGTGTCGAGGATCCGGTCGGCATCTCCCCGTATGACCCGGTGGGCGAGGGGCACGCGGGCCACGAGGCCATTGCGGCGTTCTGGGACAAAGCGATCGAGCCCAGCCGAATCGAATTCGAGTGGGCCGATTCGTTCGCGTGCGGCGATGAAGCGGCCTTCACCGGGACCATTCGCAGCGCACGCCCCGAGGTGGTCGTCGAGGTTGATCTCGTCGCCGTCTACCGGGCGGACGCGGACGGGAAAATCGTTGCGCTGCGCGCGTTCTGGGAGCTGGACCGCGCCCGCGTCACACCGATTTCGGAGTAGCCCTCCGGGGGGATCAGCCCTTCGGGGTCTGCAGGGCCGGGAACCAGATGTCGGTGAGCACACTCGCGGCTTCCTCGGCGGAGACGTCGATGGTGCCCTGCATGGCCCAGCGGGTGAAGAAACGTTCCAGTTGGGCGACAAGGAGTTCCACGCGCAGGCGGGCTTCGTCCTGGCGGTCGGCGGGCCAGCGGGACAGGTAGGAGCTCATGACATTGGGGAGGGCCATGATGCCCTCTCGGGCCACTTCCCGGAATTCGGGTTCCAGCGTCGTGGCCTCGTCCCAGGCGGGCAGTAGGTCCTTGTATTCCTGGAACCAGTCGATGGCGCGCCGCATCCAGGCGGCGAATTCCTCCCGCGAGCCGGTGTCGAGCACGTGGTCGAGGTCCTCGTAGAAGTGCTGGACGCTGGGCAGCGTGCCCTGTTCGGCGATCGCGCGCAGCACATCCGGTTTGCCGGTGAAGTGCAGGTAGAAGGTGGCGCGGCTGCAGCCGACGGCGGCGGCGATGTCGTCGACGCGGACCGGCGCGTACCCCTGCGTGGTGAACAGCTGTTTGGCCGCGTCGATGAGCCGGCTGCGGGTCAGCCGTTTCTGTTCGTCGCGCAGCGATGTGCGCCGGGGTGTGTCGCTCTGGCCAGGTGTCTCGGGGTGGTCTACGTCGGATCGGGTCACGACTGAATGATAGACGCAAGTTCACTCACTAGACACTCTGTCTAGCGAGTGTTAGCGTGTGTGGCACATCACGTCCGGCAGGGCTCTGTGACCCGTCGCCGAACCAGGAGAGTGAATTGGCTGCGCTATCTGCACACAATCGTGAATTGCCCAGGGTCTGCGTCATCGGCGCGGGCCCGTCGGGCATCACCGCCGCGAAGCGGCTCGCCGAGTACGGCATCCCGTTCGACTGCTACGAAGCCTCCGATGAGGTGGGCGGCAACTGGTACTACAAGAACCCGAACGGCATGTCGGCCTGCTACCAGAGCCTGCACATCGACACCTCGAAGTTCCGGCTGCAGTTCGAGGACTTCCCGGCGCCCGAGGAATGGCCGGACTTCCCGCACCACAGCCAGTTGCACCAGTACTTCAAGGATTACGTCGACCATTTCGACATCCGCGATCGAATCGTCTTCGGCAACAAGGTGATTTCGGCCGAGCGCGGCAGCGACGGCCTGTGGACGGTGACCACCGATCAGGGCCGCGTCGAGACCTACGACGCGCTGATCGTGGCCAATGGCCACCACTGGGATCCGCGTACGCCCGACTACCCGGGTGAATTCGACGGCACGCTGATCCACTCGCACGCCTACAACGACCCGTTCGACCCGATCGATATGCGCGGCAAGCGCGTCGTGGTGGTGGGCATGGGCAATTCGGGCCTGGACATCGCCTCGGAGCTGTCGCAGAAGTTCATCGCCTCGAAGCTGTGGGTCTCGGCCCGCCGCGGCGTGTGGGTGCTGCCCAAGTACGTCAACGGCAAGGTCGGTGACACCCAGGTGGTGCCGGCGTGGATGCCGCCGAAGGTGGCGCTCAAGCTCAAGCAGCGTTTCGTGGTCAAGAACCGCGGCCGCATGGAGGATTACGGCCTGCCCAAGCCGGATCACCTGCCGTTCGAGGCGCATCCGTCGGCGAGCGAGGAGTTCCTGCACCGGGTCGGCTGCGGCGATATCGATTTCAAGCCCGCGATCACCAAGCTGGACGGTAAGACCGTGCATTTCGCGGACGGCTCGTCCGAAGAGGTGGATGCGGTGGTGTGCGCCACCGGCTATCACATCAGCTTCCCGTTCTTCACTGATCCGGCGCTGCGGCCCGACGACAACAACAAGCTGCCGCTGTACCGCCAGATGATGAAGCCCGAGATCGACAATCTCTTCTATCTCGGCCTGGCCCAGCCGATGCCGACCCTGGTGAACTTCGCCGAGCAGCAGTCCAAGCTGGTCGCGGCGTACCTGTCGGGCAACTACCGGTTCCCGTCGCAGGCGGATATGACGGCGGCGGTGGCGAAGGCGGAGGCCCAACGCGCCGAGCGGTATTACAACTCGCCGCGGCACACCATTCAGATCGACTTCGACGTCTATGTCCGCGAGCTGAAGAAGGAACTGGTGGAGGGCGCGCGCCGGGCCGCCGCCGCGGGCAACACGCTGCCGGTGCGCAGTCGCGCGCTGGTGCGGGCGTAGAGGGGAGCGGTCAGGATGAGCAATGTGGCTGGATTCTGTGCCGACGAATTCGAGGCTGTTCGTGCGGCTTTCACCGAGCAGGTGGAGTCGGGCGCGGAGTTGGGCGCCTCGGTGTGCGTGACCGTGGACGGCGAAACGGTGGTGGATCTCTGGGGCGGCTGGGCCGATCCGGAGCAGACCAGGCCGTGGACCGCGGACACCCTGGTGAACACCTTCTCCATCACCAAGACCATGGTCGCGCTGAGCGTGCTGCTGCTGGTCGACCGCGGTGAGCTGGACGTGCACCAGAAGGTGGCCCACTACTGGCCGGAGTTTGCGGCGAACGGCAAGGCCGATATCGAAGTGCGGCACCTGCTTTCGCACACCTCGGGCGTCTCCGGCTGGGAGGCCCCGATCGTATTGTCGGACATCTACGACATCGACGCGGCCTCGGATCGGCTTGCGGCGCAGGCACCCTGGTGGGAGCCGGGCACTGTCTCGGGCTATCACGCCATGAACTACGGCCACCTGCTGGGCGCGGTGATCAAACGCGTCACCGGCCGCCCGCTGGGCAGCTTCTTCGCGGAGGAGCTGGCGCGGCCGCTGGGCGCGGACTTCCACATCGGCACGCCCGCAGCCGATTTCGACCGCATCGCCACCCTGGTGCCGCCGGATCTCCCCGAGTTCGATCAGTCGCTGCTGCCGCAGGACAGCGTTATGTTCAAGACGCTGTTCCAGCCCCTGCTCGACTTCGCCGAGTGCGCGACCCCGGGCTGGCGGCAGGCGGAGCTGGGCGGCATGGGCGGCCACGGCAATGCCCGCTCCATCGCCCGGCTGCAATCGGTGATCAGCAATGGCGGCGAGCTGGCCGGCCGGAAGTTCCTGTCGGACAAGACCATCGACCTGATCTTCGAGCAGCAGTCCGATGGGGTGGACCTGGCCATCCTGCTGCCGCTGCGCTTCGGCATCGGCTACGGCCTGCCGCACGCGCAGACCGCCCCGCAGGTGCCGGACGGCCGCGTCTGCTGGTGGAACGGACTGGGTGGCGCGCACGTCGTCAACGACCTGGACCACCGCGTCACATTCGCCTACGCCATGAACCGCATGGCCCCCGGCCTGATCGGCTCCGAGCGGGCCGACGCCTATATGAAGGCGACCTTCGACACAGTGAGGGGACGTGCGTGACGGGCCTCACTCGGGCAAGCTGCGAAGGTTCGCGCAATCGGATTCGAGGACTTGATTCATGACCAACGCTGTTGATCTGCAGGCTCTGGCCGCGCAGGTGGCCGGGAAGCTGACCGGGCCGGGTGGGCCGTTCGAGATGACGGTCGAGCCGGTGCTGGGTGTGGCGCTGCCGGTGTTCAGGAACCGGCACCGATCGCTGCTCGAGCTGCTGGAAGCCTCCAGGGAGCTGGGTGATCGCGAGTATCTGGTGTCGGCGCGGACCCGCTACACCTTCGCCGAGCATTACGCGGCCGCGGGTGCGCTGGCCGCCGCGCTGGCCGAGCGTTACGGGGTCGGCAAGGGCGATCGTGTCGGCATCCTGGCCGCCAATGCCCCCGAGTGGGTGCTGGCGTTCTGGGCCGCGCAAAGGTTGGGTGCGGTCCCGGTCGGTTACAACGCGTGGTGGGTGCCGCGTGAGATCGCCTACGGTCTCGAGCACTCCGCCCCGAAGGTGGTGATCGCCGACGCCAAACGGGCCGCGCTGGCCACCGAGACCGGCACCGATGTTCCGGTGCTGTCCATGGAGTCCGATCTGCCCGCGCTGATAGCGGAGTTCGCCGGCGGCAATCCGAGTGTGGCGGTGGGCGAGGATGATCCGGCGATCATCCTTTACACCTCCGGGACGACGGGCCGGCCGAAGGGTGTGGTGCACACCCAGCAGAACATGGTCGCGGTCGCGGACTATCACCGGTTCATGGACGCCCTCGCGGCCGGTTTCCGCGGGCAGGTGTGGGATGGTTCCCCGGCGGGTCGCCGTTATCTTGCGACGATGCCGTTGTTCCACATCGCGAGCCTGCACAATCTGTCGGTCCCGCGGCTGGCGACCGGTGATGCGGTGGTGTTCCCGACCTCGGGTGAGTTCGATGCCGAGTCGCTGTTGAAGCTGGTCGAGTCCGAGAAGGTCACCAACTGGGCGGCGGTGCCGACGTTGGCCAGTCGTATTCTGGGCGTGGATATCTCGCAGTTCGATCTGTCGTCG
>NZ_JBHZCS010000102.1:0-28093 GCF_042755705.1 Nocardia sp. NPDC059154
GTCGTAGTCGACCGCGCGCCGCCAGGGGCGGAAGCAGCCGCCCTGTTCCTCGACCTGCCAGGCCGGGCCATCGGCGACGGTGCCGATGGCGGTGAAGGATTTGATCGGTTCGCCCTCGCGCATGCCGGTGCGGGGCGAGTAGTAGACCAGTCCGTCCCCGGCCTGCATGCGTTCCACGGCCGCGCGCTTGCCGTGATTGGCCTGCGCGAAGCCGAGTTCCACACCCCGGCGGACATGATCGCGGGAGACGACCGCGAGCCAGTACCTGGTGCTCATACCAGCACCGCCTCGGCGGCCGCGACCAGCGCCTCGAGATCGCCCTGCACGGACTTGGCGAGATCGGCGCCCATGATCTTGTTCCAGAGGCCGCGCAGCGGGCCCTCCATGGTGATGCGGACCTTCACGGTGGTGCGCTCACCGTCGGTGGTGACCTCGTGGGCGAAGATCAGCCGCGCGCCGATCAGCTTGGACGAGTCGATGAATTCGGTGTCGGTGAGCTTGGTGACGACGAACTTGGTCTTGGGGCCGCCCTTGGGCTTGATGACGCCGGTCGCGCCCTGCTCGAACTTGCCGTCGAGCTTGGCCCATTCGGTGTCCTGGTTCCACTCGTGCCAGGTGGCCATGTCGGCCCACTTGGTGAAGAAGGCGGCGGGGGTGGCGGTCGAGGTGGCGGAGGCTTCAGCGATGAACGTCATGCAATTAGTATGCGCGCTTAGTACTTCTGCGTCAACCCCTGATCTTCGATCGGTTCGGAACAGGGTCGATCGGCTCACAACCGACCCTCCGCGGGGAACACGATCAGCGGCGAGTATGTTGCACCGACCGTGACTGCTACCGATCTGACCATGTACTCGACGACCTGGTGCGGCTACTGCCGTCGCCTCAAGAAGCAGCTCGACGAGGCCGGCATCACCTACGAGGTGATCGACATCGAGGACCACCCCGATGCCGCCGAATTCGTGGGCAGTGTGAACAACGGCAATCACGTTGTGCCGACCGTGAAGTACCGCGACGGCTCGACGGCTACCAACCCCACCCTGGTACAGGTGAAAGAGGCCCTGGCCGCCATCGGCTAGCCCCGGGGATGAAGAAAGAAGCCGCACACCAGTAGGTGTGCGGCTTCTTGTTGTGCCCGATCAGCTTTCGGCGGCCCAGGATTCGACAATGGTCCGGGCGATCGAAATCGACCCCGGCAGCAGCAGTTTCGCCTCGCCGCCGGTGGCCCCGGTGGGCGATCCCCACGCGCCCGCGGCCAGCGCGGCCCGCACCTCGTCGCGGGTGAACCAGTAGGCCTCGGCGATCTCGCCGTCGTGGAAGGCCAGCGGCTGGTCCGGGTCGGCGACGGCGGCGAAGCCGAGCATGAGCGAGCGCGGGAAGGGCCAGGGCTGGCTGCCCAGGTAGCGGATCTCGCGGACGTCGACGCCGACCTCCTCCTTGATCTCGCGTTCGACGCAGCGTTCCAGCGACTCCCCCGCCTCCACGAAACCGGCCAGCAGGGAGAACAACCCCTGCGGCCAGGTGTGCTGGCGGGCCAGCAGCACGCGGTCGCCGCCGTCGTGGATGAGGCAGATGACGGCCGGGTCGGTACGCGGGAAATCCTCGTGCCCGGTTTCGCTGATGCGCGACCAGCCGCCGTTGGCAGCTGTGGTGGGGGTGCCGTCGACGGCGCTGAAGGCCGCCTTGTCGTGCCAGTTCAGCAGGGCGATGGCGGTGGAGAGCAGGCCGGTGCCGAAATCGTCGAGGTCCAGGGTGGAGCCGTAGGCGCGCAGGTCGGCCAGCGTGCCCTCGATGGTGTTGTCGCGCACGGCCCACAGGTGGGTGCCGTCGTCGACGCCGAGGAAGACGGCCCCGGGCGCACGTTCGGGGGCGAGGGTGAGTGCGGGCTCGAGCACCACGGTCCCGTTGTCGACGCGGACCTGGCCGCGCTTGTTCATTCGCAGGAGTTTGGCCTGGGCCCAGCCCTCTTTCAGGGCCTGTTCGTCGGAGCGGAGGTCTTCGGCCCGGTCGAGTGAGGTACGGGACAGCACCGGAACGGCATTCAGCTGGAAACCTGACACACCCCGAGACTAGACGGGCGCGATCGTCAGGCGTGGACGCGGCGCAGATAGAGGAGCTTGTCCCCGGTCTCGAGGGCGTCGGTCTCGGGATCGCCGACGCGGATGAGGCGGCCGTCGCGGACCACGCCCAGCACGATGTCGCGCAGGTGACGCGGGGAGCCGCCGATCTCCTCGGTCTCCACGTCGCGTTCGGCGATGGCGAAGCCGGCCTCGGGGGTGAGCAGGTCCTCGATCATGTCGACCACGGCCGGGGTGGTGGTGGCGATGCCGAGCAGGCGGCCGGCGGTCTCGGAGGACACCACTACCGAGTCGGCGCCGGACTGACGCAGCAGGTGGGTGTTCTCGGCCTCACGCACGGCCGCGGAAATCTTTGCCCTGGGATTGATTTCGCGGGCGGTGAGGGTGACCAGGACGGCGGTGTCGTCGCGGTTGGCGGCCACGACGACGGCCGCGGCGTGCTGAACTCCGGCCAGCCGCAACACATCCGACTTGGTGGCCGAGCCGTGCACTGTTACCAGTCCGGCGTTGGCGGCGAATTCGAGCACCTGCGGGTCGGTGTCGACCACCACGATGTCGCCGGCCTGCGCGCCGTCGGCCAGCATGGCGTCCACTGCGGTGCGGCCCTTGGTGCCGTAGCCGACTACCACGGTGTGATTACGCACGGTGCGCCTCCATCGCTGAATCTTGAACGCCTGCCGGGACCGTTCGGTGAGCACCGACAGAGTGGTGCCGACCAGGACGATGAGGAACAGGATCCGCAGCGGCGTGACAATGAGAATATTGATCAGCCGCGCGGTGGGGGTGACCGGTGTGATGTCGCCGTAGCCGGTGGTCGACAGCGACACCGTGGCGTAGTAGGCGCAGTCCAGCAGGCCCATCCGGTCGCGGGCGTTGTCGTGGTAGCCGTCGCGTCCGATGTACACCACCAGGGTGGCCCCCACCAGCAGCAGCACCGCCACACCCAGCCGTCGCACCAACGAGTACCAGGGGCTGGACTGGGCGGAGGGGACCCGCAGGACGCCGACCAGAGCGTGGTCGGGCCGCTCGGTGAGACCGGCCAGTCCGCGCGAGGAGTCACCGAACACGCGAATCACCGGTCATTTCGGGCACTTCTGGCTGCGGCACAGGTCCGGAGCGTACCGGGCGAAACGCCGTGCGGCGGTTCCGGCGGGCGCGCGTCGCGAAGTCGCGCGGCGGTCCGGGGCTCAGTGCAGCGGGTCCGGCGGCACCGATTCCGGATCGGGTGGCGGCTCGAAATCGGGTGGGAAATCGAAGCCCGGCACGGGATCCCGGTGCGAGCCCGGGCGGGCATCGGCGCGCCCGGTGGGCATCGGCGCCGAGGGCGGTGGCGCATCGGAGCCGGGTGGCGCTTCCGGGTCGGGCGGCGGCTCGAAGCCGGGCGCGGGTTCATCGTCGTGTCCGGCGGGTGCGGATCGCCCCGAAGCGGCCGGGAGACGCAGCATTTCGACATCGGTGGGCTCGGCAGGACCCGGGTCGTCGTCCGGCTCGGGCGGGAGCGGGGGTTCGGGCGGGGTCGGCGGAATCCGGCGGGGGGCCGCGTCGGTGATGATGGCGGCGAGTTCGGCTGGGCCGGGCAGGTGTTCGGGGGCGATGGTGCGGCCGGTGCGGACGTAGTGGAAGGCGGCGACCGTCTCGGCCAGCAGGTCGGATTCGGCGCGGCCACTGCGGGCGGCCTCCAGACGGGCCCAGGCCAGCCGGTAGACCGCGAGCTGGACGGAGACCGAATCCTCGTCGGCGCGTTGCGGTTCCGCGCCGGTCTTCCAGTCGACGATGACCCAGGTGCCGTCGGGGCGGCGGAAGACGGCATCCATGCGGCCGCGAATCACGGTGCCCGCGATGGTGGTTTCGAAGGAGATCTCCACCTCGACGGGATTGCGGTCGGCCCACGGGGAGGCGAGGAAGGCCTCCTGCAGGCGCATGAGGTCGGCGTCGGTGTCGGTGATGTCGGCCGCGCCGGGCAGTTCCTCGAAGCCGAGCAGGCGCGCGCCGCCGAACCAGCGCTGCAGCCAGGCGTGGAAGGCGGTGCCGCGGCGGGTGTAGGGGCTGGGCGGGTACGGAAGCGGACGGCGCAGGCGGGCGGCGAGTTTCGCGGGATCGGCGCTCAGGTCGACCAGGGCGGTGGCGGCGAGCTGGCCGGGCAGTTCGACCTCGCGCACGGCCTGTTCGGCGGCGCGGTGCTCGGCGATGAGGGCGCTGACATCCTCGGCCCAGCCCTCGGGATCCTCATCCTCGGGCTCGGGATCGGCTGCGGCGCCACCGAATTCGGGTCCGAAATCGAGTTCCGTCTGCTGTGGGCGGGATTCGGCGCGCAGGGTGTCGAGTGCGGCCTTGACCAGGGTCACGCCCTCCTCCACGAATTCGCGGCGGGAGCCGAGCGGGTCACGCGGCCAGGTGGCGGTCTGCGGGTTGTCGGTGAAGGGGTTGGGGGTGTCGGGCAGGGGCGGATCGTCCCAGCGGTCGATGTGCACACCGCGCGCCGGCACCGAGCCCGGGGCCTCGGTCTCGTGTTCGAGTTCGAGCAGAAAGGCGGAGGGGCCCTTGGGTTTCGAGCCGGTCTCCGACCAGTGGTGGGCGGAGACGAACAGGGCGCGCTCGGTGCGGGTGAGGGCCACGTAGAACAGTCGGCGTTCCTCGTCGAGGCGGCGGGCCGCGAGTGCCTTCTTGTGGTCGTCGAGGGTGCGTTCCAGGTCGGCGCGGTCGTAGAGGTCGGCCAGGTCGAGGACTGGGACGCCGTCGGTGGCGTCCTCCTGCTCGCGGTCACCGCGCAGCGCGGTCGGGAGTTCGGCGAGCGCGCCCATCCAGGTGGCGGTGCCGGTGCCGGACGGGAAGGTGCCGTCCACCACGTGCGGTACCGCGACCACCTCCCATTCCAGGCCCTTGGCCGCGTGCACGGTGAGCACCTGGACGCGGTCGTGGGCGACCTCGACTTCGCCTGGCTCCAAACCGTTTTCGACCTCTTCGGCGGCGGCGAGGAAGTCGAGCAGGCCGGACAGGGAGGAGCGGTGGTCGGCGGAGTATCCGGCCACCACCTCGGCGAAGGCGTCGAGGTGCTCGCGCCCGGCGGCGGCGTGGGTGCGGCGGGCCTGGGTCTCCACGCCGATGCCGATGGTGCGCTCCACATCGGCGACCAGTTCGGCCAGCGGCTGCCCGGCCCGCTCGCGCAGCGCGGAGAGCTCACGGCCGAGCGCCGTGATGCGGGCGAAGCCCTGGGCCGAATACTGGTCCGGCTCACCGGGATCGGCGATGGCGTCGCCGAGTCCGGCCTTCTCGGCGGGTTCGGGCGCGACCTCGCGCAGCGCCTCGTCCAGGGCGTCGGTCTGCCCGGCGGGGCGGCGGATGGACAGCTCCCGCGCACGGCGGGACAGGGCCGCGATGTCCGCGACCCCGATCCGCCAGCGGGCACCGGTCAGGATGCGCACCGCCGCGCTACCGGCCGACGGGTCGGCGACCAGGCGCAGGGTGGCGACGATATCGGCGACCTCCGGCGTGTGCAGCAGCCCGCCCAGGCCGACGATCTCCACGGGTAATCCGCGGTCCCGCAGAGCTTCCGCGAGCGGGGCGGCATCGGCATTGCGTCGCACCAGCACCGCGGAGGTGGGCGGCGGGTCGCCCGCGTCGCTCGCGGCCTCCCATTCGGCGGCGATCCGTTCGGCGACCCACTCCCGTTCCACCGCAACGGTTTCCGCGAGCGCCAAGGCGACCAGTCCGGCCGTGGCGTCCGGGCGGGGCCGCAGCGCGTCCACCGTCACTCCCCCGCCGCGCGCCGCCCGCTCGCGCAGGGGATCCGACACCAGGTTGGCCAGATCCAGGGCCTCCGGCGGATTCCGCCAGCTGGTGAGCAGCGGCAGGACCGGCGCGGGAATGCCTGGGGCACTGGGGAAGTCGGTGGCGAAGCGCGGCAGATTGGCCGCCGACGCGCCACGCCAGCCGTAGATCGACTGCATGGGGTCGCCGACCGCGGTCACGGCCAGCGGTTGCCGGGTCCGCGCGGCGGCCGGGCCGGGTGGAGCCGTCGCACCGAAGAGGGAGGAGAGCAGGATGCGCTGGGAGTGGCCGGTGTCCTGGTATTCGTCCAGGAGGACCAGTCGGAAGCGATCGCGTTCGGCCGCACCGACTTCCGCGTGGGTGGCGGCCAGGCGGGCGGACAAGGACATTTGTGCGCCGAAGTCCAGGGCGCCGCGGCGGCGCAGTTCCTCGGCGAGGCGATCCACCAGGGGCAGCAGGGCGACGCGCTCGTGCTGGGCTTCGAGGAGGTCGAGGAGAGCCTTCTTGGGGCCGCCCTTCTGCCGGGGTCCGGCGGGGAGGGTGTGGACGAGGCGCTCCAATTCCAGGTGGGCCGTGGCCAATTGGTGCGGTTCCACCAGGTGTTCGGCGAGCTGGCCGGAGAGGGCGAGCACGGCCTCGGTGACGCCGACGGGGCTGCGGTCGGTGTCGAGGTCGCCGTCCCAGGTGGAGACGACGCGGTAGGCGAGCTGCCACAGCTGGGTCTGGGTGAGCAGGGTGGCGGTGGGTTCGACCGGCAGCAGCAGGCCGTATTCGGTGAGCAGGCGGCCCGCGTAGGAGTGGTAGGTGCTGATCTCCGGTTCGGACGAGGTGAGCTGGGCGCGCAGGTGGCCGGTGGGGTCGATGTCGCGCACCACCGGTGCGCCGGCCAGCCGGGCCAGGCGGGTGCGGATGCGCTGGGTGAGCTGCTGGGCGGCCTTGCGGGTGAAGGTCAGTCCCAGCACCTGTTCGGGTTCGACCAGGCCGTTGGCCACCATCCAGACCACGCGGGCGGCCATGGTCTCGGTCTTGCCCGCGCCCGCGCCCGCCACCACCAGGGTGGGTCCCGGCGGGGCGGCGATGACGGCGGCTTGTTCGTCGGTGGGCGGCGGCAGGCCCAGCGCGTCGGCGAGCTGACGCGGGGTGACGCGCACTAGTCCGTCACCTGCCGGCCGGTGTCCTGCACGGGGCAGCTGCCGGCCACCTTGCAGTGACGGCAGCCGTCATTGCGCATGGCGAGGTAGCTGGGGCCCTTGGAGGCATCGGCGGCGTCGTGGATGACGGTGCGCCAGGTCTCGATTCCGTCCGCGTCCAGCGGCGGCTGGGTGCGCTGGGTCGCGCCCTCCTTGCTGCTGGGCTTGGCCACGTAGACCAGGCGCGCGCCGCCGGGCTCGCCCTCGCCGAGCGCGCCCTCGGCGGCGGCGACCTGATAGGTGGCCAGCTGTGCGTGCTCCTCGGCGGCCTGCTTGGAGATGGGGGTCTTGCCGGTCTTCACGTCGACGATGACGAAGCGGCCCAGGGCATCTCGCTCCACCCGGTCGACCCTGCCGCTGATCCGCACCGGCTGTTCGCCGGGGCCGCGGGCGGGCAGCACGCAGTCCACCGGCACCTCGACGCCGATGGCGGTGAGCTCGTCGCGGGTATTGCGCAGCCAGGCCAGGAACGTGTCGACCATGGTCTCGGTGCGCCGCAGTTCCGCCCGGGAGTACCAGTTCTCGCCGTCGCGGGCGGTGGGGTCGACCTTCTTCCACGCCTTGGCCAGGGCCTGTTTGACCTGGTCCTCGCTGACCTGCCCGGCCAGCGCCTGTACCAGGGTGTGCACCAGATTGCCCTTGAGCGCGTGCGGGTTCTCGCCGTCCCCGCCGCCGTGCCGTTCCAGCGCCCAGCGCAGCGGGCAGGTCTTCAGCTGATCCACGGTGGACGGCGACAGCGAGATCGCGCCTTCTTCGCTGTTCCACAGCGGATTCGCCGAGGAGAGCTCCGCGGTGCCGTACCAGTCGTCCGGGTGTGCGCCGCGCACCCCGGCCTCCGCCAGCCGCGCCAGCTGCCGCGCCGCGCGCAGCCGGCGCTCCGGCGCGGTCTCGGGATCGCAGGCGGCGGCGCGCAATTCGGCGATGAGGGCGTGCATGGCCAGGGCGCGGCCCGGGTCCACCGGCGGCGGGATCCGGCCCGGCTGCCCGTCGGCGGCCTCGCCGTCCATGTCGGCCAGGAACCGCGACGGCACCAGATCCTGGTCCCCCGTGACGGATTCGACCGCGGTCACCAGCAGCGACCGGCGCGCCCGGCTGCACGCCACCAGCAGCAGTCGCCGCTCCTCGGCCAGCAGCGGTGCGGCCCGGCTCACCTTCTCCCCCGAACCGCCCACGCCCGCAAGCAGATCCACCAGATCCTCGACGCCGAGCAGGGTGCCGCGCGGCCGCAGATTGGGCCAGATGCCCTCCTGCACGGCCGCCACCGCCACGGTGTCCCACTCCCGCCCGGCGGCCGCGTGGGCGCTGCAGATGGTCACCGCCTCGCCCGGATCGGTGACCGGCGCGTTGTCCTGCGGAATCTCCTGCTGCTCCAGGTATTCCACGAATCCTTCGATGGTGGCGCGCGGCAGCCGGTCCACATACGCCGCGGCCGCCTCGAACAACCCGACCACCGCGTCGAGGTCCCGATCGGCCTGCATCCCGACCGCTCCCCCGCGCTCGGACTGCCCCACCCACCGCCGCTCCAGCGTGGAGCCCGTCCACACCCCCCACATCACGTCTTCCAGCCCGCCCCCGTCCCGCCGCGCCTTCCGCGCCCGCCCCAGCGCCTTCAGCACCCGCCGCAGCGGCGCGGCCTCCACCGGCGTGAGCTTCTCCAGCACCACTCGATTCCCGGCCCCCACCAGCAGATCCCGCAGAATCTCCGCCGACGACCGATCCAGGTCGGCGAATCGCTCCGCGTCCCGGTCGAATTCGGTGTCCGGTCGCGGCCGGACCGGGCTGTCGCCACGCGGCTGTGCGGCACCGGACGACGAGCCCGCACCCGCACCGGGCGACTCGGAGGGCCGCCCGCTGTCTGTCGGATCCGATTCCGTCGCATCGGATTCGGCCGCACCGATCAAATCGCGCTCGGCATCCTCCTCGGTCGCGCGCTCCGGATATCCGAGCTCCATGACCGTGCGCCGGATACCGCGCCGCAGCCGCCGCAGGCTGATCTGGTCGGCCCCGCCCAGCGGTCCGGCCAACAGGTCGAGCGCGTCGTCGGCGGTGAATGCGATCGGCCGCGGATGCCGCACCGAGGTCGGATCGCCCGCGGTTACGGCCCGCAGCGCCAGCAACATCCACACCGCGCCCCGCCGCCGCGCGAGCGGAACGTCCGCCGGCGGCTGCCGCACCGGCACACCGGCGGCCAGCAGCGCCCGCCGCAGCGGCGCCAGCGACAGCGGCACCGACCGCACGATCACCGCCATGTGCGACCAGGGCACCCCGTGGGTGAGATGCGCGCGCCGCAGCTGATCGGCGATCAGTGCCGCCTCCTTCGCCGGTGTGGTCAGCACCTGCACCCGCACCTCGCCACCGGACTGCGTACCGCCCCGGGCACTCTCGGATCGACCGCGTTCATCGATACCCGCGGCCGAGCGCCGCGCCGAATCGCTCGCTCCGACCTGACGACGCCCGGTGCCGCCCCTATCGCCTGCGCCGGTCGCGTGCGGCGGGGCCGCGGCGGCCGGCCGGATGCCGTTCGAACGGCGCGTGCCGCCGTTGACGGCCGTGGACGTCGCGTCGTTCGGTCCCGATGTGCCGGCTGGGCCGTCGATGTGCGGCGGGGTTGCGGCACCGCGAGATTCGTCGCCGTCCACGAGGCCGGCGGCGATCTCGTGGAGGAAATCGAAGGTGGCGGCAGTGGGGCGCGGATCGGGCGGTGGAGTGCGGTGGGGCGCGGCGCCGGGGAGGCGGGCGGCTATGCGGTCGGCTATTTCCTGGACAGCCGGGGTGGAGCGGTGGTTGTGGCGCAGGATGATTCGGCGGTCGGCGGGGGCGTCGGGGTCGGCGGCGAAGCGGGGGTCGGCGCCGCGGAAGGTGTAGACGGCCTGGTCGGGGTCGGCGGCGATGACCGTGGTGGCGGCGCCGCTGCCCAGGGCGCGGATGAGCTGGGCGGCATGGGGATCGAGGTGCTGGGCGTCGTCGGCGAGGATGCAGTGCAGCCGATTGCGTTCGGCGGCAAGGAGTTCGGGGTCGGTGTAGAAGGCATCGAGGGCGGCGGTGACGAGTTCGGCGGCGTCGAGGGCGGGGGCGCTGGCCTCGGGCACGTCCATGCCGACCGACCAGCGCAGCATCATGATCTGCTCGTAGCGTTCGGCGAAGCGCCCGGCGGCGACCCATTCCGGATGGCCGTGGGCGCGCCCGAGTTCGATGAGATCCTCGGGCCCCAGACCGCGTTCGGTGGCTCGCAGCATGAGGTCCCGCAATTGTTCGGCGAATCCTGCGGCGGGCAGCGCGGGATGCAGCCTTTCGGGCCATGCGGCGGCGCCGTCGGCGAGGTCGCCGCGCAGCAGTTCGCGCACCACGATGTCCTGCTCGGATCCGGTGAGCAGGCGCGGCGGCGGATTGCCGTGCGCCGCCGCGGAGGAGCGCAGCAGTCCGAAGGCGTAGGAGTGGATGGTCCGCACCAGCGGCCCGCGGGTGGCGCCGGGCACTCCGCCCAGTTCCGGATCGGCCGCGGCGACGCGGGCGGTGATGGCGGCGCGCACGGCGGTGGCGGCGCGCTTGGTGTAGGTGAGCACCAGCACCGATTCAGGTGCGGCCCCGGCCAGGATGCGCGCGGCGGCCACATCGACCAGCAGCGCGGTCTTGCCGGTCCCGGGTCCGCCGAGCACCTGCCAGGGCTGCCAGCCGGGGTCGGCGCCGAGGTCGTCGAACAGCGGCCGGAGGGCGGCGTCCCACTCCCGCGAGGGGGTCTCCGCCTCGGCCCGGCGCACCAATTGCACCGAGCTATCCGATCGCATCACGTCGGCTATTTCAACAGACCGCCCCGACAGGTTTCGTTTGCCATGAGTTGGCCGTGCCGCCGATCACAGTCCGGAAGCTGTTCATATCGGGCGCAGGCAGCAGAATGGGCAGCGTGGTGGAGCTTCATAGTCATCGTTTCGGTCCCCCGACCGGTCCGGTCGTGCTGGCGTTGCACGGGTTGACGGGCCACGGCCGGCGCTGGCAGGCGCTGGCCGACGAGCATCTCCCCGATGTCCGGATCATTGCACCGGATCTGCGGGGGCACGGGAGGTCGCCCGGCGTGCCGCCGTGGGATTTCGAGACTCTCGTCGATGATCTCGCGGCGCTGCTGGAACACGAGACGAGCGAACCCGTGGTGGTGCTCGGGCATTCGTTCGGCGCGGCCACCGCGGTGCATCTGGCGCATCGCCGCCCGGAGCTGGTGCGCGGGCTGGTACTGCTGGATCCGGCCATCGGCCTGGAACCCGAGCGCATGCTGACCATCGCGAATTCCATGCTGGCGGCACCGGATTACGAGAGTCTCGAACAGGCCCGCTTCGACAAGCTGGAGACCTCGTGGGCCGAGGTGGACCCGGCGGTTCTGGATGCCGAGCTGGCGGAGCACCTGGTGCCCACCGCGAACGGCCGGGTGGGCTGGCGCATGACCATGTCGGCGATCATCGCCTTCTGGGGTGAGATCGCCCGGGACTTCGTGCTGCCGCCCCGCGAGATGCCGACGGTCATGGTGCAGGCAATGAAGGTGAACCCGCCGCTGGTTTCTCCGGATTTCCGCGCGGCGCTCACCGCTCATCTGGGTGACCGGCTCACCATCCACGAATTCGATTGCGACCACATGGTCGCGCAGGCGCGGCCGGTGCAGACCGCCGCACTGGTCCGCGCCCTGCTCTGACCCAGGAGGCGCGAAATGCCAACCACCGAAGCCGAAGTCGAGCGAGTGCGCGAATTGGTCGCGGCCATTCCCCCCGGCCGGGTCGCCACCTACGGCGATATCGCGGCCGCGGCGGGTCTGTCCACGCCCCGCACGGTCGGCTGGATCATGCGCACCGATTCCGCGGACCTGCCGTGGCACCGGGTGCTGCGCGCAAACGGCACGCCCGCACCACATTTGGCGCATCGGCAGCTGGCCGAGCTGGCCGCCGAGGGCTGTCCGATCGCGGATGGCCGGGTGGACCTGCGACGCGCCCGTTACCGGTTCGCCGAAACCTGATACGCGCCACCCCGCCCGCCGGTTACCGTGAAAAGATGTCCACCCGTCTGGCCTGCGTGGTGTTCGATGCGGTCGTGCCCAGGGCGGCGGCCCGGTTCTGGGCCGAGCTGCTGGGCTGGGAGGTGACGGTGGACCGGCCCGGCGAGGTCGAGGTCGCCGCACCGGACCCGGACGCTCCGGACGTGGCGCTCACCTTCCTCCCGGCGCGGCGGCCCAAGACCGCCAAGAACCGCATCCACCTGGATCTGTGCAGCCGGTCGCTGGATCATCAGCGGCTGCAGGTGGACCGGGCGCTGGCCCTGGGCGCCCGCCGGCTGGACATCGGCCAGGGCGCGGTGCCGTGGACGGTGCTGGCCGATCCCGAGGGCAATGAGTTCTGCGTGCTGGAGCCGCGTGAGCAGTACGTGGACACCGGTGCGGTCGCGGCCATCGTGGTGGACACCCGGGACCCATCGCGGCTGGCCGAGTTCTGGTCCGCCGCCTGCGGCTGGCCGCTCACCCACCGGACCGCCCGCTACGCGGGTATCCGGGCCGCTACCGGGCAGGGCCCGTGGCTGGAATTCCTGCTCGATCCGGCGGCGCCGGGTGAGCGCAGCCGTCTCCATCTGGATCTCGTCACCTTCCCCAACGACGATCCCGTCGTGGAGGCGGCCCGGTTGCGGGCCGCGGGTGCGGTTCCGGCCGGCCCCGACGCACCGCCGTTCGGCGGTGAGTCACCGGCTGTCGAGCCGGTCCTGGTCCTGGCCGATCCGGAGACCAATGAATTCTGTCTCTTACGAGCGACTATCGATTGAGGCTGCCGATCCCGACCGCTTCCCCGCGCGAGGATCAGGCAATTCCGTGCTCCGCGCTGAGCCGGATCACCCAGCGGGTCCGATTACCCCTCAGGCCGCGCCGCGCTCGTAACGACGGCGCTCGCGCGGCGAAAGGCCGCCCCAGATGCCGAAGCGCTGATCGTGGGTGACTGCATAGTCGAGGCATTCCTTGCGCACCGCGCAGGAGGAGCAAATGCGCTTGGCCTCCCGGGTGGAGCCGCCCTTGTCGGGAAAGAATGCCTCGGGATCGGTTTGGGTGCACAGCGCCTGTTGATGCCAGGATTCGCTCTCGGCTCCGTCGCGGCGGGCGAGGGATTCGAACATTGCGTCGAAATTGGTGAAAAGCAGCTTCACTTCCTCTGTCCCTTCAATAAGTATCAGTGAGAAATACGCGCGAAGTATCAGAAAGAAGAACGCGCGGTATGCTTTATGCGCGACTCATACCGCAGTCACCACTGACGGCGGCGAGACGGGCCTGCTCACCATTGACGAAGATACGACGGGCGTGCACGGCCGCCGGCGCACCCGACCAGGGCGCGAACGCGGTGGTGAACATGAGTTCGCACCAGCTCAATGCCGGAACCTCACCGCACGCGAGGGTATTCAGCAGAGACAGTTCCTGATCACTGTCATTCCAGGCGGCGAAAAGCCAGGAGGCGTCCAGCCGGCCCAGGAATTCTTCGGCGTCTTCCGGAATGCCGAGCGGGGCATCTACCGCGAGGTGAACCACGGCCGAAATCGCGTGGCGCATCCGCGCATCCAGGCCGACCCCGTCGTGCAACAGCAGACCTTCGAGCGACTCCCGCAATCCCGCGCCGCGATCGATCCGGAAGTCGTCGCGCCGAGCTGCGGTGGTGACGTCGAACATTTGTTTCCTCCCTTGAAATTGCGCTTGTCCCAAAAGCGTCACGGCCTGATTAAAAGTGGCTCGTGATCTTGTTGTCCAGTTTTGAGGCAATCTGGGGCAAACCCCTAGCAGTACTGACACTGGCCAGTGTGGGTACCCGTCGGGAACCTCACCGAACGGTGCCTGGCACCACGCGGGCAAACATGTAGGAGCGGCCCGTTCCGCCGTCTAGGGTCCGACCATGCCTTACGTGCGATCAGGTTCTGCAACAGTTCATTACGTCACCAGCCAGATCAACGGTCCGACCCTGCTGCTCGCCCACGGGTTCTTCATGGACGAGTCGATGTTCGAGCCGATGCGCGAACCTCTGGCAGACGCCGGTGTCAATCTCGTAACGGTCGATGCGCGGTGCCATGGTCGCACCCAGTCACCCGATGGCGAACCGTTCAGCTATTGGGATCTGGCGGCGGACGGATTTGCGGTCCTCGATGAACTCGGAATCGAGAAGGCGGTCATCGGCGGAATGAGCCAGGGCGGCTACGCCGCATTGCGCATGGCACTGCTGGCGCCGGAGCGGGTGCAGGGCCTGGCCCTGATCGATACCGAGGCCACCGCGTGCAATCCGGCCGAATTGGCCTACTACCGCGAATTCTTCGAATGCTGGACGGGTCCGGAGCCGCTGGCCCCGCTGGTCGCCGAATTGGCCCCGCAGCTCATCGGCGGCACCGATCCGCGGCTGTGGCGCGCCTGGACCAGCCGCTGGTACAACTCCGACCGCCAGAGCATCATGCCCGCCGCCCGGTGCCTGATGGACCGGCGCTCGGTACTGCATCGGCTACCGGAGATCTCCGTGCCGGCCCTGGTGGTGCGCGGTAGCCACGACGCCAACAGCACCGCCCAGAAGTCCGAGGCGTTGGCCACCGGGCTGGCCGGGGCCGGCGGTGTGGTCACCATTCCGGGCGCGGGACACGGCGCAGTCTGGACTCATCCGGAAGTGGTTGCGCCGCTACTGATCCGGCTGGTCGAGCTGTCCAATGTCCGGCGGGAGAACCGGCTGGCACGAGCGCTGTCGACACCGTGGCCGCGGATGCGCGCAGGACGCGAGGTTCAAGCCGTGCGGTGACGGGGAGCCTTCTGCCCCGAGTGTTCGAGGGAGCCGGCCGTGCCCATGGCGGTCACGGCGGCGGATTCTCACCCGGCCTCGCGCCAGCTCGGAATGCCGAGGAAGATTTGAATCTGGCTGGGGTAAGCCGCATTGAAGACACTGAACAGCTGCACGGCGATATCGAAGCGCCGGTTGCGCTCGCGGTCGCGCAGGCGCATGGTGGCGCGGGGCCGGCCGTAAGCCGCGACGCCCTCGTCCCACATTTCCCGGAAAAGTCCGAAACGTCCGAGTTCTCCGAGAAATTCAACCGACCAGGCGGTATCTCCAGAGCTCGCGATCAGACCGCGCAGCCAGTGCACGGTCAGCCGGACCTCCTCCTCCCACTCGACCATGACCTCGCGGGCGGCCTCGTTGCCCAGAAACCAGCGCAGGATATTGATGTCCCGCTCCAGCCCGGGGAACGCGCGGGAGTAGCTTTCGTTGCAGGCGAGCACATTCCAGCGGGTGTCGACGTAGGCGGCGAGATTTGGTTCGTGCAGGTCGAGGGCACGGCGCATGTCGTCGGTGATTTCACCGCGCAGTTGTTCCACGGTGGGGAATTCGCTCACGCCGAGTCCGGCCAGATCGAGCAGATGCCGGCGCTCGACGGCCGACAGCGGGGTTATTCGGTCCAGATATCGCAGCAGCGCATCCACCACTTCGCGGGTGGGGTGGCCGCGATCGCCCTTCTCCAAATGGCTGATGTAGCTGGCGCTCACGCCGGCATTGAACGCCAGCCTTTCTCGTGATACGCCCCGTTCATCACGCAGGCGACGTAGCAGCAGTCCGAATGTCGGCGGCTTCAGATCGTCGGAGTCCCTATCCGGTTTCACGCCCAGCACCACGCCGTTCCCTCTCCCCAAACATTCAGCAAACCAACCTTCATCGCTCTGAGTCCTCCCGGTACCGGACAGTGGGACCCGGTGTGACGCCTGGTGTGAACTGTGACGAACGCCGCGTACTCCGCCAGTTCTCAGGTCGGATACTGCCATATGAGATTGTTCTCAACGTTAAAACAAGACCATTTCTACTATGTGTCGTGGCACATCTCATAACGTAACGACTAACGGCAATTGCTTAGCAAGCGCAGGTTTCCGGGCGCGCCCAACAAGCTCTGAACAGCCTGCCACTACGATCTTCAACCATGCGCTGTGAACGAAGGACACGCCCCTGCCCCGGAACGGGCTCGTGACACCCGTCGACGCCATCGTGCTGGCCGGTGGAAAGGCCAGCCGGATGGGCGGGGTGGACAAGCCGGCCATCGTGGTCGGCGGGCAGTCCATGCTGGACGCGGCGCTGGCGGCGGTCGCCGGCTGCGCACGCACCGTGGTGGTGGGCCCGCATCGGCCCGAATTGCCGCCGGAAATCCTTCAGGCACAGGAGATACCGGCCGGAGCGGGCCCGGTGGCGGCCATTGCCGCGGGGCTGGGCGCCCTCGCCGGCTGTGAGTTCCCGGCCGGGCTGATCGTGGTGCTGGCCGCCGACATGCCCTTCCTCACCGCCTCGGCCGTGGACGAATTGCTTTCCCACGCACGGGAATCCGGCAGCGACGCGGTCTTCGCCGCGGATGCCTCGGGCCGCCCGCAGTATCTGGTCGGGGTGTGGCGGCGCGCCGCCCTGGTCGCTGCTTTGAAAGACCTGGATTCCCTGGTGAATCGGCCGATGAAGGCGCTGGTGCCGGTGGATACCGTCATGGTTACGCTACCCGGCGTGGACGACTGCGACACCCCCGAGGACGTGCGGCGGGCCCGGACCGGGGCGGCACGCACGGCCGCGCCGCTGTGGCTCGACGAGGCCCGGGATGTGCTGCGCGGGAGCATCTCCCCGCTGCCGGTGCGCCGCGCGGTGCTGCGGGCCGCGCGCGGCGCGACGCTGGCCGCGCCCCTGCTCGCGGCGGACGCCCTGCCGCGCTTCGATGTCTCGGCCATGGACGGTTACGCGGTGAGCGGCGACGGGCCCTGGCAGCTGCGCCGCGATATCGGTTTCGCGGGCGGGCAGCGGCCGGTGGGCCTGCTGGACGGCGAGGCGGTGCGGATCGCCACCGGCGCGCACGTGCCCGACGGGACCGGTTCGGTGGTGCGCGACGAGTTCGTCCGCCTCGAGGCCGATGGCACGCTGTACCGGCTGCCGGACACCCCGATTCGCGAGGATGTGCGCCGGCGCGGCGAATACTGGCTCCCCGGTGCGGAAGTCGCGGCCGCGGGCACCCCGGTGACAGCCGCGCTGATCTCGGTGGCGGCCAGCGCGGAGGTCGCGGCGGCGGACGTGCGCGGCCCGGTGCGGGCGCGCATCGTCATGACCGGCGACGAGATTCGCGGCGAGGGGCCGCTGCACACCGGTCAGACCCGGGACTCGATCGGGCCCATCCTGCCCGATGTCCTGGGCTGGTACGGCGTGACCACCGTCGATCGGGTTCACCTGCGCGACACCGCGAATGCCTTCGACGAGGTGCTGGCCGCGGCCGCGGACTGTGATCTGCTCGTCATCGTCGGCGCGACCGGCGGCGGCGCGGCCGATCAGCTGCGCTCGGCGCTGGACCGCTCCGAGGCCACCATGCTGCTGCGCCGCCTGCGCCTGCGGCCCGGGGGCTCCACGGTGGCCGCGCAATTGGCCTCCGGCACAGTCGTTCTGGGGCTGCCGGGCAATCCGTTCGCGGCGATCGCCACCCTGCTCACGCTGATCGGCGCCACGGTCGAGGGCCTGACGGGTGCGACCCCGGCCCGCCCGATCGTGGGCCCGCTGATGAACGCCGCCGAGCTGACCGCGCCGGTGGCGCGCATCGTCCCGGCCCAGGCGCTGCCCGGCGGCGGCTTCCGGGGCGATCTCCGGCTGCGCACCGCGCACCTGGCCGATCTGCTGCACCGCGACGGCGTAGTGGTGGTCCCGGCCGACGCCGTGGACGGCGCGCCGGCCGAATTCATCCCGCTGCGTGGGTGACGCGGGTTCAGGCCGGTAGCCCGAGAACTGTCAGCAACTGGCCGGGGTAGGCGGCGCTGTCGAGTCGGCCGTGCTGGGCATAGACCTTGCGCTGCAGCCCGGTGACCGGATTGCGCAGCTGCACGGCCCACACATGCGGTGCGAATTCCACGCCGCCCTCGGACCAGGCCTGCCGGAATTTCGGGAATTGCCCGAGATCACGAATGAGATCGGCGAATCCGTCGGTATTGCCCGATCGCCCGATCAATCCGCGCATCCAGCGGGTGACCCGGCGGGCATCGGCCTCCCAGTTCACCATGACCCGGGTGGCCAGCTCATTGCCGAAGAACCAGCGCAGCATATTGCCGTCCTCGGTCAGGCCCGGGAAGGCGGCGTCCCAGCTGTCATTGCTGGCCAGCAGGTTGGCGCGGGTGTCGAGCAGGGCGGCCATATTCGGGCTGTGCAGCTCCAGGGCCCGCAGCATCTCGGGTGTGATCGCCGCGCGCAGTTCACGCGGGGAAGGAAGCTCGCCCGATCCCAGGCCCGCGAGGTCGCCGAGCTGGCGGCGGTCCTCGGTGGACAGCGGGTCCAGCCGGTGCAGATAGCGGGTGAGCGCCTCGACCACTTCCCGGGTCGGGTTGCCGCGGTCGCCTTTCTCCAAATGCGTGATGTAACTTGCGCTTACACCGGCGTTGAATGCCAGGCGTTCGCGCGAAACACCGCGATTGTCACGCAGGCGGCGGAGCAGATTTCCCAAGGTGGGTGCTTCGAGTTCCTGAGAATCCTGTCCATATACCGCTTTCGCGCCCACCTGGTTCCCTCCTGTACGGAATCCCGGTGGCCCACCGCGCCTCCCTGTGGAGGCGCCGCCGAGATCTCCTTCGAGACGGATACTTACACAGATTCGGATACGAACCGTTCCGCGCGACAAATCCAGTCAGTATCACCGGATACTCCTATTGGTATAAGTTCCGGTGTGTCGTGGCAGTCGGCGCGGAATGGCGCTCCCCAAATTACTCTCAGGCCCCCAATGCGAGGGGCACTTGGACGGACACGATTTCGTCTCGGCGCGCGCGGGCCGGATCCGGGGCGGGAACCGCGTCCAGCAGGCGCCGCGTGTACTCCTCGCGCGGATGCTGAAAAACGGCTGTGACCGGGCCCGATTCGACTATGCGACCCTCCCGCAGCACCACCGCGCGGTCGGCCACCTGATGCACGACGGCGAGATCGTGACTGATGAACAGGCAGGCGAATCCGTATTCGGCGCGCAGATCGGCGAAGAGTTCGAGCACCTGCGCCTGCACCGAGACATCCAGCGCGCTGGTCGGCTCGTCCGCCACCAGCAGCCGTGGCGCGAGGGCCAGCGCCCGCGCCAAGGCGACGCGCTGCCGTTGCCCGCCGGACAGCTCGCCCGGACGCCGGCTCGCATACTCGCGTGGCAGGCGCACGGATTCGAGCAGATCCCCGACCCTGGCGCGCAACAGCGCCCCCGAGGCCGCCCGATGCACCCGCAGCGGTTCGCCGATCGAGTCCTCGAGGCTGCGCCGCGGATCCAGGGAGGCGGCCACGTCCTGATGCACCAGCGCGACGTTCTTCCTCAGCCCCCGCAATTCCCGCTGAGACAACCCGGTCAACGAGACGCCTTGCAACACGACCTCTCCCGAAGCCGCGGGCACCAACCCCAGCGCAGTACGGCCGAGCGTGCTCTTACCCGAACCCGATTCCCCGACCAACCCCACCACTTCGCGCGGAGCCAGAGTCAGCGAGACATCATGCAGGGCCTGAAAGCGCTTGCCGTGGCGGCGGTAGACCACCGACAGGTCGCTGAGACGCAGCACCGGCTCGGCCGCCGACTCAGCGGTCGGCGCTGACTTCCCCGCGCCCGCGGGCACCGGGGTCACCCCATTGAGCGGGGGTACCGCCGCAGCACATGGGGTGGGCGATGCGATCCGTTCAGCCGACCCGTCCGCATTCGCCGACGGCGCAGAGAGACCTGCGACGGTCGTCGATGACGCAGACAGCCCTGTCACAGACGCCGACGACGAAGACGGCGCCGCCACAGTCGACGGTGACGCTGGGCCGGCAGGCAGCACGGGGACCGCGGCCAGTAGTTCGCGGGTGTAAGCGGACTGCGGAGTCGTGAAAAGGTCGTGGACCGGCTGGGTTTCGACTATTTCGCCGGCGCGCATGACCACTACCCGGTCGGCGATGGCGGCTACTACGCCCAGGTTGTGGGTGATGAAGAGGATGGCGGTGTTGTTACGGCGCTGGAGGTCCTGGAGGAGGCGGAGGATTTCGGCCTGGACGGTGACGTCGAGGGCGGTGGTGGGCTCGTCGGCGATGAGGAGGTCGGGGTCGCCGGAGAGGGCCAGGGCGATGACTACGCGTTGCTTCTGGCCGCCGGAGAGTTGGTGGGGGTACCAGTCGATGCGTTTGGCCGGCTCGGGGAGGTCGACCTGGGTGAGGAGCTCGATGGCGCGGGCGCGGGCCTCGGACCTGGTGATCGGGCGGTGGGCGCGCAGGGCCTCGGCGATCTGGGTTCCGATGCGGCGCACCGGGTTCAGCGCGGTCTGTGG
Organism: Nocardia sp. NPDC059154; assembly: GCF_042755705.1. NCBI lineage: Bacteria > Bacillati > Actinomycetota > Actinomycetes > Mycobacteriales > Nocardiaceae > Nocardia > Nocardia sp. NPDC059154. The sequence continues at coordinate 20,328 of NZ_JBHZCS010000102.1, forward strand.
TTCCTGGAAGACCATGGCCGCGCGGGTGCCGCGGAGGGGGCGCAGGTCGGTGTCGGTGGCGCCGATGATCTCGGTGCCGTCGAGGCGGATCGAGCCGGTGGCGGTCGCGCCGGTGGGAAGCAGTCCGAGGACGGCGCGGGCGGTGAGGGATTTGCCGGAGCCGGATTCGCCGACCAGCGCGACGGTTTCGCCGCGCGCGACGCGCACGCCGACGCCGTTCACCACCGTGCGCGGGCCGAAACTCACCACCAGGTCGCGAATGTCGAGCAAGGTGTCGTCGGGCCCAGCCGTCTCCCCACCGCCGCCCCTGCTGGAATCGTTTCGCGATGCTCCGTTCATATCATCCTCCGGGCACGGCCCAGAGCCTGGGCGATCAACAGGAATCCGAGGGTGAGCGCCGAAACCACCAGCAGCGGGCCGACGGCCATGGCGGAATTGGCGTCCAGGTTGCGGGTGGACTCGGCGATGATCGACCCGAGTGACGGGTCCGGCGGGCGCACGCCGATGCCGATGAAGCTCATGGCGCTGTCCACGAACACCGCCAGGGACAGTGACAGCGCCAGTTGCACGGTGAGCGGTTCGATCACATTGGGCAGCACGTGTTTCCGCAGTGTCCAGCCGGTGCTCGCACCGATCACCGCGGCGGCCTCCACGTAGGGCTGTTCGCGCACCGCCAGCACGGCGGTGCGGATCTGGCGGCCGAAGATGGGGAGTTCGGCGGCGATGATCACGATGACGACCGCGTGCGCGCCCGGCCCGGTGACCGCGGTGAGCGCGATGGCGAAGATGAGCGCCGGGAAGGCCAGGATGAGGTCGAAGACGCGCTGCGCCAGCACATCCGCCACCGGATTCACGGTGGCCGCCAGGCCGATGATCGAGCCCAGCACCGCGCCGGCCGGGACGGCCAGGAAGGCGATGAGCAGGTCCACGCGGATGCCGTAGAGGGTCCGGGTGAAGACATCCCGGTTGATTTCATCGGTGCCCAGCCAGTGGTCGCCGCTCGGGCCGAGCAGGTTGGCACCCGGAATCTGCTCCAGCGGGTCGTATTTCGTGAGCAGACCAGTGGCGAGGGCCGCCACCGCGATGACTGCGATCAGCAGCACGCCCGCCAGCCCCTGCCCGCGGGTCAGCGCCCGCAGCAGCGGCCGCCCCGGATTCGGTTCGCGGCCCAGGCTTTCCGTGACCGTCGTGGTGTCGCCGCTCTCGGCGACGGCGAGCTCGCTCATGCGCGGCCTCCGATGCGAATGCGCGGATCCAGGTAGGCGTGCGCGATGTCGGTGGTCAGCTGGATGGCCACGAACACGGCCACCGAGAACAGCAGCAGCGCCTGCACCACCGGATAGTCGCGCCGGTTGATGCCCTGTTCGATGAGCTGGCCGATGCCTGGCCAGGCGAAGGCGGCCTCCACCAGCACCGCGCCGCCGAGCAGGTTGCCGGTCTGGATGCCGAGCGCGGTGAGCATGGTGGGCAATGCGTTTCGCAGCGCGCCGTGGGTGATGATGCGGCGGCGCGGAATGCCGAGGGCGCGGGCGGTGAGGACGTAGGGCTTGGCCAGTTCGGTGCGCAGGGCCTCGGTGAGGAAGCGGGTCAGCGCGGCGGCCACCGGCAGGCCCAGGCAGATGGCGGGCAGCAGCAGGTACTGGACGGCGATATCGGGCCGGGCCAGGAACCCGTCCGGCGGGATGCCGCCCGCGGGCAGGATCGGAATGGCGACCGCGAACACCAGCACCAGCAGCACACCGGTCACGAAGACCGGGATGGCGACGGTCACCGTATTGGCGGCCGCCACGATCGCATTGAGCCAGCGCCGATCCCACAGGACGGAGGCGACGGATACCGCCAGGCTCACGATCACCGCCAGCGACAACGCCGCGGCGGCCAGGATGAGGGTGTTCGACAGACCCCGCACGATGAGATCCGCGATCTGGCCGCCGATCACGTAGGACCGCCCCAGGTCTCCGGTCACCACACCGTGCAGCCATGACAGGTACTGCGCCGGGATGGGCCGGTCCAGGCCGAGCTGATGCCGGATGGCGGCAATGGTTTCCGGCGTGGCGTCCGGCCCGGCCAGGGTGGTGGCCGGATCGCCGGGCACCAGCCGCAGCAGCAGGAAGATCAGCACCGACGCGCCGAAGAGGACCGCGAGGGCGGACGGTACCCGGCGCAGCAGATAGACGATCATGCCAGGAACGCCTGGGTGAACACGTGCTCGCGGCGCTTGGTCCAGTCGAGGCCGTGCAGTTTCCGGGATGCGCTGTCCTGCGGGTAGTGCACGCCGATCTCGATCAGGAACAGGCTGTCCAGCAGTTGATCGCTGAGTGCCTGGTAGGCGCGGGTGGCGTCCGGGCCGGTGGCGCGCGGCAGCTGCCAGGCGGCGTCGGCGGCCGAGACGTAGTCGGGCGATTCGTAGCGGGAGGCGTTCTTGCGGGCGTTGAACGGGTAGGCGCTGACCGTCAGCGTGGACGGCACGAACTGCGCCCAGGAGTGGTCGGTGATCCACAGGCCCGGGAACTGCGCGCCGATCAGCTGTTTGATGAAGGTGGCGTTCTCGGTGGGCGCGAGTTCCACCTCGATGCCGATCTCGGCGAGGTTGGCCTGCACGATCTGCGCGGCGGCCTCGAAGACCGGGTAGGCGGTGTTGTAGGTGAGCGGCAGCTTGGGCGGTTTGGGCAGCTGCGCCAGAATCTGCTTGGCCTTGGCCACATCTCGCGTGTAGCGGCTGTTGCGGGAGTCGTCGAAGGCGGGAGAGTTCTTGGGCCACGGCAGGTTCAGCGGATAGCCGGCGCCGCGGAAGACCTCCTTGATGATGCGCTCACGATCCAGGGCGTAGGCGATGGCCTGGCGCACCCGCACATCGGCGAGGGCGGGGTCGGCGACGTTCGCGCCGACGTAGACCTGGAGCTCGGCTCCCTCGAAGGTGATGACGCGGAAGCCGTCGGTCTTGGCGAGGTTCTCGTTGTCGCGGTAGGTGATGCCGTCGGCGAGATGGATCTGGCCGGTCTTGAGGGCGTTGAGCTGCGCCTGATTGTCGGCGATGACGGTGAATTCGACGCGGTCCAGGTAGGGGCGGTCGGGCACCCAGTAGGCAGTGTTCTTATCGAATACCAACTGCTGGTTGGGGATTCGCTGCACGAACCGGAAGGGGCCGGTGCCGACGAGCTTGTCGCCGGCGGCGAGCTGGTCGATGGACTCGCTGTCCAGGATGGGCACGGTGTCGAGCAGGTCGAACAGATTGCTCAGCGGGTGCGCCAGCGTCAGCGTGATGCGGTGCGGATCGCTGGTGTCGAAGCCGGTGACGGCGGCGGCCGTGCTCTTCAGCTGCGCCGACCACTTGGGATCGGCGTAGGTGCGCAGCGAGAATTCGACGTCCTTGGAGGTGAAGGGGCGGCCGCTGTGGAACTTCACGTCGTCGCGCAGGTCCAGGGTGATGGACTTGCCGTCGGGGGCAAGGGTCCAGCTCTTGGCCAGTAGCGGCTGGGGTTCGAGCTTGTCGTGCGGGTAGCGCACCAGGGATTCGAAGACCAGGCCGATCACATACGGTGTGGTGCCGGTATTGGTGAGCAGGTTGGCGGGCACGAGGTCCACCAGCACGCCGTACTTCAGCGTCCCGCCGCGCACCGGTTGCGCGTTGTCGTCGCCGCCGCGTTGCTGGTTCACCGCCGAGGTGCAGGCGGCCAGCGCTCCGCTGCCGAGGATCGCCAGGGCGGCGACGGCGGAACCGCGCAGGAAATGACGGCGGTGCAGACCGCCGGGGGACGAATTCATCTGGAAAACCTCGAGTGTGGACCGGGGCCGAATGGTGTGCGGCGACGCTATCCGCGGATGTATGACGGATCACCGGTTGCACGCAGCCAGAGTGAAACCCTGGCTCCGGCGCGGGCCCGCGCCCTTTGCTGGGAGCATGTCAGTCCCCGCCCATGCCCGTGGCTATGAGAATTTCGCCGGCGAGATCGGCCGCACCACCGCCGATTCCACGCCGGAGTGGAACTATCCGCCGACCGCGCCCGCCGGTGCGCCCAATATCGTCGTGGTGCTGGTCGACGATATGGGTTTCAGCGATATCGGCCCGTTCGGGTCGGAGATCGAGACCCCGACCCTGGATCGGCTGGCCGCGAACGGATTGCGGCTCACCAACTTCCACACCACACCGCTGTGCTCACCGTCGCGGGCGGCGCTGCTGACCGGAATCAATTCCCACCGTGCGGGTTTCGGCTTCGTGGCGAATGCCGATCCCGGCTATCCGGGGCTGCGGCTGGAATTGGCCGATGACGTGCTGACATTGCCGGAAATATTGCGCGCCAATGGATATGCGACCTATGCGGTGGGGAAATGGCATCTGGTCCGCGATGCCACGCTGCATCCGGCGGCGCACCGGGATTCGTGGCCGACGCAGCGTGGATTCGACCGGTACTACGGGTCGCTGGAGGGGTTGAACTCCTTCTACTATCCGAATCAGCTGATCTCCGACAGTTCGGCGGTGGATGTCGAGGAGTATCCGGAGGGGTACTACCTGACCGACGACTACACCGATCGCGCCATCGGCTACCTCAAGGACCTGCGGGCGCACGATGCGGCCAAACCGTTCTTCCTCTACTTCGCGCACACCGCCATGCACGGGCCGTTGCAGGCCAAGACGGCGGATCAGGCCAAGTATCGGGGGCGGTATCGGGAGGGCTGGGATCGGTTGCGGCAGAGTCGATTCGCCGCACAGATCGCACAGGGACTGTTCCCGGCGGGGACACAGCAGAAGCCGCGCAATACCGAGCCGGGTTATGAAGCGCAGGAGTGGGATGCGCTGACCGATGAGCAGCGGGCGCGATTCGAGCGGTACATGGAGGTGTACGCGGGCATGGTCGACAGCATCGACCAGAGCCTGGGGCGGATCGTGGAGGTGCTCGAGCAGTTCGGCGAGCTGGACAACACCATTATCGTGTTCACCTCCGACAATGGCGGCACCGCGGAGGGCGGGCCCGAGGGCACCCGGACCTATTTCGCGCAGTTCGCTCAGGTCGACGAGCCCGACTGGGAGCGGGATGTGCCGCACGACGACGAGTTGATCGGCACCGCGAAACTGGGGGTGCACTATCCGCGCGGGTGGGGGCAGGCGTCGAATACGCCGTTCCGCTTCTACAAGGGGCAGACCTTCGCCGGTGGGGTGCGGGTGCCGTTCGTGCTGTCATGGCCCAGGGGGCTGCCGCGCACGGAGGCCGATACCGGGGTGCGCGAGGAGTATGTCTACATCACCGACCTCGCGCCCACGCTGCTGGAGCTCGCCGGGCTCGAGCGGCCGACGGTCCGGAACGGACTGCCCGCCAAGGACTTCGACGGCGTCTCGGCGGTGGATGTGCTGAGCGACCCGGCCGCTGTCTCGCAGCACGTCGAGCAGTATTCGGAGATGACCGGTCACCGCGGCTTCTACCGCGACGGCTGGAAGCTCCTCGCGCTCTTCGAGCCCGAGCGCAGCATCGACAATCCACGCTGGCAGCTGTTCGACGTCCGCACCGATCCGACCGAGCTCCACGATCTTTCCGAGCAGCGTCCGGACAAGGTCGCCGAGCTCTCGGCCGCGTGGGACGAAGCCGCTTGGCACAACACGGTTTTCCCGCTCGTCACCCGGCAGGACCTGGCTCGGCGTCGTCCGGAGGAGGCCCGGCTCGGCGAGCAGGTCCGCATCCTGCCCGGCACCCCCACCCTGGAGCGCTACCGCTCTCAGCGACTGATCGCCTACCGCGACTTCACGATCACAGTGAAATTGGCCGGCTACCGACCCGGCGACGAGGGCGTTCTCGTCGCCCACGGCGACCCGCTCGGCGGCTACCTCCTCTACGTGGAGAACGGCCGCCTGATCTTCGGCTACAACGCCTATGGCCGCTACGCCGAAGCCGATGCCGGTGAAATACCCTCCGGCAGCGGCCATTTCACCGTATCGGCCACCGTCCAACCCCACCTGCGCTGGGACTTCACCATCGGCATCGACGGCGTCCGCGCGGCCACCCTCCCCGACCAAGTCCAGCTCGTCGGCATGTCCCCCTGGACGGGGATCTCCGTCGGCCTCGACGCCCGAGGTCCCGTCTCCTGGCCGCTCCGCGACCGCCGGGGCGTCTTCCGCTACTCCGGCTCCCTCCACTCCATCACCTACCGGCCGGGCCCCGTCGGCGTGCCCGAGGAAGCCCAACAAGCCCTGGATTCCGAAGCCGAACTGATAGCGGAGTAGCAGGCCCAAAACCCAAAGCCGACAACCCAAAAGGACGAAAGGACAAAGAACCAAAAGATTAAAGACAAAAACGCCTGGAGAAGGGAGGAGGCCTGCTTGGGGACGCGCCTTCGTCTACCAGCCCGCTCACCTTTGAACCTGCATGTGGGTGTCGCTGCAGGAGGTATTCGCTTAGATCACGGGGCGGGGTATCCGCAGGATGGGATGTAGCGAGGAGAATACCGCTGTGGTTGTTCGGTGTTCGAGGATTTCAGGGTGGGCTTGCGGTGGGTTTTGTCTATAGAAGGTGATCCGTGCGGTCCGTGGGCCGGGGTCGGTGGGTGGCGGCTTCCAGCCTGGCGTCAGCCCAAGTCCGGTAGGGGAGGCGACGCAACCACACTCCCCGGTCCCTGCGCACGCCGGCAGGATATGCGCAGCCGGGATTCATGCGGCCCGTGAACCCCACCTGTGGCAACTGGATTCGATCGCAGCGGCGACCCACTCGCCAACGTGATGTCTGTCGTTCACGCGCGGGGCGCCCGTTGGGTCGAGACTTTTCGGTGCAATCCATCCGGTGCGTCCCCGATAGGGGGAATCTTTGCCCATGACAACGGTTTTCCAACCCTCGGCACTGTCGTTGACCAGCGCGTGGCAGTGATCACAGACGAGCGTCAGGTTGCTCAGATCGGTGGGTCCGCCTTTGGTCCAGTCGGTGACATGGTGCACCGCACACATGCTCGCGGGTGCCTCACATCCCGGGCGGGTGCAACCCTTGTCGCGGGCGATAAGGGATAGGCGCTGAGCCGGGCTGGCCAGTCGCTGGCAGCGACCCAGGTACAGCGGCAGCCCGTCCGCGTCGAGGACCACCAGCACCGGCTTGGTCCCCTCGGCCATCTTCAACGCCTCATTGATGGAGACGTGGCCACCGGAGGCGGTGGTCGCAACACCCGCTCCACGCTCCAGATCGTTGAGCGACATGGTGACGATGGCCTGCACCGGCAGACCCCGGTGGGACCCGAGCTTGGTGGGGTCGACACCGGGCTGCAGCAGCGCGAACAGCGCGTCGTGGGTGCGCTGACCGGCGTCGCGGCGGTCGCGACGGGCAGCAGCCTCGAGGACCTTCGAGTCGACGACGGTGGCAGTGGCGGCGACGCTGTCGGTGTCGTCGATGTTGCACATGCCCGGACGGGCAAGCTTGGCGAAGACGGCATCGAGCAGGGCTCGCAACTCGGGGGTGATCCAGCCCTCGATCCAGCTCATCCCGTCCACCCCGGGACGGCCGAGGATGAGGCCACGGCGGCGACGGCGGTCGGCGTCGGAGACGACCTTGCCGTCGGGGTCGATGCGGGCGAGGATGTCGCGACCGATCATGGGCAGGTCATCGGGCCAACCGACCCGCGAGTGGCCGACCAGGAGGTGCTCGGCCTCGGCGCGCGTCTCGGCGGGGATGTCGGCGGGGATGTCGGCGGGGATGTCGGCGGGCAGGTGGTTCATGACGTCGATGATGTTGCGGACGTGGTCGCGCGAGATATCGCCCGCCTCATAGGCTTCGGCGGCCTTGACGAGGGAGGCG
>NZ_JBHZCS010000103.1:0-26624 GCF_042755705.1 Nocardia sp. NPDC059154
GCTCAGTAAGCACGTGCGCAACGCCTACCGGCACCAGGGCCGCTACGGCGTCTCGGTGCGCAAGGAGACCCCGAACTCGCCGGACAAGATCGATGGCTGCGTCTCGATGATCGGTGTCCGGATCCTGTGGCGCGCAGTGAAATCGAACGTTCCGCAAGAGCAGTCCAATCAGGCGATGTTCCTCAACCGAAACCGAAGGAGGTGAGTTGATGCTCACTCCGTTGCAAGCGGTGTACAAGGCCAAGGACATGCTGCTGAACTTCGGCGGCCTGACTCGCCCGACCGGGATCATCGCGCCAACTGCGATGAAGCCGGAAGACGCCCAGGATGTGGCGCGGAATCTGCTCACCGGGGCGAAGGCCTTCGAAGCGCAGCGGCTGCAGATCCTCACTGAGGCGATGAAGCCCAACAGGTCGTGGCGCGAGCTGGGTATGCAGATCCCCGACGAAGCTCCGGACGCCATGAAGATGCTGGCCGAGAAGAGTCAGGCGAATTTCCTGCCGTTGGTCGTCGAGACGTTCTCGCAGGTCATGCGGGTGGTCGATTACATCTCGTCGGACACCAAACAGCGTGCTGGTGCGTGGGAGTACTGGCAGCGGAACCAGATGAACGCGCGCCAGGTCGGCGTGGTCCGCTCGACGCTGAAATACGGTGCCGCATACGTCAAGTGCCTGCCGGGCGACAACGGCCCGGTGATGAAGGGCGCGTCGCCGCTGCACATGACCGCGGTCTATGAGGATCCGGTCAATGACGAGTGGCCGATGTTCGCGTTGCAGACCGACCGGCGTCTGATCTACCTGTATGACGAGGTCGCGGAGTACATCCTGGGCATGGAGAACATGCCGACCTCGTCGTTCGGATATCCGAACTGGCAGAACATCTCCGACGTGGAGTTCATCGAGTCCCGGCCGCACGGTGCAGGTGTGTGCCCGGTCGTCCGGTTCCGGGACAGCATGCTGCTGGAGGGTGAGGAGCAGTACGGCATCGTCGAGCCGCTGCTCTCGGTCCAGGGGCGTATCAATGAGACCAATTTCGGAACTATGGTCTCCCAGTATTTTTCGGCGTTCCGGCAGCGCTACATCATGGGCTGGTGGCCCGAGACGCAGAACGAGGCGCTGAAGGCGACCGCGGCGGATGTGTGGCTGTTCAAGGATCCGAACGTTCGCGTGGGTCAATTTGAGGAGACCGACCCGAAGTTCTACGTTGCGGGCAAGCAGGACGCGATCCAGGATCTGTCGTCGATTTCCCAAGTGCCGCAGCAGAACCTCGGCGTGGGCGGTTTCGCGAACATCAACGCTGACACGCTGACCGCGCTCGAAGAGGGCAAGAACCGCAAGGTCGATGAGATCACCGCGTCGCTGGGCGACAGCTGGGACCAGGCGCTGCGGTTGTGCTGCCATCTCGACGGCGATGAAGTGGGGGCCGCCGACTTCGGTGCCTCGGTGCGCTGGGCCGATTCCAGCGCGCGCAGCTTCGCCGCGACGGTCGACGGGCTCGGCAAGCTGGGTCAAATGCTCGGTGTGCCCGACGAACTGCTGTGGGAATCCATCCCGGGCTGGGACCACAAGATGGTGGAGCGTGCCAAGGAGATCCGCGAGAACGCCGACCCGCTCGAGGCCCTGTACCTGCAGTCCGCGCAGGGTGCGCCCGCTGTCGGGCGTGGGATCCAGGCCGAGGAGGCTGCCGACCCGTCCGGGCAGTCCGGCGCATGACCGCTCCCGATCAGCGTCAGGGCGAGAATCGCACGATCGGTGTGGTCGGGATCGACGCGGCCGCCTACCTGGCCGCGCAGGCGAAGGTCACGGCGAACATGACCGCGCTGCTGGTCCGCATGATGCGCAAGTACGGGATTCCGCTGACTGCGGCCGACCGCGAGCGGTTTGCACAGCGCCTGTTCACATCTGTGCAGATCGCGCGCGGCCAGTCCTATGTTCTGGCGACGAGCTACATGGTCGGGTCCGCGCGGGCCGCTGGCGAGCTGCTGCCCGAGATCGCGCCGATCGAGTTCTACAGTCCGGCCGCCCTGGTCGCTGTCCTGGAACGCACGACAGCCCCAGTCCTGAAAGAGGTCGCCGCGGTCGAAGCTGCCGGGGCGGCCGCGGCCGCGCGGGGCAGTGTCGCCGCGCAGCAACTGCCGGCCACTGCGGAGCGCGCGGTCGAGCAGGTCGCGGCCGCGCTGAACGATGTCCGCGCGCACGGTACGACCGCGCTATCGGTTGCGGAACCGAAGGTTTCGATCCTCGACCGCCGCACCGGGCTCCCGTTCGTCGACCTGCCCAACGACCCGAGCTCGCCGAAAGTCATTGTGCGCATCGGCCAGAACACCGGTGCCGCGGTCGCGCGCCACGCCCACCAGGCCGGCCGTGACGCGGTGATCGCGACTGCCGAGAACGCGGGACGAGAGATCGGCTGGGCGCGTGTCACGAATTCGATGACACCGTGCTGGTTCTGCGCCATGTTGACCTCCCGCGGCCCGGTGTATCGGTCCGAGCAGACCGCGGACTTCCGCGCCCATGACAACTGCGAATGCCGTGCGGTGCTCGTCTATTCGGGCAAGCCGTGGGACGGCCAGCAGCAGTACCAGAAATGGAACGGTGTCTGGGATCGGGCCACAGCCCGGAAGTCCGGCAAGGGCGCGCGCAAGGCGTTCGCCCGCGCGGTCGCCGCCGAGCACCGCAAGCACCGCGAACACATCCGGGCGCTGCACGCCGCGCGTGCCCGGCAGCTGTATCCGCATCTAGTGCAGCCCACGCACGCCCATCACGTGCACGCATAGTCGTCCGCGCCCTGGAGGCGCGGCAGTTTCACACACCCACTCAAGGCCCAGGAGGCCACAGCAATGCCTGACGACGAGCAGAACCTCGACCCCACCACCCCAGACCCGTCCACCGATCCCGCAGCCCTGGAGGCCGAGCAGGAGAACGAGGGCGAGCTGCCGCCGTGGGCGCAGGAGAAGCTGCGGAAGGCCAACCGCGAAGCGCAGAACCTTCGCACCCGGCTGCGCGAAGTCGAGCCGCTGGCCCAGGAGGCCGAGCAGCGACGCGAAGCGGAGAAGACGGAGATCCAGCGCGCCACCGATCGCGCCGAGCAGCTCGAACGCGACCTCGCACAGTCGAGGTTGGAAGTCGAGATCAAGGACCTGGTCGTCGAATTCAAGCTCGACCCCGAGGACCAGATTCTCATCTCTGGCGCACCGACTCCCGAAGCACGCAGGGCAGCCGCCGAGCGTGTCGCGGCCAAGAACGCCGCCGCTGCAACTCCGCAGATCACCCCACCGCCGACGAACCGGCCGAACGCTGCCCTGCGCCCGGGTGCCACGCCCGCCGTGCAGGACAACACGCCGCCGACCGCGTACCCGCCGGAGTGGATCCCGAACCGAAACCGTGCCCGCGACAAGCGGGAGTAACCCCCGGAAGGAGGGGAGATGTCCAACGAATGCATCGTGTTGTACGACGACGGCGACAACGTCCCCATGTTGGCAACCGTCGGTCTGACCGGCAAGAAGTGCGTATCTGTCAGCGCGCCACAGGATTCGACGTACAACGTCTTCCAGGCCGCGCTCCCCGCCGCGGGCGGCCGCATCGCGGGCGTGGCCGCCTACGACGTCGTCACCGGTGTCGTGGTGAACATCGTGCGCCGCGGCACCTCGCGCCTGATCCCGATCACCTGCTCGGCCGCCATCACCGCGGGCGCTGACCTCATGGTCGACACCACCGGCGCAGTGCTGCCGTGGACGACCGGCAACACCGCCATCGGCAAGGCCTGGTCGACGACTACCGCGTCCGGCCAGGACGTCATCGCCGAACTGTACTGAAAGGGCCAGGTAAATGACTTCCCCCCAGCCGCTTCCTAGTTACTACCCGCTTGGTCCGGCCAGCGTCTCCGGCAGCCTCATCACCCTCGATGTGATGCTGAACGAACCGACCCGCATCACCGCATACCTTGCGGACCTGTCGCTGCAGAACTTCATCGCCGACAAGATCTTCACCCCGGGCGGCGATGTCTCCGGCGGCAGCATCATTTACTCGCAGATCACCTACAACGATTTGTATCCGTCGCGCGATGTCGCGACCGTCGCGCCCGGTGGCGAGTTCCCCAACCTCACCGCGACCCGGCCCAGCCCGTTGGTTGCCGTTCCCGAGAAGTTTGGTGGAAAGTACGGCGTCACCAGGGAAGAAAAGAAGCGCAACGACCCGTGGGTGGTCCAGTCCGCGGGCGTGAAGATCATGAACGCGATCGTGCGCAAGATCAACGCGCGCGCGATGACCGCGCTGGCGTTCGCGGTCGCGCAGACCGGCGGCGCGACCAGTGTGATCGGCAACAACTGGGCGGCGACCGTGACCGGCGGTGCGTCGCAGACCACCAATCAGCAGTGGCCCGCATCGGATTTCGCGCGCGCCAACATGATCGGTGAGCAGACCGAACTCGGCTACCAGTACGACCTGTGGATCGTGAACCCGCAGGAAAAGGCGCACTTTTCCGAGGTGTACGCGGGTGTCGGTGTCGCGCAGGGCCAGTTGGATTCCAACAACGTCACCATGCTGTCCACCAACCGCGTTCCGCCGGGCACCGCGTACGCGGTCTCGCCCGGTCGTCTCGGGCAGATGCGCATGGAGGACCCGCTGAGCACCGAAACCTGGTATGAGGCGGGCGAGCAGACCACCTGGTTCCAGTCCTGGTGCACCCCGGCGTTCGCCGTGACCGAGCCGTACGCCGTTTTGAAGTTCACCGGCTTGGCCGGCTGACCCAGAATCGAGGAGAACCATGGCTGCACAAGCCAATTCGCCCACTCCCCCGCCTGGTGTGGAGCGCGTCATCAGGCTGGCCAGCGCCACCTACATCACCCCGGAGCGGCGCGCGGTACACGGCTCCATGGGTGAAACGGTGCTCGTGCACCCCGATCACGTCGCGCGGTTCGACGAGCTCAACGTGCCGCCGTCGTTCGTGGCAGTGGTGGACAAGACGCCCAACATCATCGACGCGCGTCAGCCCACCGCGGTGGAGGCACGCATCGCGCAGGGCTTCGGCAACGGCAATCAGCCGCTCACCATCGAGGCCCGCGCGCAGATCCTCGCCGCCGAGGAGGCCGCCGCCAAGGCGGCCGAGGACGCAGCCGGAAGCTGACGCGGCCATGGTCTCACCGCTCTCGCCCTACGCCACCATCCAGCAGCTGGCGGCCCGCTGGCTGAACATGCCGGGCGACACGGCCACGCAGAACACGGCCACCACGCTGCTCGGCGACGCGAGTTTCTGGCTGCGGCAGTGGTTTCCGACCGAGACCGGGCTCATGGATGCCGGGCAGTCCGACGCGACCGGCGCCATGCTCGTGGTCTGCTCCATGGTCAAACGCGCGCTGCGCAACGCCGACAACGACGGCGTGAGCTCGGCGACCGACGGCATGGGCGGAATGACCGAGACCAGGGTGTACAGCAACCCGGACGGGAACCTGTACATCACGGCTCAAGAGATGACCCTCATCCAGGGCGGCGCACGGATGAAGGCCATGTCGATGACCATGGGCACCCCGACAGGCACCGGACCGTGGGTGTACTCGGGCATCGATCAGCCGGGCCCGCTGGCCTATCCGGCCGCGAACATCGCCGAGCTGTTCCCCAACCTGGTGGAAGGGCCGTAGGTGATTCGGCCGGCCGCTGGGGAGACCGTCACCCGCGAACGCGTCACCCGCGACAACAACGGCAACCCGATCGGGGCGCCCGCGACGGTCTCGATCAGCGGGGTCGTGTTCTGGGTGGACTCGTCGCAGGAGAACTGGGACCGCCGTCAAACCGCGGTCATCCAGGCCGGATTCGCGGTGCCGGTCGGGTCGGACGTCACCGCCCGTGACCGGCTGCTGCGCGCGGACGGTACCCGCTGGGATGTCCTCGTGGTCGAGACCCCGACCAGCGGTGCGAGCCCGCTCAGCGGTCACCAGTTCGGCTATTTCGTCGTGCGGACTCAGGGGGTGATCTGAGTGGAACACAATGTGCCCGTTCCGAATCCGTTCATCACCGAGTGGCTCAAAGGCCCGATCTGCGAGGGCATGATGCTCGCCGCAGGCATGCACGCCAAGGATCTGTATCAGCAGATCGAGGTCAAGCGCACCGGCGAGATGGCGGCCTCGGCCACCGTCGATGTGCACATCGGTGGCGTCAAGGGTGACCGCTTTGTCGCCGACATGATCGTCACCGACCGGGCTGCCGCGTCGCACATTTTCGGCGCTGGCATGCATGCGGGATCGACTGGGCTGCACCACAACCGGGCGGCTCGCACGCTCGACGAGGTGCTGCGCGGGTTGGCCGCCCCGTGAGCCTGACGTTCCCGGGCTGGTATGTCGGTGGCTGGCCTGTTCGCGAGGATGTCGTGCAGGCGTGGCTGACGCCGCTGCTGGCCACGGTGTCGGTGTACGACTCGACCGGCGCGCAGATCCTCAATCCGGACAACTCCCCGCGGCGGCCGACGACCTGTTCGTGGCTGCCCGCGAACTACTCCGCGGATCTGCCGCTGGTCGCGGTCTACGGATCCGGCGGTGTCGCGCCGGGCTTGTCGACCGTGCTGGATCCGCAATCGGTGCTCATCGGCGCAATCGGCAACACCCGCGACGACTCGTGGGCGCTGCTCGAGTTCTGTGTCCAGATGCTGCTCACGTTGCCGCGGGTCGGCGGCGTGAAGATGCCCGACGGATCCCACGTGCAGGTGACCAGCGTCGAGCGCACGCTCGCCCCGGAGCTGCGCCCCGACGTCAACCCTGACAACCGGCTTGTGATCGCCACCTTGAAAGTCGACTGCCGCCTGCCTCGCAGCGTGCCCGACTACGGCCCGACCGTCGCTGAGCTGGCCGCGACCTTCTGAAACCTGTTCCCTCCCTCTCGGATTGGAGAGTGACCCCGTCATGTCCGTAAACCTGTTCCAGGCCATGAAGGCCAAGAACGACCCGCTCGTTTTCGCGCCCCTGAACTCCCTGGTGGCGGCGCACCCCTGGTCCATCGGCGCCCCCTACATCCCCTCGTCGATCTGCAACCCGACCACGGGCGCGCTGCAGGCGCTTCCGCAGGGCTGGTCGACTCTCGGCGAGCTGCAGAAGAAGGCCGGCGTCGACATGACCCCGGACCGCAAGAGCAACGACATCGAGGGTTTGGGCTCGATGGCGCCGCGGCGCAGCTTGCGCACCTCCGAGGGGCTCTCGATCGACTTCACCGCGCAGGAATGGCGCAAGGTGAACATGTCGATCTTCTACGACACCGACCTGTCGCAGACCTGGGCGAACGCGACGTCGGGTGAATGGCGCGGCCACAAGATGGCGTCGCCGAACGCGAACTACTGGTCGCTCATCGTGATGGCCTTCGACGGCATCGTCGGCAGCGAGTTCTACCCGTTCTGGATCTTCCCGAAGGTCGCGTGCAACAAGGTCGGCAAGGTCTCGATGCAGGACGGTTCGGAAATCGCGTTCCCGTCCACGCTCACCGTCTACGAGGACAATGCGTTCGTCAGCTCCGACGGCGCGGTTGGTCCGCTGTTCGACTTCGGTGTCGCGGGTGTCGGCAACATCCCGCTGGCGAAGGCCGGCGGATTCATCCTGGCCACCTCGATCACCGTGGCCCCGTCCACCGCGACCCTGACCCATTCGCCGGTGCAGACCCAGCAGCTGACGGTGACCGACTCCAACGGCCTCGATGTCACCGCCTGGAGCACCTTCGTCTCGGGCACTCCGGCCGACGCGACCGTCAGCGCCACCGGTCTGGTCACCGCGGTGGCGACGGGCAGCTCGATCATCACCGCGTCCTACACCCCGACCGGCGCGAGCACCCCGCTGACCGCCACCTGCAACGTCACCGTTTCCTGATCCTGTCCAGTGCGGGCCCGCGCGTCGGGCCCGCGCTGTGCATGTCAATTGTCAAGTGGCACAAGGAGATTCATTCGTGGCACAACCACGCAAGACCACCGCACGCAAGACGGTCGCCGCCGAGCGGCCCGCGTCCCCGCACCGCGAGAAGATCGTCGCGTTCGAGGATCTGCGCGAGCGGGCGCGCGCGTCGAACCTGTATCTGAAGAGCGCTGCCGATTCCGAACCCTTCGTCCTCGGGCCCGAGCGAGGATTCGATCCGCCGATCGAAGTGAACTGGCCGAGCTCGCTGCTCGCCCGCGAGGACTTCGACATCGCCTCGCGCCGCACCGACATCTTCGGGATGCTGCGCATCCTGCTCGGCAGCGACTTCCGGCGTGTGCTCGAAGCGTTCGACCGGCTGTCCGACAGCGAGGAGCTGCTAGTCGGCCTGACGATGCGGATTGTCGACCACTTCAACGGCGTCGGGGCATCCGATGTGCCGGGGGGTACTCCGGCCTCGTAGACCTGATCGGGGTCTACGGGGCCGCGATCCGCTGGGATCTGCGCCGGTATGCGCACCTGGATCTCGCCGAATGGCTGCGCGGCGAACGCGATTGGCTCGAGCTGGTCGACTACGTGGAGAACCGCTTCAAAGCAGGCAGCCACTACCGGGCGGCGCGGCTGCGCGACCCGCAGCTCATCGAGGAAATGGCGCTCGCACCCGATCCGAAGCCTGAGCCACCGCGGTTCGAGGAATTCGATTCTCTGCGCGCCGACCTGGCCGACCTGAAAGACGTGCTGTGGCGGATCCTCTACGTCTCCGGCCGCTCTGACCCCAAGCACGCACCGACCGCGTCGCGTCCCGAATTGCCTTGGGCGGCAAGGCGTTCCGAGATGCTGGCCGACAAGTCCCGTTACGTCCGATCGATCTTGCTGCCTTGGGAGGTGAATGAGTGACCACCTACGACGGCGGCGATGCCAAGATCGCCATTCACCCCAACTTCGACAAGTTCGTCGAGGAGTTGCGGGCCGACCTCGATGCGGTCGACGCGACGCTCAATGTCACGATCGAGCCGCGCACCGCCGAGGCCGACGAGAAGATCAAGCGCTGGCGCGAGGAGCAGTCCCGCAACCTCGAAGTCGGTGTCGAGGCGAAGACCGACGAGGCCGACGCCGAGCTCGCCACCTGGCGCGCCGAGCAGGAGGCTCGGCCGCTGCGGATCCCGGTCGGCACCGACACCGCGTCGGCCAAGACCGCGTCATCGAAGCTGAAGAAGGAGCTCAGCTCCCTCAAGGGCGACCTCAAGGAGGCCGCCGAGATCAACATGAAGATCACCGGCGTCGCGGGCGCGGCGTCGGCGGTCTCGGAGCTGCTGGCCATCGCCGACGCGGCCGGCCAAGCCATGCATGCGCTCGACCTGCTGCCCGCCGCGGGCCTGGGCGCGCTCGCTGGTGTGGCGGCGATCAAGGTTGGCACGCACGGCATTTCGGGCGCGTTCCAGGCATACACCGCCGCGAACGCCGATCCGGTCGATACCGCGATCAAACAGCGTGACGCTCTCAATGCGGTCGCTGAAGCGCAGTACCAGGTCGGTGAGTCCCTGCGTAGCGGGCAGACCGCGCAGCGTGAGGAGCTGCTCGACCAGCGCGATCTGAACGACGCCTACCGCGACGCGTCGCGGAGTTTGCGTGACGTCAACCTGACGTTGGAAGAGCAGAAGCTCAACGTCACCGACGCGTCGGTCGCGGTGCGTGAGGCCGCGAAGAACATGCAGCGCGTCCAGTTCGACCCGACCGCCGATGCCGATCAGCGGACCCGCGCGGTCGACGACTACCAGCGCACCGTGATCAGGCTGCAGGAGGCGCAGAACAAGCAGAACGACCTGCAGCAGGACACCGCCCGCGCCAACCAGCTCGGCGTGGAGGGCGCACGAAATGTCGTGGCGGCCAAGCAGAAGGTCGTCGACGGCGTGCATGCTGAGGCCGACGCCGCGCACCAGCTGCAGCAGGCCTATATCGCCGTGCAGAAGGCCCAGGACCAAATCGGGGAGGTCAACGGGCAGAACAAGATCGCGTCCGCGCTGTCGAAGCTGTCCCCGGATGCCCGTGAGGTGGTCGAGGAGATCCACGCGCTCGGACCGGCGTGGAAAGACGCGCGGTTCGCGGCGCAGGACGCGCTCACCGGCAACGGCCTCGGTGGGGATATCACCCACCTCGCTGACGTCCAGCTGCCGAACTTGAAGAACGGGCTTGTCGGCATCAACTCGGCGATCAACTCCGGGCTGAAGGGCACAATCCAGGAGCTCTCCAGCGCCACCAACCGCGCCGACTTCGCCACCTTCCTTGGCAACACCACCAAGGGATTCCAGGGCCTGGGCGACGCGGCCGCCCCGGTCACGGCCGCCATCACCAAGATCGTCACGGTCGGATCCGAGGAATTCCCGCGGTTCGGTGCGGCGATCGATTCCGCCGCAACGAAATTCGATGCCCTGGTCCAGCGCGACGCCGCCAACGGCTCGCTCGGCCAGCGGTTCGACACCGCGGTCACCTCGGCCAAGGAGCTCGCGGAGACGGTCGGGCACATCGGATCCGCGTTCGGGTCGGTCGTGCATGCGGCAGGCGACGCCGGCGCATCCATCGACGCTGCTACCGGGCACCTGTCGACGTTCCTGAAGGGCTCGCACGCCCAGGCCGAAATGTCGACGTTCTTCACCCGGATGCGGCAGGACGGCGAGAATTTCGAGCCGATCCTCAAGGACCTCCCGGGCCTGATCAACGGCGTCGTGCAGGGCGTGCAGACGTGGTCGGCGATCACGATGCCGTTCCTGCACGCGGCCGCGGACCTGCTGTCGGAACACCCGTACCTCGTCGAGGCCGCTGTCATCGCCTACGCCGGATTCAAGACCGTGAAACCGGTCGTCGACGGCGCAAGCCTCGCGATTGACGCTCTGGCATCGCGTGCGGGTGACGCGGCCAAGGATGCCAGCGGCATCGGCAAGCTGAAGCTCGCGGGCGGCCAGCTGCTCGGCCTGCTCGGCAACCCGTGGACCATCGGCCTCGTCGCCGCGGGCGCGGCGGTGCTGACGTTCATGGACTCCGCGGACAAGAGCACCGAGGCCCTTACCCGTTTCAAGGAGCAGTCGCTGGCCGCGATCGACGCGGACCGCAACCTGCAGAAGGCCTTGCAATCCTCCGGCGGCACCCTCGACACGGGCGTCTTGGACGCCGAGACGCAGAGTGTCAAGGGCCTGCGAGACGCCCTGGCCGCCAACGCCAATGACATCCCCGGCCTCACCGATAAGGCTGCCGCTGGTTTCGCGGCAGCGTTCGGCAAGTCCTTCGGGGTCGGCCAGGGCATCGCTGACAACTTTTCCGTGCGCAACGACATCGATAACCAGAGCGCGGCGATGCGGGATGCGTTCGACAAGCTCGGGCTCGCCAATGACCAACTCGCGCAGAAGATTACCGGCGACAAAGGCGCCTTCGACGCGGTCACAGACAAGCTCGGCACCATGGGCAAGGGCGGCCGTGACGCTGCCGACAAGCTGTCGCTGCTGCGCGATGAATGGGCTCTCGACGTCAGCGCCTCGCAGCCGGTCTCCGATGCGATCAAGGCCCTCGGCGACACGAACAAGGACACCGCCAACTCCATCGACGCGGCAACGAACGCGATGGAGCGGCAGCGCCAGGGCGGGCTGACCCTCGAGAACGCCCAGCTGCGCGTGAACCAGGCGCTCACCGCCATGAATGACGATGCGCAGAACGCCTCCGGCGCGGTCATCGACGCAAGTGGTGCGATCGACAAGACCAGCAAGAGTGGCCAGCTGCTGTTTCAGCTGATCAATCAGCAGCTGATCCCAGCGTGGGAGCAGGTCACCAACGCCGCTTACCGTGACGCGATCCAGCAGGGCGACACGTCGCAGCAGGCGACGCAGGCCGCCCAGCAGACCTCGGACGCGATCAAGCAATCAGCGCTGAGGTCGATCGAATCGATGGGCCTGAGCGAGACGCAGGCCGATCAGCTGCTCGATCATTACCGGAAGCTGGACGGAAAGCACACCGCCACTGCGGTCCTGGATACGTCGCAGGCCGACACCGCGCTGGAGAAGTATCAGGCTCGGCTCGACAACATCTATAAGACCGAAGGCAAGGTGCCGTTCTGGCTGCAGTTGCAGGCCCAGTCGATCCCGGGTGTGCAGGTGCCGACCGCGCCGGGCCAGACCAACCCCTACGCGCCTCCGGCCGCCACGCCGGGCAGCACCCCATCGGGGTACGTGCCTTGGTTGGAGAGCCAGCTCAGCGGCGGCGCGCACGCGGGCGGTGGCCTGCTCAGCGGCCCGGGCACCGACACCTCGGATTCGATGTACATCCGGGCGTCCAACTACGAGTTCGTGACGCGCGCCGCGATGGTCCGCAAGTACGGCGTCGGGATTTTCGAGGCCCTCAACGCCGGGCGTATCGACCCGGCCCTCATCGCCGCGCTGCCCGCGTTCGCTGAGGGCGGCCTGGTCGGCGACGGCACCGGAGCGGCCACCGGGACCGGAGTAGGCACGAACACGGGCGCGGGCAACAGCAGCCACGTGGCCGAGCTCGAGCAGTACGCGGCATCGCTGGCGGGACAGGCCTACGGCGGCGAGCTGGACTGCAGTGGCCTCATCTCGAAGCTCGCGCTCAAAGCCGTTGGCATGCCGACCGATTCGGGTCGCATGTCCACCGCGAACGAAGGCACGTGGCTCGGCGCGCTCGGATGGCAGCTCGGTTTCGGCCCGAGCGGCACGTTCCAGGTCGGCTGGATCAACGACTCGTCCATGGCCGCAGGAGGGCACACCGCCGGCACTCTGCCCGACGGCACGAACGTCGAATCCTCGGGCAGCGCAGGGAAAGTCCTGGTCGGTGCGGGGGCTCTCGGTTCGGGCGCGTCCCTGTTCAATCAGCACGCCTACCTGAACATGGCCTCGGCGACCGTGAACACGCCCGACGGCGGTATCGGCTCGCCGTCGCCCGGCACGCTGGCCACCACCACGAACGCGACCACGCAGACCGTCGTCAATCCGCAGGCACCGCTGCCGACTACGCAGATGACCGACGACCAGATCACCATCGAGACCGACAAGGCCGCGGTCGATACGGCGAACTCGCAGCGCAACGCGGTTTACGCGAACCCGAACTCGACGGCGCAGGACAAGCGGGCCTCTGACCTCGCCTATTTCAAGGCGCAGAACGCATTGCAGTCCGCCGAGACCAAGGGCAACCAGTCCCTGCTGTCGGTGCAGGGCATCGCCACGAAGGCCGCGGGCATCCTCGCGTCCGGCTTGCTGAGCGGTCTGGGTTTGCAGGACAGCATCCTGTCCGACTCCAACCCGTGGAACAAGGCGCTCAACGAGACCTATGACGGTCTGAAGACGCACGGTATCGGCGGATTCGGCTACAACTACACCCCGCAGAACTTGCCGACCGTCGTCACCACGACCACCCAGCAGCCGGGCACCGACACTGGCGGCACGACTACGCAGGCGACCACTGCGGTCGGCGGCCAGAACCCCAACGCGCCCGCGGTGCACGCGTACGACGCGACGCAGGGTGCGGAGCAGTGGCGCGGGACGGTGCAGCAGATCCTGACGGCCACCAACCGGAACACGGCCGACACCGACCGCACCGTCAGCCAGATCGGTATCGAGTCCTCCGGTAATCCGAACGCGGAGAACGACACTCCCGAAGGCATTGCCGCTGGTCGGCCGATCGGGTTGCTGCAGGTGATCAGAACGACGTTCGACGCCTACAAGGACCCGCGGTACCCCGGGGACCAGACGACGCCGACCGCGAACATCGCCGCCGCCTTCGATTACGTCGACTCCCGATATGGCGGCCCGTCGAACATCTGGCCGACCAAGGCGGGATATCGCGACGGCGGCTGGATCTCCGGCGACGGCGGCCCGCGCACCGACTCGATCGCCCTGTGGGGCAGCAACGGCGAGTTCATGGTCACCGCCGAGGCCGCCGCCAACAACGCCCCTTGGCTCGAAGCCGCCAACGCCGGCAGCACTTTCCGGCCGGTCGATCTGCCCGGCAACTTCACCCCGAGCTACGGATCTGGCGGCTCGGGCGCCAGCTATGACCACAGCATCAACACCGGAGACATCTACGCCTTGAACGCGCATCACTTCACGCGCCAGCTCGACAATTTCGCGGCCCAGCAGGCCATGAATTTCCTGGTGACGCAATGACTCGACGCCTGTGGATCGAAGGCGCGGACGGATCGATATGGAACCTGGCCGGTCCGGGCGCGGGCACCGAGGGCGCCATGATGATGCCCGGCCCGAGCAAGCTCATCGACGCGCCGGCCAAAACGTTCTGGGTGCAAGGCGCGACCCAAATGCACTACCAGGGACGGCAATTCGAGCGTCGTGACCCCACGTTCTCGATCGGCATCCACGACCCGGACCGGTACGTCTGGAG
Source organism: Nocardia sp. NPDC059154 (assembly GCF_042755705.1). Taxonomy (NCBI): domain Bacteria; kingdom Bacillati; phylum Actinomycetota; class Actinomycetes; order Mycobacteriales; family Nocardiaceae; genus Nocardia; species Nocardia sp. NPDC059154. Next base: position 14,279 of record NZ_JBHZCS010000103.1, read on the forward strand.
TGACGTGGACAGCCGTTTTCGTATGGCGCTCGGCATGTACGACGAGCAGTTCACCATCGGTGTCGAATCCGAGTACGGGATCCGCCGCCTGGATATGCGGCTGCTGCAGGAACCCACCGCGTATGCCAACAACCCGGCCGAAAAGGCGTGGGAATTCGGCGAAACCACGCTGAATATCAGCGCAGCCTGCTCGAATCCGTTCTGGTACGGGGCGCCGATCCCGTTGAGCTGGACGTCGACGACCGGCGCCGGGTCGGGCACCCTCAATGCCAAGAACCTGGGCGACGTTCCGGTGTGGCCGAAGTATTTCGTCAACGCGCCGGGCACCTGGACGTTGCCGGATTTCTCATGGGGACAGGACCTGTATTTCATGTACGGGCCGCCGCTGATCTCCCGCGCCGTGGCCGACGCCGCGCGCACGCAATTTCTCCCCGCGCTGAACGCCGGGGAGGACACGAGTGTCGACACCGACCCGAACGTCGAAACCCTGATCGCGGCGAACGGTGCTCTGGTGCAGGCCCGGTGGGAAGGCAACGGACTGCTGTACCCGATCGCGCCGCACACGCCGGCCACCGCGGTGCCGGTGTCGCTGGCGGGCGGCAACCCGGGCGCGGCGGTCACCATGACGATCCCGCAGTGGTTTTCGCGGCCGTGGGGGGTGATGCGGTGAGTACCACGCTGGCCGATATCCCGCGGCTGCAAGCTCAATGCGACGCGATCCGGGCGACGCACCAGGCCGCGCGCTCCGCCGCCCCGTTCACCCGGATGTGGATGAATCCTCCGGACTCGGAATCGTCCAACGGTCTGATCTTCCGCGGCATCATCGCCGACAGCGTCAGCGCTCGCTACGGCTGGCGCAAGAATGTACCGCAGCAGGCGACGTTTCGGCTTCGCGTCGAGCACTATCTCGCGCAGTGGGTCATCTCGATTCCGAACGATCCGAACGCGAAAAAGAACTGCGTGATCACCATCGACGAGATGGGCGGTGCGCTGCGCTGGTCGGGAATCCTGCACCACTGGCAATATACGCGCGACGAGAACAACAACCATTTCGTTGACATTACGTTCGTCGACGATTTGCAGTTCTTGATGTTCTATCTCGGGCCGCCAAATCCGTTGCTGCCCATCGATGTTTTCCAATTTCCGCGTGTGCTACCAATTTTCGGTCCCAGTAAATGGGCAATTTCCGTCATGATCCTGATGCAGCTAATTCGCATCAACGGCAATATCTGGACAATCCCTGACGACCCATTCGATGTCGGTTCCTGGAGTGGACTATTCGACTGGAGTTCGTGGCAAGTCCTGATCAAATGCAATCCGTTCGACTTGGACGATTCGTCGCTATGGACGATCCTCGCGACGCGAATGACCCGAATCGACCAGGTCATCGCCGACGCGCTCGAGGACGCGCAGCTGGTCCTGCGGTATCGCCGCATCCTCACCGTCGATGGCGAAACCTGCCCGGTCGATGGCGTACCGGTATGCCGTAATGGCGCATTGGTATTGGAAGTCGTCGACCAATCGGGCTACTGGGGGCCGGACGGCACGGCGACCGGCGGCGGCATCGCTGGTGGATTCGCGCGCACGGTGCAGCAGTTCCTCAGCGGGTTCGTCGAGGACACGCAGGTGCTGTCCACCGATCCCGAGGTTCTCGCGCCGGACGCCTACTACGAGCCCGGCTACCTCGGCACGATGCCGGGCCATCCGTGGGTGGTGGTGCGGGACAGCATCTACACGTCCATGCAGACCTCGCACCTGACCTGGTCGCCAGCGACAGCGGTATCGGTGATCGTCGGTGGTGACAACCCGATGATGGACCAGCTCATGGAGCTCACCATCGAGGCAATCGGCTCCGCGATCGGCTATTTCCTACTGGCTGGATTCTCCGAGCTGGGCAGCATCGCCGAGACCGTGATCGCACCCTTCTTGCAAGGCTGCATATTCGCGTGGATCCAATGGAAGAACGCGAGCCGCGCAATAGATCTCGGATGGGTGCACCTCGAAGAGGTCTACCAATCGGGCGCGGAAAACAACGCATGGTCGCTGTCCTCGGTGGCCGCGCTGCGCAGCGGGTTCCTGTCGAGCAAGAGTGAGACCTCGCACCAGTTCACTATGGGCGCGGGCGGCCAATACCTGCCGGGTCTGCATTTCAGCATCGGCGACCGTATCGGATCGACCGTCATGTATTTGGGCTCAACGATTTTCGTCGATCAAGTCGAAATCATGGAGCGCAGCTGGGACTGGTCGGCAGGCCAAGCACCGGACTGGAAAGTCACCGTCGGCAACAACAAGGCCGCCCAATCCCAGGCAGAGCGCTCCGCGCGGCTGCTCGACAAGGGCCTCGAAACCATGAAGAACTTGGGAGTTCACCTGCTGTCATGAGTACAAATCCGTTCGGCGACAACGCCTCTCAGCTCGACATGTTGTTCGCGATTCTCGATTCCTTCCCCGGCAACAACCTCAAAGGCGTGGGCGCACAGAACGTCCCGGTGCAGCCGAAGGCGCGGCGCCCGTGGGCCGAGCGGCTGCTGCGCCGCGGTGTCCGCGTGCACCCCGAGCTCATGGAGGAGTTCCCGATCGGCGCCGCGGGTGGCGGGTGGATGGCGCAACCGAACTGGGTGAACCGCGAGGAGTACGAGAAGCACGTGACCGAGCAGCTCAGCCCGGCAGAGCAGGTCATCGACTTCCGGGAGCGCATGCGCGCGGCAGATCCGGAGACGGCGGCGCGCTTCGAGGCTATGACCGCAGACGAGCGCCGCCAAGCCATGGATGCGCAGATTCAGCACCTCACCGACGCGGTGGGGCAGCTGCAGGAGATCCGCGAACAGCTCGCGAAGGAGGACAGCGAATGACGATCTTCGGGATTGACGTCAGCAACAACAACGGTCCAGGCCTGGACATGAATCAGGTTGCGGCCGAGGGATTCTCGTTCGTGTTCTGCAAGGTCAGCGAGGGTGACTACTTCGTCGACCACACGTGGCCGGCCTACCGCGCGGCCGCGCAGGCCGCGGGTCTGCTGACGGTGGGCTACCACTACGCGATCGCCGCATGCGACCCCGCAGCCCAGGCCGCGACGTTCGTCGCTGCGGGCGGCGGCCCGCGGGTGATGCTCGACTTCGAGGCCAATTCCGGTGACATCGCCGACTATTGGGCGTTGGTGCGCGCCTTCAACACCGCGGGTGTCATTGTCGTGCTCTCCTACCTGCCGCGCTGGTACTGGCAGCAGATCGGCTGCCCCGACCTCACCCAGGTGCCGGGCCTGATCGCCTCCAACTACGTCCCCGTCTACGGGTACGCCAGCGCCATCTACCCGGGCGACGACTCGCCCCGCTGGGCCGCATACGGCGGTGTGCAGCCCAGCATCTTGCAGTTCACCGACCGGGCGCTCGTCGCCGGGGCGTGGGTGGACGCCAATGCCTTTCGCGGCACCAGCACCGAGCTGGCCGCTCTCCTCACCGGACAACCTCAAGGAGGATTTCTCATGGCACTCAACGATCAGCAGCAGGAAGACCTGTACCAGAAGGTCACCGATATCTGGGAACAGCTGCGCGGCCCGAACGGGCAGGGCTGGCCGCAGCTCGGCCAGAACGCGCAGGGCCAGAACCTGAGCATGGTCGACGGCATCGGCACGCTCAAGGCCGAGGTCGAGGTCATCGAGAAGGACCTCGAGGCGGGTAAGGCGTCGTGAACCTGCCCAAGATCACCCGCTGGCCCGAGCCCGCGCTCGTCCGGTCCGTGCTCGTCGCGATCACCGGCGTCATCGCCTACGTCGTCGGCCACAGCATCGACACGAGCTGGATCACGACGGTCCTCGACATTTACACCCTGTTCACGCCCGTCGTCGCGGGCGCTGCGATTCGGCCGGTCGTCACCCCGGTCGAGAAGCCGACGACGGGAGGCCAGTGAACCTCCCCGGCCTATCCGAGCTCGCCACAGGACTCGGCGGCGCAGGAATCGGGAGCGTCGTCACCGGCCTGTTCGGTCACCGCAAGACCAAGGCCGACACCGCCTCGATCCTGTCCTCAGCCGCCGCAGTTCTCGTCGAGCCGCTCGAGAAGCGCATTACGAAACTCACCGGCGAACTCGACACGATGCGCACCGAGTTCCTCGCCCACAAACGCGCCACCGACGCACGCGAAGCCACCCGCCGCATGGCGATGGCCGCGCACACCGAATGGGACACCGCGATGGCCGGCCTCCTCCGCGGCGCCGGATTCGACGTCCCCGCACCCCCGCCGCTGGACGCGGCCTGAAACACCTTGGAGAACCTGATGAAGTTCGGCAAGACTCCCGCGCGCCCCGGCTCGGTCAAGCTGCGCCTGCGCGACTACCTCAACACCGCCGCCCTCCCGGCCGTCCCCGCCGTGTTCGGGCACCAGGCCCTCGTCGACTCGTGGGGGATGCTCGGCAACGACCGGTTCGGCGACTGTGTCTTCGCGGGCGCCGGTCACGAAACGATGCTGTGGGCCGCCGAGGGCGGCAACCTGGTCACCGTCACCACCACCGACGCGCTCGGCGACTACGCCGCGGTCACCGGATTCGACCTGGCCCAGACCGATCCGATCACCGGCGAGAACCCCACCGACAGCGGCACCGATATGGAGTTCGCGGCCCGCTACCGGCGCACCACCGGCATCCTCGACGCCAACGGAACCCGCCACATCGTCGCCGCCTACGCCGCGCTCACCCGCGGTGACGATGTCGAATTGGCCACCGCCGCATACCTGTTCGGCGCGGTCGGCATCGGCATCCAGGTCCCCGCGTACGCCATGGACCAGTTCAACCGTGGCGCGGCCTGGGATCTGTCCAACGGGGACGGCACGATTCAGGGCGGCCACTACGTACCGGTCGTCGGCCGCGACGCCGACGGCAACCTGCTGGTCGTCACCTGGGGCAAGGTGCAGGCCATGACGCCGGCGTTCTACCGCCGGTTCAACGACGAGGCCATCGCCTACCTGTCGCCCGAGATCCTGTCCAGCACTGGCACTTCGCCGGAAGGATTCAACCTGGCGCAGCTGCAGGCCGACCTCTCGGCAGTCACCGCCGCGGCATGAGTTTCCCTGCGGGCGCGGGCAACCTGTCGCAAGGCCAATGGGCGGGCACCGGCAAGGACGGCAGCCTCCCCGGGCTGGCCGGCCGCACCCAGGACGCAGTGTCTGCTGCGCTGAAACAGCAGCTGGAGCAGTCACCGAACTGGTCGGGCCTGGGGCCTGCGTTCAAGGGCGCGATCGGCGGCATGGGTGACATGCTGCTCGGTCAGCTGGTGAGCACCCTGGCCGGGGTCGATATCAATTTCGACATCCTCGGAATCGATATCGACCTGCGGCCGCTCGGGTTCCTGGGCGCGTGGGGGCAGCAGCTGCAGCAGCAAGGCCAGCAGGCACTCGCCGGCGTCTCATCGATTGCGAGCGGCGTGACCGGCAACATCACCGGTGCGAGCTCGAGTTCGGATCCGAGCCATGTCGGCACCGCGGTCAACACGCTCAACACGACGGTGCAGACGAACGCGCAGCCGCCTTCGATCACGATCGTCAACACCACCCGGAACTACACCCAGATCCCCGGCACAAAAAGCTTCACCTTCAACCTGTTCGCCGGAGGTGGCGGCGGAGCCCGCGGCCCCTCCGTCAGCGGGTCGGGGATGCCCGGCGGCGGCGGCGGAGTCGGCGGCTGGGAACAGGTGACGATCCTGGCCTCGGCTCTGCCTTCGACTTTCACCTGCAATGTCGGTAGCGGCGCTGGCGGCGCCGGCGCTGACAACAACCCGGGCTATGCCGGCGGTACCACCTCGATCACCGACACCAGCGGTACCACCATCTACGCCTCGGCAGGCGGAGGCGGTGCGGGACAACCGATCCCGACCAGTGCGACCCTGCCGACCACCGCCTACAACGGCGCTCCCGGCACCGGAAACATGACCTGGGCTCTGACGAATCTCTCCGGCGGCGCAGGCGGCCTGCGCGGCATCAGCGGCGGCGTCGGCAGCAACGGCAGCAACGGCTCCTCCGGCACGGGCGGCACGGGCGGAGCCTCCGGTGCGGGCACCGGCGGAACCGGGGGCAGTAATACCTCCACGGTCGTACCGGGCCTGGGCGGCAGCGGGGGCGGGGGCGGTGATGGCGGCGCGACCGGAAGCGCGGGCAACGGCGGCAACGGCGGCGCGCCTGGCGGCGGCGGCGGAGGAGGCGGCGCCTTCTATGCCGCTGGCTTCAACGGCAACGGCGGCGCGTCCGGCCCCGGCCAGATCTGGATTCAGGCGAATTTCTAGGAGATACCCGTGGCTGATTGGAAGTGCCTCACCTGCAACGCCTTCGAGATCTGGGGCATCGATGCCCCGGGCTACGAGGAGTCCTCGAGCGTGATGATCGCCGCTCATGAAGCGACGCATGCAGACCATCTGGTCGAGCATGACGGCGACACCGACGCCCTGCGGCTGCGGCTGCAAAACCCCTCCCTCTACGCCGCTCTGAACGCAGCTGGCTGACCCCGACAACTCTGAGGAGCCGCCATGCCTCTCGGCCCGCAACCGGTCCACCAGTCGCTGGTGCTGTCGATCAAGGCGGCGTTCACCCACACCATCACCCCGCCGTCGGCGCCGCTCCCCTCGGGCACGACCGCCTGGATCGAGCTGTGGGACAACGCCGCCGTGACGTTGCTCGACACCTGGAACGGCACCGTCACGCCTTCGGCCGTCACGTGGCTCGTGCCGCCAGCGAGCGCCAATGCCATCCCCACCAACTCGCGATACCGCCTCTACGTGCAGACCCCGGGCTCGCCGTCCTATCCGCAGCTGTGGCACCGCGGCCCGGTCATCCGAGACGAATAACCAAGCGCACCAACAGATTCGGAGCACTCCCATGGTCATCGCCGTCCCCACCACCCGCCAGTCCCTCGCCACCTACTACGGCACGCTGGGCACCTGGATCAGCCTGCACACGGCCGACCCTGGCACGACCGGCGCGTCCGAGGCATCCGGCGGCACCCCTGCCTACGCCCGCAAGCAGACCACCTGGACCCCGTCCACCGGCGGTTTGATCACCGGCACCCAGGTCACGTTCGACGTGCCATTGGGCACCTACGGGTGGATCGGCATCTGGAACGCGTCCAGCGGCAGCACCGGCTTTGTCGACAAGTTGGCCATCACCTCTGTCCAGCTCAACGGGCAGGGCCAGATCCTCGTCACCCCCAGCTACACCCAGAGCTGATATGGGGCTGAGCGTCAGCGTCGAAGTCATCGACCCGTCCGCCGCGGTCACCGCCGGACCCACGGCGCGCGCGTCGAGCGTCGCGCCGTTCGATGGCCTGCCGGTCCCGTCCGGGTCGGTGGCGAACCTGTCGGGCGTCGGCCTGCTCGCTGTCGCGGTCTCGACTACCCCGTGCGCCTATCCGATGTATGCCGGAGTCGGCGCGCTCGCCGCCCTCGTGGCCGGACGATCGTTCGTCATGGCCGCGTTCGCGGGTTCGGGCTCGCTGTCCGCGGACGCGAGCATGCCAGCCCGCGGCTCCGGCTCCGGCGCGCTGGCGGCGACCGCGTGGCCAGGCTCGGTCCAATCGGTCGCCCTCACCGGCAGCGGCACGGCCGCGGCGGCAGTCCAGACCGCGCTGCCCGCGACGCTCACCGGCAGCGGCGCGCTCGCAGCGACAGCCTCACCGCTGCTCACCGCAGGCCTGTCCGGATCCGGTGCCCTGGCCGCGGTATCCGCGCCGCTTGCTGCGGCCGCCTTTTCGGGATCGGGCGCCCTGTCCGCCCAGCAGGGCACCTACTCGGTGACCGCGGGCCTGACCGGATCGGGTGCGTTGTCGGCCACCGTCGCGCGCGGCTGGTTTGCCCAGCAGATGTACAAATCCGGTTCTACCTGGTCGAGCCTGTCGAACAGCGGTTACACCCAGATCACCGGCTGGACCGCCGACACCACCAACGACCCCGGGTCCGTAATTTCGGGCGACGCACTGCAGATCCAGGTCGGCAAGACCAACGCGACCCTGGCAGCCAGCATCGTTTTCACGAACTCGTCGTTCTCGGCGAACGTCACCCTGCAAATCCGGGTCAACGGCACCGTCGCTGTCACCGGCACCGCTACCGCGTCCGGCACCAGCGGCACCACCACGATCACCGCATCCGGCACCTACACCGTCAACGCCGGTGACCTCGTCACCCTGTGGGCCACGTCGAACGCGTCCAGCTTCAACCCGACCGTCGCCGCGAATACCGCCTCGACCGTGAAAGCCAGCTGACCACAAGGAGTTTCCCGTGATCACCGTCCTGACGTTGCGCGGCACCGGCGAACCGATCGCCGGACCCGCGAACATGCTCACCAACGTCACCCGCCTGCTCGATCCCGCGAAATACGTGATCGGCCCGGACATCCCGTACCCGGCCAGCCTGGGGCCGGCCAACCCGCAACAGGATCCCCTCGGCTGCAGCGAACAGCAGTCCATCGCCGAAGGCGTCGATCTGCTGGCCAGCGCGATCCGCAACAGTCCGGACGTCGTGGGCCTGCTGGGCTATTCGCTCGGCGCCGAGGTGGTCTCGGCGTTCCTGGAACGCAAGGCCGCAGGAGAGTTCGGCGATTGCGAGGTCGCCTGGGTCGGGCTGCTCGCGAATCCTCGACGCGCCGAGGGCGACTCGATCGACCCGAACCCGCAGGGCTACGGCATCAACGGCCAGCACGGACCGTGGCCCGATGGGCTGCAGGTGTGGGAGGCCGCGAATCCGGCCGACGCCATCACCTCATGCCCGCCGGACTCGCCGCTGCGCGCCCTCGCCGACACCGTCTCGGCGTTCAGCTTCGCGGCCCTGGGCGGCTGGACCGCCGACCTCGCGGACAAGCTACGCCAGAACCGATTCCAGCCGGCCAACTTCGGATGGTGGCTGCACCCGCTCGCCACCTGGCAGCTCTACAGCACCGCGGCCACGCAGATGCTCGGCTACCTGTCCGGCCAAACTCACATCCGCGACTACATCGCCGGCGGGTACTGCCAGCGCCTCGCCGAGCACATCAACACAACCTGCGATGCTTGGCCCGGCAACTAGTTGCGCGTGGCCAGGTAGAACACATCGCTTATGACGTGGTCAGCGGTTGATCCGGGCATGACTGTGCACCCCCAGTCCGAACGGACCATCGCGCCAAAACCATTCTGAGAGTCAACTGTGCCGGACACCGTCCCGCGAATATCACTGTCGGGGCCGGTCAGGTCATCATGGTCGACCTTGAACTGTGCTGTCACGGGCGACTTCAGCTGGTCACGAACTAAATCCTCGCAAGCATTCTCCGCCGTCGAATATCTCCGCACGTTGAAGCGTGCAGTATTCGCCGCAGCGGCGGCGCTGCTGGATACGCTGGCGTCGTACGAAGCGTCAAATGCAGCGTTCGCCTCGTCGGTCTGTCGTTGCGCCAGCGACACGCCCAGCGCGACGGCCCCGGCAACCACACTGAGTACCCCGACAACCCCCATAATCGTGAATGCGACAACGCGCCGCCGACGTGTTAGTCGACCCCAGAAACCCATGATTACTCCCGCCGGATAAGTGCCCGCGACCGTACGCAGATCCTTTACGACTCTTCGGTCGATCAAACAAAACACGATCACCTCCGCGACACGCCAGCACGCGGCACGATCGGTCATAGCGCCGAAGTGCAACCGCCCCAGCCGTTTTCCTGGCTGGGGCGGTTTTGTCATGTGTGCGTCGTGTCGCTGTCACTCACGCGCCGACGTGCAGTCGCGCGCTGGCGGTGATCTCGTTCGCTGCCTGTGCCAGCGCGACGATCGCGGGGTGTTCTGGCGGTCCGGCAATCGCGCCGAGTTCTTCGGCGACGTCCTGGATCCGGTCGCATAGTTCGCGGGCCTTTGTCCGGTCCAGGCCCTGTGTCTCGGTCACAATCCCTCCTCTGGGCAAGCAGGTTCTTATGGGGAAAGACCCCCGGTGCAAGTAGTGGACTCCAGTAGGTTTGCGGCGCAACTGAAGACACCTGCCCGGGGGCCTTCCTGTAACAACGCGGGATTGGGCTACCGGCGCTGCGTCATAATTTCCTGAGTGCTGCCGCTACGCACACCCCCTTCCGAGTCCCGAGCGTCGGAGTGGTCTTGGGGTTCGGGTGCCAGCGCTTCGTCCAGCTCACAGCGAGGGACTCGGGTGCGCCAGGGATGGCACTCGGCCGGATCAACGGTTTGCAGGTCCGCGAAAGCCGTTACACGCCGTGGGTTTCCGCCTACATGCGCCAGGCTGGGCGTGATCACGACCGCGGAATCGACCTGGCGGAGGAGCCGGTACAGCATCCCCATGCGGTCCTGGTGCGAATTGTCCACGGTGAGCACTGATACAACTCGCAGGCTCAACGTGTGGGCGCGCTGCCGGGCGTAGAACTCAGCCCAGTCCAAGTCCGCCTTTGTGGTCAGCAGCGGACGGAAGATGTAGATCACGGCCTTGTCCGGTCGCGCGAGGCTCTTTGCTACCTCGAGCGCTTCCGCCAGCCGGTCCGGGTAGTCGTCCGGCTCCGGTGCTTCCGTCTCGGTCTGCAGCTCCATGGTCACCACCCCCGGCTGATCGGGACGTAGGTGCGCGGTGGCTCGGCGGCGAGTCGGGCCTGAATGTCGCTGACGGTCAGCCGGTTCAGGCGGGCGATGTACTCGTCGCTCGGCACGACCAGCGTGGCGGGGGCGATGAGTACTAGCGCGGCGAGGGCGATTACGAGGATGATTCCCATGTCGGGTGCCTCCAGCTCCCTTGGAACGGATGGAGTGCACCCGGCCCCAGGGGGTTTGACTGGTCCCTCCTGGGGCCGGGGCTGTCCCTCGACGTTAGGCCCCGAAACGACACTGAATCTTCAAATATTCTTCAAATTGAAGGTGCTACCGTTGCAAGGGTGAAAGAGAGCGATTCGGTAGGCGCTCGCATCGCCACATACCGGAAGATGCGCGGACTATCGCAGCACCAACTGGTTTCCCTGACCGGTGCCAGCTACAGCATGATCAGCAAGGTCGAATCCGGCCACGCAACACCCAGCGCATCGATGGTCGGAATGATCGCGCAGGCGTTGCGAATCGATCCATCCAGGCTGTACGGCGAGGAAGACCAAGAGCAAAACCTCGACATCCTGCCGATCATTCGCCGCACGCTCGCGGCGACGGACCTCATGGATGACAGCCTCGAGCCCGAACCTCTGGACCGCCTGCGGCCGCTCGTCACGCAGGTTGCGAAGTGGCGGCGCGGCACGCAGTACCGCAAGGTCGCCGAAGTGCTCCCCGATCTGGTCGACCGGCTGCTCGTCACCGCCCGCCAGGAAGGCGAGCCCGCATACGCGATGCTCACAGATGCCTACCGAGCGGCGAACTCGTTGTCGCACAAGCTGGGCTATAACGATCTCTCGATGACCGCCACCGAGCGGATGGAGTGGGCAGCAACGCAATCCGGCGACCCGCTACGCCTTGCGAGTGCCCACTTCGTGAAAGCCTCGACACTCGCGCGGATCGGCGCCACACAGCAGGCCATGCGCTTGCTGACCAGATCCATGGCCGATATCGAGCCGATGATCGGGTCCGATCCGATCGCCATGGCGGTTTACAGCACCCTGCACATGAAGGCGGGAGCCATCGCGGCGACACTGACCGATGCCGATACGTCCCGAATGCACTTCGCCGAGGCGGCGCGACTGGCCGAGCAGTTCCCCGAGGGCGTCGTCTATGACACAGTGGCCGGCGCAACCAACGTGAGGTTCTACCGCGTCGGTGCCGAGGTCGATCTCGGTGACGCAGGGCGCGCGGTCGAAATCGCGAAGAACACCCGGCTGCCGAAGACGACAGCGGCAGTAGGCGCTGAGCGGCAAACCTACTTCTGGCTCGATACCGCGCGGGCGCATCTGCTGGCCGGTAATCCGGATTCTGCCATCGAGGCTCTGCTGGAGTCCCGCGCGGTAGCGCCGGAGCATTTCCGCGCCAACCCGACCGTGAAGGCCACCGTGCGGGCCGTTGCCGATCAGCAACGCCGTGCGAGCAATACGCTCCGGTCACTCGCCAACTCAGCGGGCGTCGCGGACTGATGACGGACGTGCTGCCCACCGAGCCCGGCGTGTACGAGGACGCGATCGGCGATCTGTGGGTGCTGCGCGATGACGGTCGCTGGCAGTACTCCGCGCGCCGCCTCAAGTTCGGTGGGATCAGCACGAACGTCGACCACCGACCGATCGACGCCGAGGAGCTCGCGGCCTGTGGCGATCCGGAACTGCTGCCGCTCAAGCGGATAGAGGCGCAAGACACGCTGCCCTGGTAAGCGATCAGTGGACGCGGGAGGGCGGGGGGGGGGGACCAAGAAGGGGGGGTGTTTGTTGTCTTCCCCGGGTGGGCAACT
>NZ_JBHZCS010000104.1:0-26161 GCF_042755705.1 Nocardia sp. NPDC059154
CGACGCCGGGCCGATCCTGTGCGGGATCTGCCGAGACCCGTTCACCGTCACCGAAGCCACACCGCCGCAACAGAACCCTGCGGCCACCGGTCTGCAGGGTGCGCGATGAAGTTCTATCGGGGCACCCATCAGCCGCATTGGCTCACCCGCACCACCGAAGCCCTGTTCATCAGCGACACCCGCCTGCGCGACCGGAAATCCTTTCCCCGAGCCCAGGGTGAATGGGCCTTGGACTCCGGTGGTTTCACCCAGCTGCAGAAGCATGGAAGTTGGGATTCGGTCTCGCCAGGGGAGTATGTGGCTCGGGTCCGCCGCTACCGCGATGAGATCGGCAACCTCGAGTGGGCGGCCCCGCAGGATTGGATGTGTGAGCCGATCATCATCCACGGCGGTCGGATCGGGAAAACCGTCTTCGCCGGAACCCACCTCTCGGTCACCGAACACCTGCACCGCTCGGTCGGCAACCTACTCGACCTGCGCTCGCTGGCACCGGATCTGCCGATCGCCCCTACCATCCAGGGATTCAAACGCGCCGACTACGAACTCTGCCTGGACCTCTACGCCAAGGCCGGTATCGACCTGGCTGCCGAGCCGATCGTCGCGATCGGCAGTGTCTGCCGCCGTCAGAACACCCGCGAGGCCGCCGAGATCATCACCGCGATCACCGATGCTGTCCCGGGAATCCGGTTGCACGGGTTCGGGATCAAAACCTCCGGGTTGGCCGACTACGGGTCGCTGCTGGCCTCTTCCGACAGCACCGCGTGGTCGGACACTGCTCACAAGGAGAAGATCCTGTTGCCCGGCTGCACCGGGCACATCAACTGCGCCAACTGCCTGCGCTGGGCCTTCCAGTGGCGGGAAAAGGTCCTCGCGTTGGCCGGGCACGCCACCCGAACCCCAGTTTGCGCCAACCCTTCCCGGCGTCGGGTGTCCAGAAAACTGGACAGGACCATCCGTGCTTCACATCGGTTGGCGCTGTCGGGGTTCCGTGACGAAGCCGCGCGCCTCGAACGTGCCACGAGTATTCGGTGGGCCCACCGTGACGGCATGAGCATCCGTGAGATCGCGACCCTGATGGGCCTCAGCCCGGCGCGGGTCGGTCAGATCCTCGCTGAACCCGGCCACGGCCCGCTCGTGGATCAACTGCGGGCGCTGCGGCAGAAATGGGGTGTTGATACCGAACCGGCTACCCGCGCTGCGGCCGATCACATCATCGCCACCCTGACCGCAGCCGAACTCGCCGACACCACTGCTCAACATGGCGGTGCCCGGCACCGCCATGAGAAGGCTCGACCAGTGGATCCGGCATTGTTCGATATCACCTGACCCCGAACTGCTCAAAGGGGGCTTCACGAACAGAGCGACCCCTATCTGCAGGAGCACATGCACCCAGATGAGCATCCGATCACCACGGTGACCCCCGGTATGCGGCGCGGCAGATTCCGCGGTTCGGGTAATTCGTGGGTTGGGGCGTATTCGTCAACCCGACTGATTGAGGCGTACGCATCAATCCTGGTCTGGGTGCCCTCTCTAGAGCATCTCACAGATCCTGTCGGTGGTCACGGATACCGTTGTGCGGGTAGTTATTTCGCGAGTCCCGGTCGGGACATGAACGAATTCAGCGCCCACAATCACGGTGGGCGCGGCGGCCGGCGGATCCGAGGTCAGGTCGGCGCCAAGCGGGCAGGTTCTGTAATGGATTTGGATTCACTGTGCATAGTGGCATGCCAGCTCCCAGCCGGGCGGCATGTTGGATTGGACTTGGGCTCGAGTCACATAGGGACCGGCAAATTCACAGGCCTCGCCCGCATCCCAGACGCGGCCCCACAAGCGCACGGTCTTGTCCCAGCCGGCAGATGCCAGCCGGTTGCCGTCCGGGCTGAACGCCACCGCAGTCACCCTGTCGGTGTGGCCGGTGAGAGTGCCAATCGGCTGTCTGCTGGTCACGTCCCACAGCCGCACGGTGTCGTCGTTACTGGCGGAGGCCAGCCGGTTGCCGTCCGGGCTGAACGCCAGCGCGTTCACCGTGTTGGTGTGGCCGGTGAGCGGGCCGCCGATCAGCTGTCTGCTGGACACGTCCCACAGCAGCACGGTGTCGTCGTCGCCGGCGGATGCCAGCCGGTTGCCGTCCGGGCTGAACGCCACCGTGTTCACCCAGCCGCTGTGGCTGGCGAGTGGAGCGCCGATCGGCCTTCTGCCGCGCACGTCCCACAGCCGTACGGTGGCGTCGTTGCCCGCGGAGGCCAGCATGGCGCCGTCGGGGCTGAACGCCACCGCGTTCACCATGCCGGTGTGGTCGGTGAGCGGGCCGCCGATCGGTTGTCTGCTGGATGCGTCCCACAGCCGTACGGTGGCGTCGTTGCCCGCGGATGCCAGCATGGCGCCGTCGGGGCTGAACGCCACCGCGTTCACCGCGCCGGTGTGGCCGGTGAGCGGGCCGCCGATCGGTTGTCTGCTGGACGCGTCCCACAGCCGTACGGTGCCGTCGTTGCCCGCGGATGCCAGCATGGCGCCGTCCGGGCTGAACGCCACCGCGTACGCCCCGCCGGTGCCGCCGATGAGCGGGCCGCCGATCGGTTGTCTGCTGGACACGTCCCACAGCCGCACGGTGCCGTCCCAGCCGGCGGAGGCCAGCCGGCTACCGTCCGGGCTGAACGCCACCGCGTTCACCCCGTAGGTGTGACCGGTGAGCGCGGTGTCGATCGGCTGCCTGCTGGACACGTCCCACAGCCGCACGGTGCCGTCCCAGCCGGTGGACGCCAGCCGGCTACCGTCCGGGCTGAACGCCACCGCGTACGCCCCGCCGGTGTGGCCCGTGAGCGGGCCGCCGATCGGCTGCCTGCTGGACACGTCCCACAGCCGCACGGTGCCGTCCCAGCCGGTGGACGCCAACCGGTTGCCGTCCGGGCTGAACGCCACCGCAGTCACCCTGTCGGTGTGGCCGGTGAGAGTGCCGATCTGCTGTGTGCTGGACACGTCCCACAGCCGCACGGTGTCGTCGTTGCCGGCGGATGCCAGCCGGTTGCCGTCCGGGCTGAACGCCACCGCGTACGCCCCGCCGGTGTGGCCGGTGAGCGGGCCGCCGATCTGCTGTGCGCTGGATACATCCCACAACCGCACGGTGCCGTCGTCAGCGGCGGATGCCAGCCTGTTGCCGTCCGGGCTGAACGCCACCGCGTTCACCATGCCGGTGTGGCCGGTGAACGGGTCACCGATCTGCTGTCTGCTGGATACATCCCACAACCGCACAGTGCCGTCGACGCCGCCGGAGGCCAGCCGGTCGCTAGCCGGGCTGAACGCCACGGCGTTCACCCCACGGGTGTGGCCGGTGAGCGGGGTGCCGATCGGTTGTCTGCTGGACACGTCCCACAGCCGCACGGTGTCATCCCAACCCGCGGAGGCCAGCATGGCGCCGCCTGGGCTGAACGCCACCGTGTTCACCCCGCCGGCGTGGCCGGTGAGCGGGGTGCCGATCGGCGCTCTGCTCGACACATCCCACAGCAGCACGGTGCCTTCGAAGTCCGCGGAGGCCAGCCGGTTGCCGCCCGGGCTGAACGCCACCGCAATCACTGGGAGGGTGTGGCCGGTGAAGGGCTCGCGAACCTGCTGCCCGGCGCTCTGGCTGAAGGCGAGGCGGGCGCGCACCAATGCACTGGTGGCCTGCCACAGCGGCGCTGGTGTGGCCCGACTGCTTTCGGCGGCCAGAGCCAGGGCAAGGGCTGCATTGCTGGCTACGGCATCGCGTGAGGCCGCAGCCAAGCTGAGAGCAACTGCCTGGTTCCGTTCCCGGACTGCCTCTTGTCGTTGAATGATGGCGATCGCTGCCGCGGCCAGCGCCAGAACGGTCAGGATCGCCAAGCCCACAATGGCGGCGCGTCGCAGGCGGCGGAAGCGGCGCAGCTCGCGCAGGTCCTCGCTGGCCAATTCGTACTTCGGCTTGCCGTGGATCGGGGCAGCAAGGTCAGTGACCTTCTCTCGGAACATCGGTGCAGCGGGATCCCACGGTGCATCCTCGCTGACATCGACGTAGAACGGTTCCGTGGCGAGGACTCCCGGCCTTGTCAGCACCGGCAGAGCCACGTCGGAGCGGTGTGGATCGAATCTTCCGGTGCTTTCGTCCCAGATGAGACGCCCGTTAGTCACGACGAACAGAAGCCGGTCCGTGCCTCGTCGCTCCATCCAATGGGCGACTTCCTTGTTGACCCAGCCGGAGGTAACTGCATCAGGGGAGAGCACCACGACCAGGTACCGGGAGCGGTCCATCGCGTCGGTTACCCTGCCCCACAAATCAGGGCTGGCGGTGAGGTCCGTCGCGTCACGAAACACCCGCAGCGCGTGCAGCCGGCCCACTCGTCGACCAATACGGTGCAGGCCTTTCTGGATCCCCGCGGCGACAGGTCGATCCTCATGCGCATAGGAGATGAAGGCGTCGTAGTCGAAAGACTCCCCTTGCCCGCGAACTGGCGACTCTGGAGTATCCGCCAGATGAGCACACATACGTCATCTCCGCTCTCGAATCGCGTGAACGGGATAATTCGAGTCTGACGCGACAACCCATGGCTGTCAGCATTCGCGTCGTTCACCACCGGGCACACCGCCCGCAGCGCACCCGCTGCTGATCTTGACGCCAAATGGTTTGGGACGCTTTCGAATTTCGCCGACCACCGCATGCATGCCCCGAGTAAGTGATCGCGGGTCGCGCTCACGAACCAGGTTGGGCCGGAGAAGGTCGCGCCGTTGAAGAGGGCGGCGCTTCCCTCGATCGCTCGGGGTCAAGCGAAGGTCGCGACGAAGAAGCCCAAGACGTATGTAAGCGCAAAGAGGATGGGGATCCACTGCTCGATGTGAGACAGGGGCCAGTACCGGGAGCGGTCGGTCCCTTCGCCCAATGCCCACCATTCCGCTCGCCAAAATGGTGAGGCGGGTAAACGTTCTTCGAGGGCGCCGACGACTTGGTACTTGGCGCTGTTCAGCAGTCGGTAGCTGCGCACCAGGTAGAACCAGGCGAAGCATTGGCCCAGTACTGCGAGCAGGGGGATTGCCAGCCACCACGCGGCGCGCTCCGGTGGAGATTTACCCACAGTGACCGCGATGGTGACAATACCGGTGTTCAGCGTCAGGAAGAACGAATTCGCCAGCGCGCGCCGTGCACTGACCCGGTCTGCCATCTCGACGTAGAGCCGATATTGTTCGAGCACGGCGCTCTCGTAGGTCGTGGTTCGGCCGTCGGATCCGGCCGGTTCGGGTGTGTCGTTCCAGAGTCTGGATCGAAGCTCGGACTGGGGATCGTTCATGTGCATTCCGACCTCCTGTCTTGGCGCGTCGCCCGAGCCATCGTCATGCAGATGGCTACCTGGGGGCGGTGGCGTCCGAGTGCGGCTCCACACAGATGGGATTTCCAGTGGTTCGAGGAGATTCACTGCGCATAGTGGCACGCCAGCTTTCAGTCGTGCGCAGGTATGGCTGTATTTGATCTCGGGTCACGTAGTGAGCCGCGAGTTCGAATGCTTGATCGATGTCCCAGAGGCGATCCCGCAGTCGCACGGTGCCGTCCATGCCGGCCGAGGCCAGCCAGCGACCGTCGGGGCTGAATGCGACGGTCAACACCGGCTCGGTGTGTCGGTGAGTAGTTGTCCGATCAGTTTCCGGTGGCCACGTCCCACAGCCTCAGCGTCGTGTCGTCGCTGGCGGAGGCCAGGCGGGTCCCGTCCGGGCTGAATGCCACGCTGGACACCGAACCGGGGTGACCGGTGAGCGGTTGGCCGACCGGGGTCCCGGTGGCGGGGTCCCACACTCGCACGGTGCCGTCTTCGTCGGCGGACGCCAGCCGAGTGCCATCCGGACTGAACGCCACGTCGGACACCTCGCCGGCGTGGTCCGCGAGCGGCGCGCGAAGTTCCGCGACATCGCCCGTGAATTCGGGCTCACGGTCGACCGTGATCGGGGCTGGACGGTCACGATCGTGCCCGACGTCACCGCCGACGCCTACCAGCGGCAGATCCGCAAGCTTGACGCCGCCATCATCGCCTACCGCCGCGACGAGCACGAGCCCGCCGAAGGCGAGGGAGAAGACGGCGAGGACGGTGACAAGTCCGGCAAGGCCCCGCGCAACGGGCGCGCCCTGGTCCGCATCAGCACGCCGGCCCGGCGGGTGCGGGCCGCGCAGAAGACCATCGACGCTGGCCCGATTCTGTGCGGCGCGTGCCGCGAACCCTTCACCGCCGCCACAGCCGACGAGGATTGATGGCTGAGCATCAACACGGTGATGCCTACGCATCAACAGCGGGCACACCGCCGATGAGGTAGCGAGAGTTCCGGATCATGCTGGCCGCCAGTCATATTCGATAGAAGCGAGTAAACTAGTTAATGGAAGTGGTTCGGGGCTTGGACACTCCGGCCACTTCCTCTCTCCCACGAAAGTTGAAGGAAGACAGCGATGTTGGATCTGATGGATTGGTTCTGTGGTGCGGGCGGGTCGAGTCAGGGTGCGCACTCGGTGCCGGGGGTGCGGGTCTCGCGTGCGGCGAATCATTGGGCGCGCGCGATCGAGACGCACGCGGCGAACTTCCCCGAGACCGATCACCACCTGGGTGATATCCGTGAGGCGCCGGTGGAGAAGTGGCCTGCGGCGGATCTGTTCTGGGCCAGCCCGGAATGCCCGCAGTGGTCTTCGGCACGAGGCAAGGCCCGCGACTACGACCACACGATGCAGGGCGACCTGTTCGATACCCCGCGTGACGAGGAGGCCGACCGCAGCCGCGCCTTGATGGAAGAGGTGCCGATGTATCTGCGCGGGGTGATCGAGCGCGGTGGCAAGGTCCGTGCCGGGGTGGTCGAGAACGTGGTCGAGGTCCGGGCGTGGGATCAGTGGAACCGGTGGCTGGGGGAGATCCGTGCCTTGGGCTATCAGACGCGGGTGATCGCGCTGAATTCGATGCACGCCCAGTCGATCCGTACCCCGGTCGCCCCGCAGAGTCGTGATCGGCTGTATGTGGCGTATTGGGACGTGTCGCTGGGGCGGAGCCCGGATTGGTCGAAGTGGCTGCGCCCGTTGGCGTTGTGCGTCGACTGCGGGGAGTGGGTGTCGGCGATGCAGGTGTTCAAGACCGAGGGTGCCGATATGGGTCGCTACCGCCAGCAGTACGTGTACCGCTGCCCGCGTGTGCGCTGCCGCAACCAGGTCCTCGAGCCTCCCACTCTTCCGGCCGCCGCCGCGATCGACTGGAGTCTGTCCGGGCAGCGCATCGGAGACCGTGCGAAACCGTTGGCGGACAAGACGATGGCGCGGATCATGACCGGGTTACGTCGCTACGCCGCCCAGCTGCCGATGACGGTTCCCGCCGGCGGCACTTGGCGCGACGACGCAACACCTGTCACAAGCCCACTTCCGGCGCGCACGACCCGCGAGAACGACGGGCTGATGATCCCGCCCCGCTTCTTCCATCCGCTGCAGACGAGCGATGTGGCGAACGTGCCACCGGCGTTGGTGGTGCCGATGGAGGGCCGCGACGGCAAAGAGCCTCAGCCGGTGAGTGTTCCGCTGCGCACCCAGACCACCCGTGCCGAGACCGGGCTGGCATTTTTGCCGTTCGTGACCGAGTTGCGTGGCGGCAGCAGCGACGCCCGCCCCGTCACTGATGCCCTCTCGACGGTGACCGCCAGCGGCAACCACCACGGCTTGGTGTCCCCGCCCGCCGATGTGCCGCACCAGGTGTGGCAGGCACTGATGATCCCGTACTACGGCACCGGTGCCGCGTACCCGGTTGACCGGCCGATGGGCGCGTTGTCGACGCGGGACCGCTACGCGGTGGTCGAGGCGCTGACCGACTGCGATATCGCCGATGTCCGGTTCCGGATGTTCCAGCCGGGCGAGATCGGTGCGGCGATGGCGTTCGTTGACGGCTACACCGTGTTGGGTACCAAGCGTGAGCAGGTCCGCCAGTACGGCAACGCGGTCACACCGCCAGTCGCGGAGATCCTGGTCTCGGCGCTGGTGGAAGCCGTGACCGGTGAGGACATCGACCGCGCGAGCGCCTGAGCATCGGGGAGGGCGGCTGGTAACCCGTGGTCGTGCGGCCACGGTTGGACATACCAGCCGCCCGGATGCCCCCACGAAAGGAAGGCACCGCCACTGTAGCGCCGGCGCGACAACCCCAGGAGCCCACCATGATCGGACACCCGCGGGCCGCCGGCGCGCGGCCACGGGCACCGGCCGCCGACAATGAAGCCATGGCACAGTTGGTGACCCTTGCCGAATGGGCACAACAGCACGGGCTGACGCTGACCACAGTTCGTAACCAATGGGCCTACCTCCAGGGCTTCCCCGAGCCCGTGGGGCATCAAGACCGCGCCGCGGGCACCGGTAGCGGCGGACGCAGCCGCGAATACGACCAGGCGCGCCTCGACGACTGGCTCACGCGCTGGCACGCCCAGAGCCGGCCCGCCCGGCTCGCGATGCCCGAGAACCCCGAGGAATACAGGACATTGGGCGCGATCGCCCGCCTGGTCGGCGTCGCCGGCGCGACCGTCACCCAATACCGCGCCCTCATCGACCAAGCCGCCGAGTACGAGGACCGCGGCGCGCGCCGGCGCTACCGCACCCGAGACGTCGTCGACTTCCTCAACGACCGCCCCGGGCACGGCCGCAGCAACGACCCGAGTAGCGACCGACGACGCGGCACGACGCTCTGACCTTCCGTGCCAGGTTCGCGGGCGTAGTTGCCGCCCAATCGGTTCCGAGTAGGCTCGCCCACAGCGTGATCACCGTGCGAATTCGGTTCCGCTCCCGAGAATCGATTCGGCGGTGTCCGGTCGGATCGAGGTGTGAGCAGATGACCCTGACACGCACAATCGCGGCACTCGCCGCACTGCCGATGTTGGCCACCGCCAGCCAAGGCGTCGCCGCTGCCACGGGCCAGCCCGGTCTCGCTGCCCCCGGAGACGGACAACCAGGACTCAGCACCGCCCCAGCGCCGCCGGCGCCGAGCGTCGCGGACTACCTTCCCGACCCGCCCGCACCACCGGCCCGCCCACGACCCAGCCAACAGACCAGCCCGCACACCGAGTCGGTGATCCAGCAGCCCGCCGTCACTGATCCGGACGCCGAGCAGACCAAGCCGGAACTGCCGCAGACGCAGGCTGTTCCGCACAATGTCCGCGCCGGCGACACCGTGGTGGCGTTGCCGGACTGGGTCGACGCGAAGACCCGGGACAAGGCCCAGGCGTACCTGGACTACGCGGAATGGCAGATCGCCGCCGGATACGACGCGCTCGGATTTCCCCGCGAAGAATCGGATCGACGTGCGGCGTCGACCATCACCGGCGGAACCGTCGCAGCGATCGTGGGTGCCGAGGTCGTGTCCGTGCCCGCCGCGGGTATCGGCTGCGGAGTCGGGGCTGTCGTCGGTGGTCTCGCTGGCGGCGTGATCGGCGCTGGTGCGGCCGGAGTCGGAATGCCCATCGGCGCCGGGATCGGCGCTGGACTGGGGTGCATGGCCGGCATCGCGGTCGCCGCCGTGCCTGCCATCGCGGTCGGTGCCGCTGGCGGTGCTCTGCTCGGCGGTGCCACCGCCGGCGCGCTCGGTGGCGGTGTCGGCGTGACGAAACCCGACGTGCCACCGCTGATCGAAGTAACTGCCCCAGTGCTGGATTCGCCCGAACCGATACCTGTGAGTCCCGTTGTTCAGCCGCTTGCCGACGCAGTCGACGCGATCGGCGCCCAGGCTGAGACCGCGGTGGACTCCCTGCGGTCAGCCATTGCCGCCATGCCGTCGCTGGTATTCGATCCGGCAACCTTGTTCGGGCAGCCCAGCTGAAAGCAGGAACATCGGTTTGGCAGGCATCGAAAAGTGATGCCTAAGAATCAAATCTGCGCAAGCTCCCAGCCGGACTACCCAGCCGCGTCACACCTGCGGGACGGGTGACAGCCGACCGCCCAGACTCCTCCCCGCCAGGAGCACGACCATCAACAGGCATTCGGCGAAGTAGTCGAAATCCTCTGTAGCTTCCGACCAGAGCGCTCTCGCGGTCTCCGCATCGCCGTTGCTTCGCGCGTCGAGCATCCGCAAGGCCCATCGCTGGGACAGGGTCATTTCCGTCGGCCAAATGTCCGGGAGCGGAAAAGGACTGGTCCCCATCGGCGACGGAGACGTTTCGATCAGACTGTCGAGCCAGAACAGCAACGCGAGGGTAATTCCCTCACTGCCAACCGCATCGTCTGTGATGAGCTCGGCAACCTCATTCCCCACGGTCGGCGCCCCCACCGTTGCGGCCGTCAGCGTGGCTCGTGCACGCCGTAACCAGACCGGATCCGTCATTGCTCCCCCAAGGAAATCGCGAAACATACTCGTGGACCGCATTTTTCGACCCATGACGACTCTAACTGGCCCGGGCAAACCAATTCATCACATGCGGACAGGGGCGCCTATCGGACGTGGAGGGGGACGGGCCGGCGCTTCAGTGCGTCAGAGAAGGTATGCGGCAAGCGAACCCGACCGCCGTGTACGCGCAGGCGCGGGTACTGGCGCGGGCGTGGAGATGTTGCTCGCGATGGGTGGGACCGGTACGGGCGCGGCGGCTGAAGTGCTGGTGGGTGGTGCGTCGCCACTGCGCTGGTGCGGCAGTTCGTCCTAGACCGCGACATCGGGCGTGGGCTGGCGGTCGGCGGGCAGTGGTGGCGCGGCGTGGAGGTAGGCGTACACCGTCTCGCGGCTGATGCCGAACTCCCGGGCGAGGGCGGCTTTCTTCTCCCCGGCGGCGGCTCGTTGGCGTAGCTGGTGGGCCTGTTCGGTGGTGAGGGCGGGTCTGCGGCCGGTGTAGACGCCGCGGACCTTGGCCGCGGCGATGCCTTCGCGCTGGCGCTCCAGGATCAGGGAGCGTTCGAACTCGGCGAAGGCCCCCATCACCGACAGCAGCAGCGTCGCCATCGGCGAGTCCTCCCCGGTGAAGACCAGGCCCTCCTTCACGAACTCCACCCGCACGCCCTTGCCGGTGAGGGTGCGGACGAGGCGGCGCAGATCGTCGAGGTTGCGGGCGAGGCGGTCCATCGAGTGCACACGCACGGTGTCGCCCTCACGGACGAACCCGATCAGCTCGTCCAGTTTCGGCCGGGCGGTGTCCTTGCCGGAGGCCTTGTCGAGGAAGGTCTTCTCGACGCCGAGGTCCTCCTGGCGGGCGGTGTTCTGATCGACGGTGCTGACCCGGATGTAGCCCACCCGCATGGTTATCGCGTCTCCTCATCCATGGCAGCGGTGTCACCGAGGTCGTACAGCACCTGCTGTCCGGCCTCGGTATCGGTGTCGAGGTAGCGCCATTGGATCCTGGTCACGGTGCTCGCCAGCGTGCAGCCCTTGTGGCTGCCGCAGAAGAACTCGACGAACTCGGGGACCGTCATCTCCGGGAAGCCCTCCCGGGTCACCTCGTCGGGGGTGATCGCATCGAGGCGCTCCTGGCCCACCGCGACGACCTCGACATCGACGATCCGCACCAGCGGCTCCACGCTGCCGTCCCTGCGACGGCGCCCCATGACCTTGCGGCACAACGTCAACCGCTCACCGCTGCGCAGATTCCGCCAGCCCATGCGTCGGGTCACGGTCTTCGTGCGCGCCTGCACCTGCGGCTGGGTCAGCGATACCGCCATCAATCTCGTCATGGCCACTCCCATCCGACAATGTCAACTTGAAGTCTAGAACCCTGGTGGACATATGTCAGGAAATATGAGGGAGTAACCCTAGATGGGCACTTTTCGGCCGAGGTAGGAGAGTGGTGCTGGGGTCTACCCCAGACCGGCACATCATCTTGGAGCAACCTGCTTCCGCCGGGTTCACCGGTCACTCTCGTGCCCAGCGGCGGACGCCGCGGCCAAATTGTCGCGCACAGTCGTGGCCACTGGGTGGTTGGCGCCGGGCAACCCGCTCGCAATCGGCGAGGACCTGTTCGTACAACGGGATCGCCTCACCAACCGTCCCGCCGACTCGTAGGCGTGTGGGGTTGAACGTGAGAATCGCCGAGCGTGTGCGGTGCTGTCCTAACATTGTGGCTGCAGCTCGTCCCCTTGCTTGCGTGCAAATCACTCGTTATCGCAGACGTTAGGAGATGCAGTGCAGATCAAGACTGTTAAGTGGTTTGACAAGGGCGATAAGGGCCCCGGCGTCTATCACATGAATTTCCGGCTCGCGGGCGGCGGCATCGACTACCACTCGTCGGCGTTAATCACGGTCACTGACTGGGTCCCCACGGACCCACCGGCGGTGGGTCCAAACAACCCGGTATATCTGTACACGCAGACGAGCACCAGCCGCCGCTTGTGGGCCTCCTCGGTCCATACGTATCCCGACGACGGGGTTAACGCCGGTGGCGTGGATTTTAATGTTCACGTAGAGTGCGATGATCCAAACGACGTGGTCAGAGGGATTTTGGTCACGATCGTTTTCTTCACTCCTGCTGCAGGTGAGTACTTCGCGAGTATTCCTGCCTCCTGGTATGAGTAACTGGTACGTGGGCCATGGTCCGCTGCCGGTAAGCACCTTTCACCACTTCGCTGGGTTCGGCGTGGTGGCAGGGTGCCGCCGCACATGCGAGCGTCCTTATGGTTTGGCGTATGACCGACATCGCGCCCCTGGCCGCCTCCACGCGGGCGGTGTTCGGCGACCCAGGCGTGCACGCGGTCATCCGGTCCGGGCGTACCGTGCACGCGGTCATCCGGTCCGGGCGTACCGTGCACGCGGTCAGCCTCGGCCAGTGGATCGGCGACGAGGAAGTCCCGGAGTTGTTGTGCCACACCGGCGTGGCCGGATGGTCTCCCACCGCGCTGGCACCGACCCGGGCGGAAAGTCACCTGCGCACGATGCCTGCGCAAAATCGGCGGATCCACCTTTTCATCGCACCAGCTTCCGCTATTCGACGACGAACGCCTGGGCGGATAGCCCCTACGCTTGAGCCTCGTCGGCCGGGTGTGTACCTCAAACCGGCACCAACCAAGAAGGCCTTGTCGATCGTCCAGCGGAAGCATGGCGGCGCCTTGGCCGCGCCGGGCGTGAAACGCGCCGATGTCGCGAAGGCGATGGGTGTCTCCGGTCCAGGCCCCCGTGTCCACAGCGATCAGAAGGACGGCCTTTGCTGCACCCGGTGCGTCGGCATCTGAGATGGGCCGCCGTCTCAGGAAAAGAGCCCGGCCCCTCTCCGCCAAGAGATAACAGGGCCGGGCGTGCACCCCGAAAGGACCTCGATGATGCGAGCAAGATCATATACCAACCCCACATACAGGATAGCCACGACGGCAGCCCCTCAGGCGTCGGCGCCGAGTGTATGAGGAAGGGCTAACCGGAGTTGTTGGCCAGCCGGACTTCTCAACGCGCTTTTTCCGGCACCCGGAAGATGCTGCGATGCTGGAGATTTGGGTGCAACACCCGATGCGCGCAAGAACCCATCGATTCTCAACACCTCACGATGCGCTAGCGCGATGGAGGAGGCGTGAAGCCTTTCGGCCATTGTGTCGATTCGCCGTACCTTATCTTGGTCAGATTGGTGCCGATCAGATTGGTGCCGGTCAGGTTCGCTCTGCTCAGGTCCGCGCCGGTCAGGTTCGCGCCGGTCAGCTTCGCGTCGGTCAGGTTCGCGTCGGTCAGCTGCGCGCCGGTCAGGTTCGCTCTGCTCAGGTCCGCGTCGGTCAGGTTCGCGCCGACCAGCTGCGCGCCGGTCAGGTTCGCGTTGACCAGGATCGCTCTGATCAGGTTCGCGGGGGCCAGGTACGCTCTGGTCAGGTTCGCGCTGGCCAGGTTCGCTCTGGTCAGGTTCGCGGTGTACAGGTTCGCGGTGGTCAGGTTCGCGCCGACCAGGTGCGCGTCGGTCAGGTTCGCTCTGATCAGGTTCGCTCTGGTCAGGTTCGCGCCTTCCGGGTTCGCTCTGGTCAGGTTCGCGTCGGTCAGGTGCGCGTCGGTCAGGTTGGCAGCGGAGAGGTTCGCGCCGACCAGGTTGGCGATAGTCAGGTCTGCGCTGACCAGGTGAGCGCCGCCCAGGTTCGCACCGGAGAGACAAGTCCAGTTGAGGTCTGGTCTGTCTGTTGTTGGTTTCCTTCGGCCGATTGCAGTCAAGGCGGCCTGGATGTCGACTGGCGCCACGGCATGTGGTGCGTCACAGCTGCTTTCGGGGGCCTGGGTGCGTACGAACGCCGCCAGGACTGAGTAAACGGTGGCCTGATCTGACGGGGAGTCTTTGGCCAGTCGTTCGAGCAGATAGACGCCGGAGAGCCGGACATTGATCTTGTCCGAGGCGAGTTGTTCGGCGGCTTGGCGGAAACGGTCTGTGGCTGCTGTCTGCTGGGACATTCCGAGTTGGGTGTTGGTCGCGCGCAGTGACTGTCCGGTGAACCACAGGGCTCCGGTCGCCGCCCCGGCCGCCAGCAGTGTGCCGCCCGCGGTTGCCAGGGTGGTCACCTTCGTCCACCACGGGCTCGCCGCCGAGGCAGGCGTGTTCGTGGAGCCGGATGACGGATCCTGTCGTGGCGCCATATGTTCTGGTGGCGACGTGTGTTCCGGAGGGGCGGAAGCCTGGGAGGCAGGTTGGCGCAGTGACCGGCCTCGGCCGGCGACCTGTCGCTGCCGTCGCCCTGCGGGCGGTCCTCCCTCGGTTTTCATCCAACTCACCCTTTCCGAAGCTTCTGGGGATCCCGGACTGGTGAAGTCGCCTGTTCAACTGTCGCGGATTCTCGATCGTTTTCCGAACACCGGCCGGTGCTGTCGGCGATGCGGTTCTTGGTCTGCCGGTCACGCAGGGTCGGCGTCGGGGGTGATGATGCTGAGGCGGCGGTCGTACCGGGTGAGACCTCTTCGAGGATCTCGGGGTTTGAGGAACATCGGTGCGAGCGGTAGCCGGGCTTACCGTGACTTTTCGGCCGCGCGGACCCTACGGGCCTGCAACGCCGAGATCGCGCTCTCGATTCGCGACTTTGCCGAGGTCCTGCGGCGCGATTGCCCCGAATTCGGGTAGTTCCCTACGCGCGACGACATGCCTGAGGTCCGGCCAGAATCGTCTGGTCCGATAGCAACAACCGAGGGGTGAGCAACAGTGGCTACGAACAGCAGCGGCGATCGCCGCGATCCACCGAACGGGTGCCCTGGAGACGACGACATCATTCTGTCGCTGGAGCAAATTCCTGAGATCGACACTCCGGTACGGGTCCTGGAGCTCGGCGAGCGCATCCTCGCCCCGGAGGACCTCGTGCACGCTGCGCTGCGGAATCCGGATGTCACGCTGGAAGCGTTCGGTGAGGCCGGGGCCAGGGCGGCGCACGACGACGGGCGGTTGGTGGCCTTTGTGCATCCGCTCACGGGGGAGTCGACAGTGCTGCCGGTACTCGAATCGCTGAAGGCGAATCCCGACATCGGGATACTCGCGACACGCGCGGCGCGCGACATGGTCCGGAACACGTCGCTGTTCCCGCAGGACGACACCCAGCTCGTACCGCTGGATCCGGTCGTGCTCAACGCCGCGCGCCACGAGCGTGACAGCGAACGGAACGGACCGGCCGAACCGGTGCTCGCCTATGTGCGGTTGCAGCGGCAAGTGGACGAGTTCGCGGTGTTCGGTCCCGGCACGCGAGCGATGGGGGTGTTCGACGGCGGCGGCGTGCTGCGCGGGCTCTCGCATCGGTGGCGGCCGGCCACATCGATCGCGCTGCGCATGCCGTCCCGGCCGCGCACGGACATCGCCGCCGCGATCCGAGCTCAACTCGCTGATGCCGCCGAAACAGCCCGTGTCACAGTCGATTCGGTGAAACCGGCCTATTACGATTCCGGCGGCCGATATCTGCAGCCGGTGTACAACTACACCGCCACGCTCACGTTCCGCAACGACGACCTGCACGCCGCCGACCGCCGGCTCACCGGATTCGTGGCCTTCGGTGAGGAACTGGAGCCACTGCCGGTGATCGGCACACAGACAGGACCATCGCCCACCGAGCCGCACGACGGTTGCGATGACGACCCGGATGACATGGCACCGGCGCCACCGGGAGATCCCACCGTCGGACGGTACGTCGTGCGCAAGGACGCGCAGGGCTGGGTCGACAGCGCGAACAACTTCCTCGGCGCGCTGCGGATGGCCGGATTCCTCGGCAGCCACATCCCGTTCACCGACACCCAGTACTACTGGGCGGAACCGTTCGAATTCCTTTCGGACAAGAACAGATTCGTCAACGCCGTCGATATCGCGCTCAACGAGGTGCACGGCAACTGGGGCCTCTTCTCCACCCGTGACAACGCCGACGACCTGGTTCGGTTGCAGGATGTCCCGGAGGGTGGCTACGACAAGCTGTCCTATTGGATACTGCACTCCTGCGAGGTGATTCCGACCACAACAGACGAAACGACCTCGTTCGATGTGTGGTGGAACATATTCCAGGGCATGCGCGCGGCCGTCGGCTACCGCACCGAGATGTGGATCAACGACGGCGTGACCACACCGTTCGGCCTGTTCCTCGGGCTGGGTGCACCAGTCGTTTCCGCGTGGTTCAGTTCGATCGCGGCGAACTCGAACTACGGCGCGAACGACACGACGTACCGTGATGGCAATCGCGGCATCGACGAACCGATGGGTCGAGCCTCCGCCGTCACCGTGTGCGGACACAGCGACGACACGGCCACCAACATCGGCTCGGTCGGTCCTGCTCAATGCCTGACCGAATGGTGGTTCGACAACTGATCAGGAGACTCCTGTCCGTTGTCAATGAATCTGGGCCACAGTCGTATCCGTGACCAGCGGTGGTCCAAGTTCAGTGGCAAGACCAATGTCCGCTGGTCGGGTTGGAAACGCGGGTTGTCCGGAGACCTTCGTTCGCGAGACACCCTCAGCGCCAAGGCGTTTCCGCAGGCCGAACCTGTAACTCTTGCCGTGTACGCGGCAACATCAACCCTTCGGGGATTCGCGATACACCGCCGCACGACCGGGACCAATGCCTATATCCGTTGTTTTTTCGGCGAGTTCTACCGCGACCCCAGGTCACCGCGGCCAGTAAGAGAACGGGTTGTCGAACACCTCGACCTGCGGAGACCCGCACGGCCTTCGGCCGAGTTCCTGGGTTCGTCGGACGATCGTTTTCCGAACACGGACAGGGGACTCACGCCGCCCATTGTGGAGGCCACCGCTGGGGCTCCACATTGGCGGGCTTCTTGGTGCTGTCGGAATCCCAGTCGAACACAGGTGCCGGATCCCACCGTCGGGGATTCTCGAACGACACTATGCCGCTGCCGAAGTCAGTACCAGAGAAGCCAACAGCGCCGCTGAAGGTGACCTTTTTGAAGTCCGCGTCGCCGCTGAAGGTCGCCTTCATGAAGTGCGTGACGCCGGAGAAGGTCGTCTGCCCGAAGTCCGCGGTGCTGGAGAAGGTCGCCCGCCAGAAGCGCGCGCTGCCGGAGAAGGTCGCCTTCCGGAAATTCGCGACGCTGGGGAAGGTCGCCTCCCCGAAGTTCGCAGTGCTGGAGAAGGTCGTCTGCCCGAAGTCCGCGGTGCTGGAGAAGGTCACCTCCCTGAAGTCCGCGGTGCTGGAGAAGGTCGCCTCCCCGAAGTCCGCGGTGCTGGAGATGGTCGCCTTTCGGAAGTTCGCGCTGCTGGAGAAGGTAGCGTCATGGAACCAGGCGTTGCCGGAGAAGTGTGTTCCTTCGAAGCGTCCGATCCCCGCAAACCTGGCCCCGTTGAAGTCTGCGGATTCCAGATGCGCGCCGCGGAAGTCGAAGTTGTTCCGGCTCCAGTCCTGGGCGGTGCCGGTGCGCAGCCGCTCGACGATCACGCGGACGATGGTCTGGCGTACTTCTCGATCGTTTTGCCGGTACTTGGTGTGTTCTTCGACCTCGACATTGCGGCTGACGTCGTCACGCTCGACCACGGTTCTGGTCACCAGCTTGGTGCGCCCGGATCCGCCGTGGGCGGCGTCGTACTGTAGGCGCAAATACCCGCACAGCACCTCGATGCACTGCTGCCGGTTGGCCCCAGCGGACTCGTCGGCGACGCCGGCCATCGCATACACCCCCGCGATGCGGACCGCGACATCGGCCGATCCCAGCTGGGCGGCGGCGGCACCGAAGCGTTCGACGAACCGGTTCTGTTCAAGATCGCGCTGGCGCCGGTAGGCGACCACCAGCGCGACCGCGCCACCGACCCCGCCCACGACGGTCAACGCCAGCTTGGTGACGTCGATCGGCGCGGCCTGGTTCTGATTGGTCTTGATCACCCACTTCAACACCAGCTGCGAAGTCACCGCGATCCCGACACCGACGGCCAACGCCCACGTGACCGCGGTGAACAACCGCACCTGGCCCAACCGACGGCTCAGCCAGACAATCGAACATTTCGTCCGCGCCCACGTGGGCCGCACCCACCCGAACATGATCAAATTCTGCGCGAAACGATCCGGCACGACACGAGTTCGCCTGTACGACACGAGTATCGTTTTCCGAACGCTCCCGGAACAGGCTTCACCGGAGGCTGGCCGTAGAGGCGTGGCCCGCAGCCCGGGCACTGGAAACGTTGATTCGGAGACGGGGTTCCAAGACCGATCCATCCAGCGAAGCTGGCTGCCGCACAACGGATCTCGAAAGCGATCGTTTTAGAGACAGAACATCGGCGAATCGCGACAGCGCCAAGTGGGGCTCACGTGTCGGGTTTCGAAACCGTTCCGGGCCACCCGCCTCGAGCCGCTTGTCCTCTTCAGTGATGTTCGAAGTCGGCTAGCTGAGGGGGTCAGCAGAATTCATATGCAAGCCTACGGGCCCCGCCCGGGCCCAAGTCCCGCTGTCATGCGTCTGGTATTCGGCCGCCATCGCCGGCGGCCGTCGCTGCGGTCAGTTAGCGCGCCGATGGGAGACCCCCGACCTGCACTTTCCTTCTCCCGTCGGCGTGGTGCCCCCCTTGCCATCCTGGCACTTCGCCGTGTGCGGATCGAGCGGGTGGCCTGGCCGGACCGAACAGCGCCGTAAGGGGCATGTGCGGATACTCGGGTTGGGGTGCTCGTGGGTGTTGGCGGGTGGCGGCGGAGTCTGCGGTCTACCGTTCTCGTGCATGGCAAGCAGGGACATTGTGGTGACCGTCGGCGAAGACGACTGGCTCACGTTGAAGGATGCAGCCGACGACGCGGGGATGAACGTGGAGGCATACGTCTCCTGGGGCGTACGGCTACTGGCGATGCAAGCCAGACCCGGCGGGTCACAGCGGCGTGAAAGCTTCGGCGGCTCGACGCCGACCAGGCGCACCTTCGACACCGCCGAGGAATCGGAGTCGGCGGCATGGGCGGAGACATTCACCGAACGCTTGTCGCACCGGGCCGACCGCCCCCACAGGGACTGACCGGCCCGCCGGGTTCCGTTTTTCGAGGGTCACGAAGTCCGGTGGCATTGCCCACCGTTAGCCTGTTTCTGCTGGTCAACGGAACTGCCGTGGTTCGACGAGGATGGAGCCATGCGGACCGAGTATCACGAGAGTCTCGCTCGTCTGGCCACGCTGCTGGTGGCGATGAGTCTGCGCGATCGTAGCGCGGTCGCGTCGGCGACGAACGCGTTGCTCGACGCCGACATCGAACAGGCCGAGCACGCCATCGACGTGTGCGCGGAGATCGAGACCATGCGTGATCGCTGTGAACAGGCCGCCGTCGGTCTTCTGGCTCGGCAAGCCCCGGTCGCCGGTGAACTGCGCCAGGTCGTGACTGCCCTCCAGCTCGTCGGCGACCTCGCTCGCATGGGCACCCTGGCCAGCCACATCGCCACCGTCGCCCGACGCCGGCACCCCGGCCATGCCGTCCCGGACTCGGTCCGCCCTATCGTTGCGAGCATGGGCACGGCTGCGGTTGCCATCGTCACCAGCGCCGCAGCGGTTTTGGAGTTTCGCGACCCCGACGACGCCGCGCAACTCGATCAGCAAGACGACGTAATGGACGAACTGCACCGAGACCTGTTCACCGTGGTGCTCGCTCCGGACTGGCACGACGGAGTTACTGCCGCTGTGGATCTCGCTCTGCTCGGCCGCTACTACGAGCGGTTCGCCGATCACGCCGTGCAGGTCGGGCGTCGCACCATCTTTCTCGCCACCGGCGAAAACCCGCAGACCTGGCTCGCCGATCGGCAATCATTCGACACCTGACCGCGCGCGAGACCTCTGACACGGAATGCTCGTCCCGACAGTGCGAGAACACGCCTACCACGGCGAGTTCTACCGGGACCCCGAGTTACAGACCCCAACACCACGGATGCGGGCGTGTAGGTGCATGTCGTGTCGGCCGTCGTCATGCACGGCGGCGCTGCGCTTGGTGCCCTCCAGGAGATAGCCGGACTTCGTGGCGACCCGGCACGAGGCATGGTTGCGGGTCGAGTGGTCCAGTTCCAGGCGGTGGAAACCGATCTCGTCGAGAGCCCAGCCGGTGAGCGCCGACAGGGCGCGCGAGGCGACACCGGCGCCCCGGGCGGCCGGGAGCACCCAGTAGCCGACGCCGGCGATGCCGTCGTCGAAGTCCAGCCCGCGCAACGCGATCCGGCCGAGCACCTCCTCGCCGTCGCGGGTGACAGCCCAGTGGCCGCCCTTCTCCTGTCGCCAGTCCTGGCGGTATGTGTCGAACCATTCCCGGACCTGGGTCTCGGTGGAGGGTCGGCGCGTGTGCCAGCGGCGGGTCTCGCCGTCCCGGTACGAGAAAGGCTGGCGCGTCGGCTTGCTCCCAGGGACGAAGCAGCAGACTCCCGGCGGCGGGAAGAACCGGTTGAGGGGAGCCGGCGAGGGCTCCGGAGGCGATGGCGGGCGGCGTCGACAGAGCGCGAGTCATGGGGCCATGATCCGACGACGCCGACGCCGCACGTCAAGGCCGCAGACACACCCCTTCACCAGGTGCGGGCGGGATATGGCTCGGCGTGCCTACTGCATCAAGAGCTGGGAACCGATCGTTTCCGAACGCGAGCGTGGGCTACTCGCGACCCGACTCGAAGGCACCAACCCAGTCATCGGGCACCGTGCCCGCCCACTCCGCGACGAGATCCGCTGCGGGCCACAACTGCTTGTCTCTGATCCGCACCTGGCGGAGACACCACTCGGTCTTCTCGTCGGAGACGACGGCCTGAGGGTAGTCGGCTGCCAGCCGTAGCCGTACGCGGTAGAGGTACTGCTCGGCCTGGCTACCGGTCAAACCGGTCATAGCGCACCACCTATTCGGGGCTATAGCGGGACGGTTCAGGCCCGCGGCCCCGGTCCTTACTTGGTTATTCGGAGCCATTCGGACGTTCGTTGCAGGCCCACTCCGGCGGCGCGAGGCAGGACAGCCGTGCCGGCGGCCCGAGGACGCGATAGCGCGCATCCGGGCTCGGCGAGGAATCGGAGACGGCTGCGTGGACGCAAACCTTCGCCCAGCGGTTGTCGTCTCGCGGGGACCGGCATCCCCCGAGACCGAGCTGTGGCTGTAGCGGCGAGAGGCTTGTGTCGCGGCGTGGCGGGGGACCCGCGCACAATCGCGCACCTACGATGATCAGCGGTTATTCGGCAATGGCACAGCCATGGTCGGGTGCCTGCCGGTTGAGATCTGGTTGAGATGTGCTGCACACACCCCGCCCGGTTCTGCCTCCCATCCCGTAGGCCGGGCGGGGCCACGTCTGCGAGGGGTGCGGGCGCGATCAGCCCCGGGGCGTTGACTTGCTCGATGTGCATCGAGGGCTCCTACTTCGAGGAATCGTGTGACGTAGTAGGAGCCCTCCATGCACATCGCGCAATGTCGCCGGTTGACGAAGTCGCGGGCCGCGAGCAGGGCACAGAGGCCAGTCACGCCGAAGAAGGTCACCGCTGTCATGCCGACGACGTATCTCGGGTGACGATATCGGGAGGCGAGGACCGATGACGCGAACGCAGAGGTCGTCGTGGCCGCGGATCTTGGGCGCGGACGGCCCGGCGGCGGTGATCTGCATCCGGGTGGCGGTGGGGCTGGTGTTCCTCAGCGAAGGGATCCAGAAGTTCCTTTACCCGCACACGCTGGGTCCGGGCCGCTTCGACAAGATCGGGATACCGGCGGCGACGTTCTTCGCCAACCTCGACGGTGTCGTCGAAATCGCCTGCGGCGCCTTGATCGTCATCGGCCTGCTGACCCGGCTGGCGGCGGTGCCGCTGCTGATCGACATCAGTCTGGCGATCGTGCTGACCAAGCTGCGCGAACTGCGCCCCGGCGGATTCGGTGGCGTGCAGGGCTTCTGGGGCATGGCCCACGACGCCCGCACCGATTTCGCGATGCTGCTCGGCTTGATCTTCCTGCTGTGGGCCGGGCCTGGCCGCTGGTCACTGGACGCGGTGATCGCACAGCGTGCCCAGCTCACGCACAGCAAGGCCATGAACCCGTAGTCCATGTGCAGCTGCTGGTGGCAGTGCAGCAGTGACGCGCCGTTCGGTGCACCGGGCTGGCGCGGCTGTCCTACGACCAGGCCCGGACCAGATCTACACCGCTGAGCGTGACTTTTATCGTGACTGGACCCATATGCTTTCTCGAACACCTGGCCCAGGGCGGCCGGAATCGCCCGACCAGTCCCGCCGAAGCGCTAGGACGGGCATCTCACCCAACCAATGTCCGCACATGCCGCATACCGCGCTGACCGAACCGGCCAGCTCGCTGCGCCCGCGCGCTAGATGATGTCGTCCGGCGGAGGCAGCAACGGGTACGGCCGGGTGCGATTCTGCTCCTCGATCCGAGCCCGGCACTCCGGGCACATCATCGACATGTAGCCCTCGCCGACCGGGCGCTCGCCGCAGATCTGGCACATTTTCTGATCGTCCGACACGCGCAGATCATAAGCGACCGCTCGGCTATCATTCGCACATGGGTTCGAATGACCGGCGTCGTGTCTGGTATCTGCACCCGGACGGCTACGCCATCGACAACGACGAGCTGGTCCAGACTCCGCGCGGGTGGGTTCTCCCGACGCCGATCTTCTGCTCGGGTCCAGAACGCCATGTACTTGCGGCGAGCGGCTCGACCCTCGGTTGGACCGCGTGCCGCCTGGCGGGATGCTCGCGCGGTCATCTCGTCCACACCTGCGGCCGCTGCGGTGCCCATGTGTATCAGCCGGAACTCGGCCCGGGCTGTAGCCCGTTGGCGTTCGACGGGCGGGACGGTGTCAGCGATGGCATCTGACCATCTCCTCGCTGCGGTCCTCGACGTCCTCGCCGAGGGCGATCCGGCCGAGATGTTCGACGGGCGCGATGTGCTGCGCGCGGTCCGGCCGGCGGTCGATCCGGCGCCGGGTCTGGACGAGGTCGACGAGGTGCTCGCGCTGCTCGCCTTGCCGATGCTCGGCGGTGTCGTCGCGGTGTGCGACGGCGTCTATCGGACCGGGGTGGCGGCCGAGGTCGTGGTCGCGAGGTTGCGGCGGCTCGCCGAGGCCGTGCGGGTGGTCGACGACGAGGATCTGGCCGACCGGTATTGAACGCGCTGGAAGGCATCGCGGCGCTGCCGATGCCGACCGGGTGGTGCCGGCCATCGCCGTCCGCACCGAAGCCCGCTCGGCATGGTGGTGATGATCATGATCCGGATCTGATGGAATCGGCACCGGTTCACGGGGGTCGGTCGGGTCGAGCCCCGCACGCCGACGGCGCTGGCTCCGTTCGTCGTTCATGGTTGGTTTGACGTCGGGCAAGGGCTGGGCGTTGCAGCGGACACGCGAATGTCCGCCATTGGCACGGACCTTGCTCCGCCCTGTGCCCGAATATCCACTTCTGCGGCTCTCGAACACGTGGAACTGGCACGTATCTGGCATTGGAGCGCGACTGTGCGCAAAAGTACAGGTCAGTATGTGCCCTCGGCAGGATTCGAACCTGCTCCGCCTAGGAGGTTGGCCACCCGGCGAACTTCCTAGGCGCCCGCTTGTCCGCGACGGCCTCCGGGGACCGCTGGGTGGGTTCGTCATACCAATGCATAGGTACCTGGGCTCGGTGGTTGAGGGAACCGACTGTCCTGCAGCAGATTCCACCTCCAATACATCGCGCAGGACTTCTCGAGGGTCTCCGATTGCAGTTACGCACGGGTGTCGGCCTTCTGCGATACGATGCCCGAAACGGGTGGAAACGCCAGGAATCCTGGAGAAATCCTATGCAGGACAGCGATATTCGCTCCTGGGCGACAGGAGATTCGGCGGCAGGTCGGGGTGTATCTGCTGTGGGGCAAAAGAACGAGCGGTTGGCTGCCGTGTTGGCCGAGGTAGGGCTCCGGCCCAAAGGGCTTGCCAACAGGATGCGGCAGTACAGCGAGCAGGATGGCGGCCGTCCTGTGCATCCAAAGCACACCAATGTCGGCCGCTACATCGACGGTGTGCATCGGCCGAGCCAGCGCAGTCTGGACGTGATGCTCAGCGTGCTCAGTATCGAGGCCCGCCGCCCACTTTCGGCCGCTGATATCGGATATCTCGACGAGCCGTCGGGGAGGCTTGAAGACGAAGTCAAGCCGTCGGCACCGCCGGCGGATCTCATCGCATTGCCCTTCGAAACCGTTGATTCGGAGTATGTCGATCATCTCAAGGAGATGTTGGACGCGCGTGCCCGTATGGATGCACTGACCGGCCCTCGCTACGTACTTGGAACGCTCCAGAGCGAGCTCCAGCTGGTTCAGGACTTGTGCGGCAAGGCCCGCGGCGAGATGCGGTCGGAGCTGTTGGAAGTGGGTGCTCGGTTCTGTGAATTCGCCGGGTGGCTGTACCAGGACTCGGGTGACCTGAAGTGCGCGCGGCATTGGACGATGAACGCGATGGACTACGCCGAGGAAATCGGCGACCCGCATCTCATGTCGTACATCCTTCAGCGGCGAAGCAACATCGCCACCGAAAACGGCTATGCACCACAGGGATTGGGCTTGGCCAATGCCGCACTTCGTGGATGGGACGAAATCACTCCGGAGCTGCGCGCGGTGGCATTGCGTCAACAGGCGAATGCCTATGCAATGACCGGGGAGGCGGACGAGTGCCGCAAGGCGCTGGATCGAGCGATGGAGCAGGTCCTAGCCATTGACGACCCAAGCCCGCTAGCTCTGTACTGCACGCCTTCCTACATCGAGATGGAAGCCGCGCACAGCTGGGCCAGGCTTGGTCAGCCGTACCGTGCCATCGAGACCTACACGATGGGGCTTGATGAATGGCCGAAGTCGCAGCGTCGCGATCAGGGGCTCTGCGCGGCCAGGCTCGCGTCGGCGTACATCGACGCCAACGAATTCGAGCTGGCGGCCCAAACCGGGATGAAGGCCGCCAGCTTGATTCGCTCCGCCCCATCGGCACGGGCCATCGGAGTTCTTCGCGAGCTATCGAAACGGGTACGGCCTGTGCGGAATGAGGCGCTTCGCGAGTTCGAGGCCGCCGCAGTCGATCTGTTATCCGCTCAGTCGGCCAAGCGCTGAAGATGTTTCTTGAACGCCCCTGAAAGCGAACTCAAGGTCTTCTCCCCCTTGTCGGCCGTGCCCAGCGATGGGAAACCGATTACGCCACTCTCGGTGTATTCCTGCATCCCTCCCACAAGGAGGAACTGTCGCTCATCTGCACGCCAATCCGCTGTCTCGTAGCCAGGGCGAAGCAGATGAGGTGCCGTATGGAGAAGGATCGAAGTCTCCAGCTCACCTGCATGCATGTCTTCGTGGCCGTTCGTCTGCATCCCGGCATCGGTGCGCGCGGCGTCCCAGTCGCTCCGGCCGGGGAATAAGGTCATCTGTGGTCCGCTGGCGTTGACCTGCTGGACGACGTTCTGAAGCACATAGTTCCCGCCGTGCCCGTTCACGATCACGATCTTGCAGATGCCGGATGTGCGGAGCGAGCTGAAGACGTCCTCGATCACGGCGATCAGCGTCGAAGGACTGATGCTGACCGTCCCGGCAAACGCTGCGTGCTCATGCGAGCACGAGAAGGTGATCGGGGGGAGCAAGAAGAGACCGTAATCATCGGCAATGCGCTGCGCGATAGCGCAGGCGATGACCGTATCTGTGGTCAAAGGGTGGAATCGGCCATGCTGCTCAAGGCTGCCGATAGGCAGCACGGCGATGCGCCTTTCAAGGTTCCGGACATCTTCGGACGTTGCGGTCGTTAGCAGATCCCTCACCTGACCAACATACGTGTTTCCCCTTGTTCGGATCGCTGATCCAATGGGGGCGCGCAGGGGGGCGCACGGACGTGGGGTGCGTGCG
>NZ_JBHZCS010000105.1:0-9514 GCF_042755705.1 Nocardia sp. NPDC059154
AAAGGCCGCGCGAGAACTCGACGAGGAACTCACCGCCGGGCTGACCGCGAAGGAGCGCACGGCCTTCCTGCGCGCGCTCGGCGTACTGGCCGCCGAAGCCGGTCTGCCCACGGGGGAGTGACGCGTCAGGCCGCGCCCTCGCCGAGGTACTGCAACCACATAGGATCCAGTTCCGAGCTGGCCGACAGCAACCGCCAGTGCGGACCCTTCGGCGCGACCATCGGATGGTGCAGCGTCCAGCCCAGTTCGCTCAGGAGCTTGTCGGCCTTGCGGTGATTGCAGGGGGCGCAGGACGCGACGCAGTTCTCCCACGAGTGGGCGCCGCCACGGCTGCGCGGAATGACGTGATCGATGGTTTCGGCCTTGCCGCCGCAATAGGCGCAGCGGTAGCGGTCGCGATGCATGAGGGCGGCTCGGGTCATGGGTACCCGTGCCCGGTAGGGGACGCGCACGTAGTTGCGTAGTCGGATGACCGAGGGGAGCGCCACCGAGGTGCCGGCGGAATGCACGACCGGACC
Organism: Nocardia sp. NPDC059154; assembly: GCF_042755705.1. Taxonomy (NCBI): domain Bacteria; kingdom Bacillati; phylum Actinomycetota; class Actinomycetes; order Mycobacteriales; family Nocardiaceae; genus Nocardia; species Nocardia sp. NPDC059154. Next base: position 519 of record NZ_JBHZCS010000105.1, read on the forward strand.
CTCCGGATTGTCGTGCACGGTGTCGGCCTTGTCGCAGATCAGCAGCACGATGGCGCGACGCGCGGACAGGGCGGTGAGCGGCTCGTACGTGGCGTTCAGCAGCAGCACGCGGCGTTTGGCCCAGGCGGGAACGGGTGCTGCGGTGGGCGGATGATGCGCGTGCTCGCGGTGGTCGCCCGGATGGGCGGGCTCGGGATGAGCGCCCAGGTGATGCTCGGAATGAGAATGTTCGGACAGCAAGTGCAGCGGAGTAGCCCCCGACCCACGATTGTGGACGTCGGCGGGCTGGAGTTGTCGATGGGTCCGCGCCTCGTGTCGGGCGCCGTGCCGCTGCTTCATGGGCCATACCCCGGTTTCGTATTCGTCCGATTGTGTGGTATCTCGGCAGACTGCCACCCAGTTGACCATGACTTGCCGCATATTGCACGGTGATTTCGCACATTGTCGGGCACATTCGGATGAACGGGACGTGACAATCGTGCACGCGGGCCGGCCAGGCGTCGAGAAACGCTGTTCCGAGCTGCGAACGGTGTGCTGAGGGGGCGTCGATCGGCCGCATCGAGGGTGCACCCGGGCCGGACGTCGCGGGAGTGGGCACAATGGGGACGTGACTTCCGGCGAGCAGACTGCAACCTCCTTCTATCAAGCCGTGGGCGGCGAGAAGACGTTCCATCGGATCGTCGCGGCGTTCTACCGCGAGGTGGCGCAGGACGAGGTATTGCGGCCGCTGTATCCGGAGCAGGATCTGGGCCCGGCCGAGCGACGCCTGCGGATGTTCCTGGAGCAGTACTGGGGCGGGCCGCGGACCTACTCCGACGAGCGCGGGCATCCGCGCCTGCGGATGAGGCACATGCCGTTCAAGGTCGGGCCGATCGAGCGGGACGCGTGGCTGCGGGCCATGCGCATCGCGGTGGCGGAGATCGAGCCGGAGGTACTCGACGATGCGCACCGGCAGCAGCTGCTCGACTACTTCGAGATGGCCGCGAATTCGCTGATTAACTCGCCTTTTTGAGTTTGATCCGCAGAAATACCAGCGCCTCACAGTGTTTCCGGGCGCCCGCAGCTGTCCGCTGATCATTTGCTGAAACTGGACAAGTCCATTCGACGTGACCGCGAAAGTCACTGTGCTTTGGCACCATTACGGCTGTGACTGATTTTTCCGCCGCAGCCGGGGGCGGGGCCGGTCCGGCTCCGTGGTGGCGATCGGCTGTGTTCTACCAGGTGTACCCGCGTTCCTTCGCCGATTCCGGCGGTGACGGTGTCGGTGATCTGGGTGGACTGCGTGACCGTTTGGGCTATCTCGAGCTACTCGGGGTGGACGCGCTGTGGATCTGCCCGGTGATGCGCTCGCCCATGGCCGACGGCGGCTACGACGTGTCGGACCCGCGCGATATCGACCCGCTGTTCGGCGGCCTCGGGGCGCTGGACGAGATCATCGCCGAGGCGCACGACCGGGCCATGCGGGTGACCATGGACCTGGTGCCCAACCACACCAGCGATCAGCATCCGTGGTTCCAGGCGGCGCTGGCGACGGGGCCGGGGAGTCCGGAGCGGGCGCGGTACTTCTTCCGCGACGGCCGCGGGCCGGACGGCGCTGTGCCGCCGAACAACTGGCCGAGCATCTTCGGTGGTCCGGCCTGGACCCGGGTGATCGAACCGGACGGTAGACCGGGGCAGTGGTACCTGCACATCTTCGCCGCCGAACAACCCGACCTGAATTGGGAAAACCCTGAGGTCGCAGCCGATTTCGAACAAACCCTGCGGTTCTGGCTGGACCGCGGCGTCGACGGTTTCCGGATCGACGTGGCGCACGGCATGGCCAAACCCCCGGGCCTGCCCGATATGGAGCGCGTCGACACACGGATGCTCCACCTCGAGGACGACGATCCGCGTTTCAACAACCCCGGTGCGCACGACATCCACCGGCGGATCCGGAAGGTGATGGACGAGTATCCGCACGCGGTCGCCATCGGCGAGGTGTGGGTCGACGACAACAGCCGCTTCGGCGAATACGTCCGGCCCGACGAACTGCACCTGGCCTTCAATTTCCGGCTCGCCCAGACGCCCTTCCGGCCGGATCGGATCCGCGCGGCCGTGGACAATTCGCTGCGCGCGGTGGCCGGGGTCGGCGCGACGCCCACCTGGACGCTGTCCAACCACGACATCGAGCGCGAGGTCACTCGCTACGGCGGCGGGCCCGTCGGGCAGGCGCGGGCGCGGGCCATGATCCTGCTGGAGCTGGCGCTGCCGGGCAGCGTATTTATCTACAACGGAGCCGAATTGGGGCTGGCCAATGTGGACGACCTCCCCGAGTGGGCGCTGCAGGACCCCACCTGGGAACGCTCCGGACACACCGAGCGCGGCCGGGACGGCTGCCGGGTGCCGCTGCCGTGGGAGGGGGAGTCGCCGCCGTTCGGGTTCACGACGGGGGTGCCGTGGCTGCCCATGCCGCCGGAGTGGGCGGCGCTGACCGTGGAGGCGCAGCTGGAGCGACTGGATTCCATGCTGTCGCTGTACCGGATGGCAATCGAATTGCGGGCCGTCCGGCCGGAATTCGGGGGGTTCGAGCTGGAGTGGTACGCGAGTCCGCCCGGCTGCCTCGCATTCCGGCGCGAGGGCGGTCTGCTATGCGTGCTCAATGCCACCGATGCGCCGATCCTGCTCCCCGCGGGTGAGGTGCTGCTGGCGAGCGCGGCGATCAATCCGCGGCGGGAACTTCCGGCGAACTCGACGGCCTGGCTGGTCTGAAAGGGGTTTGTTACGACACGGCCGCACTAACCCTTACCGGTCGTAGTAGGCACACGGGCATCGACTACCGTTGGGCCGTGAGCATTCTCCAGACAGTGCTGATCTACGTCGGCATCCCGGTCGCGATCTATCTGGTGATCGCCGGATTGTCGTTCCTCGGCAAGCCGCTGCCCGGCAAGAAGCCGGCACACTACGAACTCGGTGCGAAGTGGACCCAGCCCCCGGTGCTGTGGAGCGCGACCGACGAGGTGACCGGATCCGGCCACCACGACACTGCTGATTCGCATGGTGACCATGCGGCTATCGAATCCGCCCACGCGGAGCTGATCGGAGGCCGGGCAAGTGGCAAGTTCTAATTGGCCCGTGGTGGACGAGGCCGACCTACCCCACGGTTACGCGATCACCACGAGTGGACGCGTCTCCGGTGTGCACGAGGCCGGCGACGTCTTCAAGGAAGCGCCGTTCAACGACCGCGAGCGGCTGCTCATGGACAATGCGCTCACCGACGCCACCCGTGCCACCAAGGTGCGCTTCAACGTCTACATCGGTGACCTGGGCTCCGACTCGGCGGCCGGCGTGGACGCCCTGTTCCCCTCCACCCCCGAGGCCGCCCGCTCGGTGCTCATCGCGGTGGACCCGAACACCAACTCTGTCGAGGTACGCTCCGGCCGTGATGTCGCCGAACGCGCCAACGACCGCGTCTGCCAGCTCGGCGCCACCGCCGCCACCAGCTCCTTCCGCCAGGGCGAGCTGATCGACGGCCTGGTCTCGGCCGTGCGCGTGATGGCCGCCGCCATCGGGCGGGTCTAGCCGACTCTCGGCTCTTCTCGGGGGCTTCGCCCCCTGAAACCCCAAGGGACGTTTGGGGGCTCAGCCCCCAAACCCCGAGGGGTGAAGATCGCGCACCGACCCCCGCACGCCCCGACCGACATTTCGCCCTGAGCAGATCGGGGCGCGGGGGCGGGGTGGGGGAATTTACGCTCGGGAGATGGCCGAGCATCCGCGTTTGCAAGCAATTCCCGGTGGTCTCGACGAAGGGGCCGGGGTGGTGCGACGTGCGGCGCGTTCGGCGCCGGTGCGCGAGCCGCTGTGGCGGGAGGCACTCGGCGGTCAGTTGCGCTCACTTCGGCTGGAGCGGGGGGAGAAGCTGACGGAAACGGCTGGGCGAGCCGGTATTTCGCCGCAGTATCTGTCCGAGGTCGAACGGGGGCGCAAGGAGCCGTCCAGCGAGATGATCGCGGCCTTGGCGGGGGCTCTGGGCACCAGCTTGGGTTCGCTCACACGGCAGGTGGCCGAGGACCTACTTCGCGCCCGTCCCGCCCCGGCCCGGCACCCGGCCATCTCGCCGCTGGCGATCTCCCCCGTCCTGCTGGCCGCCTGATCCACGAGCATGCGTTGGCGCACCTGCCTTTTCGGCGTTGTGCGTGCACCAGCGCATGCTCGTCGGCGTTCAGGCGCGAGGGCCGAGGAGATGGTCGGCCAGGCCGTAGTCGAGCGCCGTTTGCGCGGTGAAGACCCGGTCCCGGTCGGTGTCGCGGCGCAGGGTTTCCGCGGACTGGCCGGTGTGGGTGGCGAGGATGGTTTCGATCTGGGCGCGCATGCGGACGATTTCGTCGGCCTGCAGGATCAGGTCGGGGATGGTGCCCTGACCTCGAATCGCGGGCTGGTGCAGGACGATTCGAGAGTGCGGGAGGACATTGCGGCGGCCCTTCGCGCCGCCGGCCAGCAGCACGGCGCCCACCGCGATCGCCTGGCCGACGCAGGTGGTCACCACAGGGGACTGAATGTGCTGCATGGTGTCGTAGACCGCGAGCATGGCCGGCAGGTCGCCGCCCTCGCAGTTGATGTAGAGGTTGATGTCCTGGCCCGGGCTTTCCGCGTCCAGGTGGAGGAGCTGGGCGATCAGGGCATTGGCGACACCGGAGTCGATGGGCGTGCCGAGATAGACGATGCGTTCGGTGAGCAGATGCGAGTAGACGTCCATGATCCGCTCCCCGCGCGGGTCGCGGGCGATCACATTCGGAATCGTGTAGCTGCTCATGCCGAGATCCCCAGCTTCTGGCGCTGCGGGACGACCTGGTGGAAGGAGTCCACGATGCCGTCGATGAAGCCGTACTCGCGGGCCTGCGTCGCGGTGAACCAGCGGTCGTGCAGGGAGTCCTCGAAGACCTGGGCGTAGGGCTGGCCGGTGTCGGCGGCGATCAGGCCGAGGACGGTCTGCACGGTGTAGCGCAGGTCGTCGGCCTGCACCTCCACCTCGACGGCACTGCCGCCGATGCCCGCCGAACCCTGGTGCATGAGGATGCGGGCGTGCGGCAGGGCGTAGCGGTGCCCGGGTGTCCCCGCCGACAGCAGGAATTGTCCCGCGCTGCAGGCCAATCCGAGGGCCAGTGTCGACACCGTGCCCGGCACCAGCCGCATGACGTCGCGAATGGCGAGCATGGCGGGCACGGACCCGCCGGGCGAGTGGATCCACAGCGAGATGTCGGCCTCGGGATCCTCGGCCGCCAGCGTGAGCAGCTGGGTCATGAGCAGCGTGCCGTTGTCGTCGTCGAGCGGCCCGTCCAGTACGAGCACCCGGCGGGCGAAGAGCTGTTCCCTGGTGTGCCAGTTGAACATCGGAGTCTTGTTCTCTGCCATGCCTTCACGGTGCCGCAGCGGACCGCCGGAAGTCCTGCCGCGCTGCTGTGGGCGGATCCGCCCACAGCAGCGTCTGCCGGGCTAGTGCCGGTGGCAGGTGTCGGCGACGCGGTCGAACTTGGCGCGCACGGGTTCGCTGCCGGGGGCGTGGTCGTGGCGGATCTGTTCGATGCGGTCCTCGACGTCGGGGTACTGGGACACGATGCGGAAGAAGGACTCGGGCCGGGCCTCGGGCGGCAGCTGGTACATCACGGCGAGCCCGGAGGTGAGTTCCGGGTGGCCGTCGATGAGCCGGGCCAGCACCGGATCCTGATCGTTGAGAGTGGTGTCGATCTGGGCCCAGCTGCAGGTGGAACGGGTGAGCGAGTCATCGTCGTCGGCGGCCGCCACGCCGGTGCCGGAAAGCACTGCGGCGGAGCAGATTCCGGTGACGGCGAGAGCGGCGGCGGCGTGACGGGTCCAGGATGTCATGGTGGGTGGCCTCATTCGGTCGGGATGGCTTGCGGCACCGATCATGTCGGACTCCGGGCCCGCGGACCCCGTCCGGCGGGGGTTCTTCAGCGACTCTTCAGTCGCGGCCCCGCACCGCCGACAGCCCCTCCCGAATGGATTCGGGAGGGGCTGTCGCGGTCGAAATATGCTGCCGTGCAGTGCTTTCTAGCTGCGGTCGAAGGCGCGGGCGCGCAGCGAGCGCTCGATGCCCGCCTTGCCCTCCACCACCAGGCGGCGCAGCGCCGGCGGGTGTTCACCGGCGAGGAACTTGTCGGCCACCGCGACGGCCTCCTCGGTGACGGCCCAGTGCGGGTACAGCCCCACCACGACCGTCTGGGCGACCTCGCTGGAGCGCCGCTCCCACACCGACGCGATCTCGGCGAAGTAGCGCTCCACGTACGGGGCCAGCAGCGCGCCCTGGCCCGCCGGGGCGAAACCGGTGACGATGGCACGCGCGGTGATGTTCGGCACCGTGTCGTCGCCCATGACGGTGTCCCACGCCGATTCCTTGACCGCCGCCTGCGGGCGGGCGGTGGCCGCGGCCGCGGCCTGGCGGCGGCCCGCGGCGGTGTCGTCGCGCGTGAGTTCCGTGTCGATGACCGGGGTTTCGATGCCGTCGGCGTCGATGGCCCCCGCGGCCGCGAGCGCCTGGGTGATGCGCCAGCGCAGGTCGGTGTCGACGATCAGGCCCGGCAGGCCGACGCCCTCCGGGTCATCGGCGTGCAGCCGGCGCAGCACCTCGATGTGCTGTGGCGAGAGCAGCGCGCCGGTCAGCGCGTTGACGAACGCCAGCTGGTGGTCCGAGCCCGCACCGGCGGCGCGGGCCAGTTCCAGCAGGCAGTCGGCGTAGGCGGGCCAGCCCTCGGCGCGCGCCCACTCGGGGTCGGCGTAGGCGCCGAGCGCGGTGCCGGCCTGCATGAGCAGCCGCTGGACGACACCGATCTCGGTTTCCGCGCCGACGCCGCGCTGCACCAGCGCCACGAAGTCGCGGGCCTTCATCTCGGCCTGCCGGGTCATCTCCCAGGCGGCCGACCAGGCCAGCGTGCGGGGCAGCGGCTCGGCGATATCGGCGATGCGCGCCACCACCGTGTCGAGGGAGCCGGCGTCCAGGCGGACCGAGCAGTAGGTGAGGTCGTCGTCGTTGACCAGCACCAGCTTGCCGCGGCCGACGCCGACCAGCTCGGGCACCTCGGTGCGCTCGGCCGGATCGATGTCGAGCTCGACGCGCTTGGTGCGCACCAGCTTTCCGTCCTGGTCGTCGTAGACGCCGATGGCCAGGCGGTGCACGCGGCGCTCACCGGCGCCGGGCTCCGCGCCCTGCTGGACGACCGCGAAGGACGCGAAGTTGCCGTCCGAGTCCACGGTGAAGTCCGGGCGCACGATGTTCAGGCCGGTGGTCTTGAGCCACTGCGCCCCCCAGTCGGACAGGTCGCGGCCGGACGCCTTCTCCAGTGCGCCCACCAGGTCGTCGAAGGTGGCGTTGCCGTAGGCGTGTTCGGTGAAGTAGTCGCGCAGACCGGCCAGGAACGGCTCCTCACCGACGTAGGCCACCAGCTGCTTGAGCACGGAGGCGCCCTTGGCGTAGGTGATGCCGTCGAAGTTCACCTCGACCGCGGCCAGGTCCGGGATGTCGGCGGCGATCGGGTGGGTCGAGGGCAGCTGGTCCTGCCGGTACGCCCACGACTTCTCGACATTGGCGAAAGTGGTCCAGGCATTGGTGTATTCGGTCGCGCCGACCTGGCACAGCACCGAGGCGAAGGTGGCGAACGACTCGTTCAGCCACAGGTCGTCCCACCACTTCATGGTGACCAGGTCGCCGAACCACATGTGCGCCATCTCGTGCAGCACGGTCTCGCAGCGGCGCTCGTAGGAGGCGCGAGTCACCTTGGAGCGGAAGACGTAGTCCTCGAGGAAGGTGACCGCGCCCGCGTTCTCCATGGCGCCCGCGTTGAATTCGGGCACGAACAGCTGGTCGTACTTGCCGAAGGCATAGGGCACACCGAAATTGGTGTGGTAGAAGCCGAAGCCCTGCTTGGTCTCGGTGAAAAGCCGTTCGGCGTCCATGAATTCGGCCAGCGAGGCGCGGCAGTAGATGCCGAGCGGGATCTCGCCGTGCGAATCGCTGTAGGAGTCGGTCCACTTCGCGTACGGACCGGCGATGAGCGCGACCAGGTAGGTGCTCATGCGCGGGGTGGTGGCGAAGGTGTGGCGGACCACGGTGCCGATGGTGTGGGTGTCGGCGACCGCGCCGTTGGAGATGACCTCCCAGTCCTCGGGCGCGGTGACGATCACGTCGTAGGTGGCCTTGAGGTCGGGCTGGTCGAAGCAGGCGAACATGCGCTTGCAGTCGGCGGTTTCGAACTGCGAGTACAGGTAGACCTTGTTGTCGGTGGGGTCGACGAAGCGGTGCAGGCCCTCACCGGTGTTCGAGTACTGGCCGTCGGCCTCGATGACGAGCTCGTTGTTCGCGGCCAGGTTCGGCAGGGTGAGGCCCTGCTCCTCGTCGTAGCCGCTCACATCCAGGGCCACGCCGTTGAGCACGGCCGAGCGCACACCCGCGCCCACGAAGTCGATGAAGGTCTGCGCACCCGGGGTCGCGGTGAAGGTCACGGTGGACTTCGAGTGGAAGGTCTCACGGCGCGGCTCTTCGGCACCGGTGGGCTGTCCGGTCAGGTCCAGTTCGACCCGATAGTTCTCCACCTGGACCGTCGCGGCGCGTTCGATCGCCTGCTCGCGGGTGAGATTCGGTGCGGACAAGGGGGCTCCTTAGCTCTCGGAGAACTTCTGCCGTGCAGGTGCACCCGGCTCGCTGAGCGGCGCTGCCCAGGGCTCGGTGCGGGATGCGATGCGCCCGCGCGAGGCATCGAGCGGACCGAACAATTCTCCACTCGCGACCCGGCGCGGACACGACGTTCCCCACAATGCCACGTCCCGCCTACCCGTGGCGTGGGGCCGGGGGGGGGGGGGGGGTTGTGGCGGGGGGGGGGGGGGGGGGTGTTTTTCTCTCCCTCTGGGGGGAGGAAACAAAACCACCAACCCCCCCCCCCCCCCCGCGCCCGCACGCTAGATGATGTCGTCCGGCGGAGGCAGCAACGGGTACGGCCGGGTGCGATTCT